>NZ_DAIOEU010000001.1:0-306046 GCF_036746095.1 Dyella sp.
GGCTATCGAGCGCTATGGCATCCATAAGCTGCTGCGGCGTGGCACACGCCGTATGCAAACCCGCCGGCAGATCGCTGGCACGCAGCCGGGCGGGATCATAGTCCACCAGCGTGGTACGCCATCCCAATGCACTCGCCAGGGGCAGCAATGCACGCGCCGCGGCGCTGCTGCCGATCACCACCAAGGCATGCGGTGGCGCGATCGCTTCCAGCAACACCTCGGCCATGCCTTGCGCAGAAGGCAGGCTCGCCGTGCCTGCGCGCCGCCATGCAGAAGCCGGCGCGTGCGCCATGATGGCTTGCACCAGCGCCGCATCGCCGATGCCATCGTAGGCCACGCCGTGGCCGTTCCATACCAGCCTGCGCGGCAATACTGTTTTGCCATTGGCGACAAACAGCGTGGCCATGTGCAGCGTGCGCCGCAGATCGAGGCAGCGTGCAAGCGTGTCGATGAAATCCATATCGTGCATCGCCAGCAGCGGTTCGATCAGGACCTCCAGTTCGCCGCCACAGCCCATTTCGATCAGCACGTCCAGGCCTGATTCCGCGTTGTAGCGGACCAGTTTCGGCTCGCCGCTGTCGATGACTTCCAGGGCGCGCGCCACGATATCGCGTTGCGGGCAGCCGCCGGAAAGCTCGCACACGACACGGCCATCGCCCAATACCAGCATGCGCGTACCGGCGCGCCGAAAGGTGGAGCCGCGTGTTCGCGTGAGCGTGGCAAGCGCTGCTTTCGGCGCGGCTTCGCCATGCAGATCACGCAATGCCGCAATCAAGGTGCTTAGCTCGTGGGCTGAATTCATCTTTGCCGTCGACAGACAAAAGGAGCAGAATAGATGACCGTGATGGTGTCACGCCTTTGCCGTTCGATGCCATCCTGTCGTGGGGTTGCCGGCAACCGTTATCACGTCGGCGGTGTTGAACAGGTCGTTTTCGGTTGCGTGCTTTGCAGGCGTGCGCGTTTTAGGCAAACGCTGCAGTTTTAGACAATACACGCCGCTCCTGATGCAGTACGGAGGCTTTCATGGTGTCCTTGTCCGTCAACGGTCAGTCTTACCCGGTCGACGTACCCGATGACATGCCGCTGCTGTGGGTGTTGCGCGACGTCATCGGCCTGACCGGCACCAAGTTCGGTTGCGGTATCGCGCAATGCGGCGCATGCACGGTGCATCTGGATGGGCAGGCGGTGCGCTCGTGCGTGCTGCCGGTGGGCGCCATCGGCAACCGCGCCATCACCACCATCGAAGCGGTGGGCAACACGCCTGCCGGGCAGAAGATCCAGCAGGCGTGGCTGGATGTCGACGTGGTGCAATGCGGCTATTGCCAATCCGGCCAGATCATGTCGGCGGCCGCGCTGCTGGCGCATACGCCCAATCCTTCCGACGACGATATCGACGCCGCCATGTCCGGCAACCTTTGCCGCTGCGCCACCTATGTGCGCATTCGTGCGGCGATCAAGCAGGCCGCCACCGGCAAGATCGAGATCCTGCAGACGATCGGCAGCACGCCGGAAGGAGCCGCGTCATGAGCGCCGAATCCCTTGCGCCGGAACCCATGGACAACATCGACCTGCAACGCCGCAGCGTGCTGAAATCCAGCGGCCTGGCGATCGCCTTCCTATGGCTGGGCGGCACTGGCGCGGCGTCGGCTATGATGAGCGCGCGCCGGCAGCCGGCCGATACCGCCGCGGCCATGGCCGACGGCAATCCGCCGTTCGCACCCAATGCCTTCATCCGCATCGACAGCGAAGGCCCGGTACGCCTGGTGATGCCCAGCGTGGAAATGGGGCAGGGCATCTATACCGGGTGCAGCATGCTGCTGGCCGAGGAACTCGGGGTGGGCCTGGACCAGATCAAGGTGGAGCACTCGCCACCCAGCGATGATCTTTACGGCATACCCGCACTGGGCGGACAGATCACCGGCGGTTCCACCAGCACGCGTGGTACCTGGTCGGTATTGCGCGAAGCGGGCGCCGTGGCGCGCAGCATGCTGGTGAGCGCGGCGGCGGTGAAATGGCACGTGGATCCTGCCAGCTGCACGGTGGATCGCGGCGTGGTGCATCACCCGCCATCCGGGCGCAGCGCCACCTTCAACGAATTGGCGGACGTCGCCGGACGGCTGCCGATGCCCGACAAGGTGCAGCTCACCGATCCCAAGGATTTCAAGCTGATCGGCAAACCGATTCGGCGCGTGGATGCCGCGGACAAAGTCAAAGGCTCCACGCAATTCGGCCTCGACGTGCGCGTGCCGGGCATGAAGGTGGCTACGGTGAAGGCATGCCCGACCTTCGCCGGCAAGCTGGTGTCCGTCGACGACAAGGCCGCGCGCAGACTGCCCGGCGTGGTGGGCGTGCTGCGCCTGGACAACGCCGTCGCGGTGGTGGGCGAGCATTTCTGGGCGGCGAAGAAAGGCATGGAAGCGCTCGTGATCGAGTGGGACCGCGGCGTCAACGCCAACCTCACCACGCAGCAATTGCAGGAGGCCATCGCCGACAGCGCACGCAACGGCAAGGGCATCGTGGCGCGCGATGACGGCGAACGTCCGCAAGGCACGCTGGTGCAATCGGAATATTCCTCGCCGATGCTCGCGCACGCCACGATGGAACCGATGAACTGCACCGTGCACGTCACGCACGATCAATGCGAGATCTGGACCGGCACGCAGGTGCCGATGCGCGCGGCGCAGGAGGCGGCCAGGATCACCGGCCTGCCGATCGAGAAAATCGTGTTTCACAACCAGTATCTGGGCGGCGGCTTCGGGCGCCGGCTGGAAACCGATTGGGTGGAGCAGGCGGTAGCGTTTGCCAAGCAGGTGCCGTATCCGCTGAAAGTGGTGTGGACGCGCGAAGAAGACATTGGCCAGGATCACATGCGGCCGATGTATCACGACGTGATCTCGGCCGTGCTCGATGCCAGTGGCCGTCCCATCTGGTACGGCTATCGCACCAGCGGCGGCTCGGTGCTGGCGCGGTTTGCGCCGGGCGCGATGGGCAAGGATGGCCTGGACAGCGATGCGGTCGAATGCGTGGTGCAAACGCCCTACGACATTCCCAAGGCGCACGTGGAATGGATCCGCCACGACATGCCGCCCGGCTTTATCGTCGGCTGGTGGCGTGGCGTGGGGCCGACGCACAACTTGTTCGTGGTGGAAAGTTTCATCGACGAACTGGCTCATCATGCCAAGCAGGATCCGCTCGCCTTCCGTCGCGCGCTGTTGCAGAAAAATCCGCGCGCGCTGGGTGTGTTGAATCTCGCTGCCGAGAAAATCGGCTGGGGTAGCCAGACCTTGCCGGCACGTGTCGGCCGCGGCATCGCGTTGGGCGATCCATTCGGCAGCCATGTGTGCGTGATCGTGGAAGCGGAAGTCACGCCGCAGGGCGAGGTGCGTTTGCGCAAGGTGGTCGCGGCGATCGACGTCGGCATTGCCGTCAACACCAGTTCGATCGAGGCGCAAGTACAAGGCGGCGTGCTGTTCGGACTGAGCGCGGCGTTGTACAGCGGGCTTACCATCAAGCACGGTGCGGTCGAGCAAAGCAACTTCAACAACTATCGCGTGCTGCGCATCAACGAAACGCCGCTGGTGGAAGTGCATCGCGTGGTCAATGCCGAAGCGCCGGGGGGCATGGGCGAAGTCGGCACCGCCATTGCCGCGCCCGCGCTGGCCAACGCCATCTTTGCCGCTACCGGCGTACGACTCTACAAGCTGCCGGTGGATCGCAGCCTGCTGGTGCAAAGCCCGGGTGCGCTCAAGTCCGTCGCATCCACCGCCGTGCATGAGAGGAGGGAGACCACATGAAACGCTTCCTGCTCGTTATCGTGATCCTGCTGCTGATCGGCACGGGCGTGTACCTGTATTTGAACCGCTCCGACAGTTCCGTAGGTACCTCGCCTGCCATGGCCGGCGCACCGCCGTCGGCCGATGTGCTGGCGCGCGGCGAATACCTCGCCAAGATGGCCGATTGCACTGCATGCCACACCGTGCCGGGTTCCGGAAAAGCGTTTGCCGGCGGCGTCTCGTTCCGCTTGCCGTTCGGCACCATCTACTCGTCCAACATCACGGCGGATGAAGCGACCGGTATCGGCAGCTGGAGCGATGATGAGTTCGTGCGCGCGCTGCACGATGGCATCGGCAAGCACGGCGAGCATCTGTATCCGGCGTTTCCCTATACCTCGTATACGTTGCTGAGCCGTAGTGACGTGCTGGCGATCAAGGCGTACCTTTTCAGCCTGCCGAAGATCTCGCAGCCGAACCGCGCCAACGATCTTTCTTTCCCGTACAACCAGCGTTGGGTGATGGGCTTCTGGAACGCCGGCTTCTTCAAGAGCCAGCGCTTCCAGCCGGATGCCTCGCAATCGACGCAGTGGAACAGCGGCAAGTATCTCGCCACGGCGCTGGGACATTGCGCGGAATGCCATACGCCCAGGAATTTCGCCTTCGCCCTGGATCACAAAAACGACTTGGCGGGTTCGGTGTTGCAAGGCTGGCGCGCTTACAACATCACCCCCGATCTGGTGCATGGTATCGGTGGGTGGAGCGATGGCGATCTTGTCGGCTACCTCACCACCGGTCATGCCGATGGCCATGGTTCCGCGTCCGGCCCGATGGCCGAGGCGGTGGAAAACAGCCTGCGTTTCCTGCAACCGGCGGATGCGAGTGCGTTGGTTGCCTATTTGCGCAACGTGCCGGCGCGTGCCGGCACGGACGCGATTGCGATCGATACCAGGCCTGCTCCCGCCTTGGCGTCCAGCGACTATGCGCCCGGCAGCGAAGCACACGCCGATGCGCAGGGCGTCAAGCTGTTCGAAGGCGCTTGCGCCAGTTGCCACCAGTGGAACGGCAAGGGGCAGCAGACGCCGTATGCGTCATTGCTTGGTTCGCGCGGCGTCAACGATGTGCGCGGCACCAACGTGACACAGATCCTGCTGCACGGCTCCAGCTTGAGCGGCATGAGTGCAAGTGTCTTCATGCCGAGCTTCGGCGATGCCTATTCGGATACGGAAATTGCCGAGCTGAGCAATTACGTGATCGGGCATTTCGGCAACAAGCAGGGCACCGTCACGCCGGATGATGTGGCGCAGCGGCGAAAGCAAATGTAATTCTTAGGCTGGGAATTTACACGACTTTCCATGAGGCTTGATCGTGCGCCGCCATTATTCCGGGCCTTCGCCGGATGACGGTAAGGCGTGATCAAACATAGGATGTATTTGGACGTCTACGTTTTGCACGTCCAAAATAGGGATAAACATGTTTGCATGACATGAGCAGGCACCAGGCGGCGGTCGATGCGCTCGTAAGGGCGTTTCCGTGGTGGGTAGAGCGTTGCTCGGCCGCATACAAACGGTACGGCGCGTGGGAAGTCGCTCATATCACATCGAAAGGCGGCATATTGAAAATGCTTATCTGCGACGTAGGCATGACGTACAAGTCTACGCGATGTTGACTTCTTCTGAATGAGAAGAAGCTGACCCATAGAAACGAATGATGACGATACGCAAGCGCAGAGACTTTGGCGAAACTGTCTTCGTGCGCGAGTATGGTGCTGTTATCGGCTCGTGTACAGGAAAAGCGACAACGCCGGTTACTCAAAAAATTTTAAAGGACATAAACATGAAGAGGTTAACTAAGTTAAGCATTATCGCATCAACATTTGCAATGGCAGGTGTCGCGCAAGCTGGATTTTCTTCAGTGCAATATGGGGTGCACATAACAAATTTCGTCGGCGGTATGTCAGGCGGATTAAACGGTTTTACTGAATTAACATATCCCATTACAGTGTTGAGCGGCCCTGTGGATAGGGCTATGTATTATTCGCAATACATCTATTTCAAAAATCATACTGCAAAAAACGAAGCGTATTACTATGGTATACAACCACAGGGTAATGGCGAGGCGCTCTTGATTTTTTCTTACTTTGGCGAGGGTGCTCGTGTAATTGACCGGGCCCATTGTAGCGAAGGTGCTGACTATGGTAATGGAATAACGTGCAACACCGTTAAGGTACCGTTCTCGCTAGGTACTACGTATGACTTCACTGCCACTCTGGTCAGCGGAACATCGGCGGAAAATGTCTGGGAAGGATACGTAAAAGATACTAAAACGGGTATTGTTACGAAAATCGGATCTTGGTCGACTCCTGCGGCATTGGGATATTTGTCTGGTGAAAGTATAGGTTTTATCGAATATTACACTGGTTTGAGAAGTTGCGCGGAAATCCCGGCTACCACCGCCATATTTGGCCCTGGGATGGGATCTTTAAATAATGGCGCGCCAGTTTTTGGAGTTGTTGCCAATGCGTATGGTGTTGGTGTTTGCAATGGAAAAGTAATGTTTTCTAGTTATCCGTTACAAGGTGGCGGTCAGGAAATAGTTCAGCAACAAGGTGTTGATTAATTGGCTCCAGTCGTTTTAAATTTTAATAGTATTTTATTTAAAGATGCGGATGCGCTTGTCCACAAAATGATGAAGTATTGACATTTATGTGGAATTTCTGATTTTTGCAAGGATGTGCGAATTGCTTCATTTAAAAAAACATCGCCACTTGTGGCGGTGTTTTTTTTGCATCATTACAGCCGATCGCCTTGGGATGTTTTTGTGGTAGGCATTGGTCAAACAGCGCAAGTTTCGTGTCGTGAAATGCGATTCCGAGTAATAACCGAAGAACTGTTGACTTAGGCGACACCGTTGAGCATCACTGGCGATTCATATAACTGCCATCTACCCTGCGAACCTTCTAGGGACGACGGCGATACTGATTCGGGTTTTCTTAAAGCACAGCTTGCACGCTAGAGTTTTCACCTCGGCATGCATCGCCTTGTCGGACCATACTGGCCTCCCCTATGGGGAGGCCAGTAGCGAGAGTATATGCAGTTTATTGCCGTTCCTAAGCAGGAAGCCCTGGTTTTGGAGGAAAGCGCTGGGTCTGACGTCGCATGGTTGCTGCTATGCGCTGGCGTGGTCGGACTCGTTCACGTGCTTACCAACGTGCGCTTCGGTTTTCATCGCGATGAATGGCAGGTGCTGAGCGACGCGCTGCATCTGGATTGGGGCTTTGTGCCGTATCCGCCGTTTACGCCTTTCATCGAGCGCATCGGGTTGTTGCTGTTCGGTCTGTGGCTGCCGGGCCTGCGTCTATTTTCCGTGATCGCGCAGGCCATCGTGGTGGTGGTATCGGGCTTGATGGCGCGCGAGCTCGGCGGCGGACGCAAGGCGCAGTTGATGGCGGCGATTATCGTGGCGCTTTCGCCGCTGCCCTTGTTCGAAGGCACGGAATTCCAATACACCAGCTTTGATTACTTGTGGTGGGTGCTGGCGGCTTATTTCGTCATACGCCTGCTAGCGACGGAAAACCCGCGCTGGTGGCTGGCTGTTGGCGCGGCTATCGGTGCGGGCGCGCAGACCAAGTACACCATTTTCTTTCTTGCGGCCGGGATCCTCGCCGGGCTGCTGTTTACGTCGCCGCGCCGCTATTTTCGCAGCGTGTGGCTTTGGGCAGGCATCGCGCTTGCGCTGCTGATCTTTCTGCCCAACCTCATCTGGCAGGTGCGGCACGATTTTGTTTACTGGCGTTTTCTCCAGGCCATTCACGCGCGTGACGTGGCCGAAGGGCGCGCCAACGACTTCTTTTTCCATCAGGTGACGAGGTGCACGAACCCGTTCACGCTGCCGCTGTGGCTGGCCGGTCTGTATGGTTACCTGCAAGAGCGCCGCTATCGTCTGCTTGCATGGATGTATCTGGTGCCGCTCGCGCTGTTGGTACTCGGGCAGGGACGGGGTTACTACCTGGGCGCCGCGTATCCGATGCTGTTTGCCATGGGCGCGGTGCTGGTGTTGCGCTGGCTGGCGTCGCCGCCGCGACGTTTGCGACGGGTGCTTGCCGGGGTTTTCTTCGTCGGGTTTTCGGGCTATGGGCTTGGTGCTGCCGCGGCGATTCTTCCGCTCTCGGCCAACGGGCCGTTGATGCGTTTTGCGCTCCACTACAACGGCGACTTGCGCGAAGAGCTAGGTTGGGAAGATATCGTGCAGACCGTTGCGAACATTCGCGATGCATTGCCGCCCAAACAACAGGCGCATGTCGGCGTGCTGGTGGGCAACTATGGCGAGCAGGGCGCCATGGAAATCCTTGGGCCACGTTACCGCCTGCCCGCGCCGATCAGCCTCACCAATTCAGCATGGCTGCGCGGCTATCCCGTGCCGCCGCCCACGACGCTGATCGTGCTGGGCTCATCGCGCGCCTGGGCGGAGCATTACCTCACCGGCTGCCGTTTGGCCGGCCACATCAGCCATCCGTATGGCATGCAGAACGAAGAGAGCCGGGATCATCCGGACATTTTCGTGTGTGGCGCGCCGCGCATGCCTTGGGCGGTGTTTTGGAAGGCGGCTCGGCGCTTTGGGTGAGCAGAGGTAATGCCGGATGCTCACTCCGGAATGACGAGCAGGAAGGACCGCATCAGCTTTTCGCCGCCGCCTTCCGCGCCAGCTTCTTCGCGTCCGCCGACATCTCCGGCTGCACCGGTTGCGGGGTTTTCTTGCCGGTGCCAGGCTTGGTCCAGACGGCGACGTAATCCACCACCATCGAGTGCCCTGGCTCTGTTTCCGGCGTCGGCGTGGGTTTCCAGCCGGCCATCACGAACGAGAAGCCGCCGCCCATCGCGACGTCCAGCAGCATGAAATACCCGTGCTCGCCGGTGAGTTGGCGCCAGGTATCGGCGGAAAGCTGGTTCTCGGCAACCTGGTTGATGAGCTGGTCGTCCACGAACCAGCGCAGCCGTTCCGGCGTCACGCTGCGATCCCACTCGAACGTGAAAGTGTGCGGGCCGGCCGTGCAGGCCTCGTGCGGGCAGGGCAGGCGGGCGCCAATGCCGATCGGTTCGCCGCACGGACCCCCGGGATTCACGCCGCAGTGCAGGATGCCCCACACCGCATCCAGTCCATTGACGCTTTCCATGATGTCGAACTCGCCGGACTTGGGCCATGCCATGGTGGTGCGGTAGTCACTGCCCAACGCCCAGAATGCGGGCCAATAGCCGAGTGCGCGCGGGCCGGTCACGTCCGGCATCTGGATGCGTGCCTCCATGCGCAGCTGGCCGCCATCGGGGGCGGCAAAGTCGTCACGCACGGTTTCCACGCGGCCGGAGGTCCACTGCCCGGCCGCGTCGCGTTGCGGCGTGATGACCAGATGGCCTTGGCCGTCCAAATGGATGTTGGCCGGATCGCTGGTGTAGTTCTCGATTTCCGAGGTGCCCCAGTTGACCGGCCCGTTCGGGTAGCCGTGTCCCGTATCGATGCGCCAGTTGGTGGACGAGGGAAGGGAGCCTGCGGCGCCGGCGAAATTGTCGCCCCATTGCAACTGCCAGCCGGCGGGAGCAGGGATGTCGATGGCTCGCGCGGTGCTGGCAAAGCCGGTCAGGCCGATACCGAGGGCGCAAGCGGCAGCGACGGCGCGGGGGAAAAGATTTTTGATCTGCATAAACTACCAAGATGAGGAGCGTGCCGTCTCGCGACACGCTCTCTGCCATGCCAACCCGGCCGTGGCCGGGTTTGACGGAGAAAAACACGGGAATGATACGCCCCTTGCACTTGCTTTTAATGTGTTCGACCTTTGGAAGCAAATCTGTAGCGCAGGTCTCAGCGCGCGATATTCATTGCAGCATGTCGGCGAGAGGCGCTTGCTTGGCTGCCGGCAATGACACACCAAGCAACTTGGCAATCGTCGGCGCCACGCGCAAATTGCTGATGGCGCCCAAGCTCACGCCATGTTTTACATGCGCTCCAGACGCCACGAACAGCGCCTGCATGTCGGGATTGGTATTGAGGTAGCCGTGCGCGCCGCGCGCGTTCTCGAAATCCGTCACCAGCGGCTCCGCGGTGCCGTCCGTGAAGGAATAGCCGGCCTTGGCGATGAGATACAAATCAGGCGCCTGGTCGGTGGAGCCCGGCACGGGAAGGCCCAGCTGATTCGCGTCGTTGGCGGTGTAGATCGCAGCTACGCCCGGCACTTTCTCGAAATCGGCTTTCAGTTTCGGCAACAGCTCGGCCCGCTTGGCGCTGTCACGGATATACAGCGATGCTTCGCCGCCTTCCGGCTGAATCCACACGTCACCGCGATAACTGCCTTTTTCCTGATGCAGATAGCCTGCCCGCACCAGTTCGACGTTTGGATGGACGGCATGCGTGTAATCGGTAAAACCGTGGTCGGAGGCAATGACGAAGGTGATGCGATCCAGCAGGCCGGCCTTGCGCGCCGCGTCGATCAACTTCGCCATGCGCGTATCCGCATATGCATAAGCCGCATAGGCAGCCGGTGACAATGCGCCGTATTCGTGTTGCAGCGTATCGGTTTGCAGCAGATGGAACAGCAGGAGATTGGGCGTGTGATGGACGAGGATGTCGATGGCGGCATCCGTCCATATTTCATCGCGCCATGCCGGCGTGCTGTCGTCGCCGAAGCTTGCTACCTGCTGCTTGGTCACGAGCCCCTGTGCGACAAGATCCTGCGCAATCGGGCCGTCTGCATCAGGCTGTTCGGCAAAGGCCCATTGCACGTTTTTCGCGCCGTAGATCGCCACCCAATCCACCTGACCCGTGCTCATGCCTTTTTCCGCCAATGCGTCATACAACGTGCGGGCGTGCACGAGTTGATCCTTCGGCGTCCACGGCTTCACTTCCGGCACGCTGCCATCCGGCGGAAAAGTGATCAGGCCATTGGCCATCACGTGATGCCCGCTGGCGTTGACGCCAGTGATCAGCGTGGTGTGATTGGGCCAGGTCACCGAAGGATTGATCGGCTGCATGGCCTGCGCATAGGCGCCATCGTGCATCAGCTTGCGCAGCGTGGGCATCGGCAAGCGCGGGTCTTGCAGGGCACGGGCGGGAAAGCCGTCGATGGTGATCAACACCACGATCGGGCCGTGCGTAGCAGCGGTGCCATCGTTGTGGGATCCCTGGGCGTGGGCGGGTTGGATGGAAGCGATGGCTAAGGCGAAGGCTAGGGCGAGCAGTTGGCGCATGATTCACCGGAGGCTGGGCAAAAACACGTCGATTCTAGCGGACAAGTTTTGCAGAACGGCTCACATGGCTGGCAGTTGCAAATGGCAGCGATCGGCTCCCTCCCCTACGACAGTAGGGGAGGGTTGGGGTGGGGTTGCTTGTGCTTTAGCGTATTACCCAATATCGCCAGGGATATATTGAGTGGCGATGTCAGCTTGTCGCCGCACGGAGACCCCCTTCGTGTCGCTGGAAGCTTGCTTACGGTACGGTGATCGTCGCCCGGTGCAGCACTTTGTACGGGCCCACCACGAAGCTCAGTTGATAACTTCCTGGCCGCAGATACAAAGTGCCGGATGGCACGGCTTGCGTATTGCCGTACGCCTTCAGGCCCGAAATGGAAACGGCGAGCGGCGCGGGTGTATCCAGCAGCATGCGGTCGGCCGGAATGGCATCGGGCCCTTCGTTGCTATAGCGCGCCTCGACCAGGCAGGCGTAGTGGCCGTGGCAACCGTCCGCACTGATCAGGCGTGGCTGGCGCAAACCCCACAGGCTCAACCAGGTGGGCCGCCCATGCTCCAGTTTTTCCGGTGGAAAGAACACGGTGACGTCGTAGGCCGGACGCAGCGACCATGGCTTGCCGTTCGCATCGGCGAAGACGATGGGCGCCTTCGGATGCAACTGGTCCATCACCGCCTTGTAGTAGGGATGATCGCCCTGGCCGGACGGGCGCGGATACATGGTGGTCTGGTCGATGGCAAGCATCGGCAGGCCGGTAAGCTTGTACAAATGTTCGGCCATGGATTGGCCACCCAGATAGACGCCCGATTTGACGATGTGTTCGTAGCCGGCGTTGACTACCAGGCGCGCGCGCGGATCCTGCTTGAACACGCTCTCGTACAGATGGCGCGCCTGTTCGGTCTCGCGCTGGTCGGGCGTGGCGGCATTCGGTGCGGCTTCGTACGCAATCACCTTGTAACCGAGCTTGAGCGCTGTGCGCACCATTTCCGCGTACACCGGCTCTTGCGTGTAGAAGCCGCTGTCTTCGATGGGATAGCCGCGCGCCTGCAACCCCGTATCTTTCGACGACAGCGTTTCGGCGGCAAAGTAGCGAAAGCCTTGCTGATAAAGCCGGCTCAGCAACGCCACGGTAAGGCTGCGCGTCATCGCCACGTTATGCGCTTCGTTGAGCAGCACGATCTGGTAATGGCCGGCAAATTCGGGAATGGCGTCCAGCGCCGGGCGCGCCGTGTAGCCACCGCCGAGGGGGGAAGGATTGTCCACGGGCTGCGCTGGTTGCGCGATAAAAAAGGCTTGCGTCGCCAGCGGATACTCGCCAAGGAAACTCAGGTACCAGCTGATGTATTGGCCGAAGATCATGTGGAAGGCGGTGGAATTGTCGCGGGCATAAGCCTCGCGCATGGCCATGTACTGGCTGAGCAGGCCTTTCTGGTGCGCGGCCTCGACCATGATCTTGTCCGCTTTCGCTTCGGCCGCCGCCTGCTCTGCGTTCCATTCGGCAACCGATTGCGCGTGCAGGGCCGTAGTGGCACCCGCAGCAAGCCAAAGCATGCCTTTTGCCCACGTGCCGCAGCGTAACGTCATGGCCCTCTCCATAACCTCTACCGGCTTGCTTGCGATCATGCACCTGTCGGCGTCGCGCTCCCAATAGCCACTTTCCCGTGGCGGGGCACGGCCATTTCCTGCACGGAGCTTTGTGTATTCCGGTCGCCGACAGGCATCAACGATAATCCAGAGCATTCTTTCGATCTGCAGGAGCAACAGCATGAAATCCCGCGCAGCCGTCGCCTTCGCCGCCGGCAAACCCTTGGAAATCGTCGAGATCGACGTCGCGCCGCCCAAGGCCGGCGAAGTGCTGGTGAAGATCACGCACACCGGCGTCTGCCATACGGACGCCTTCACGCTGTCTGGCGATGATCCCGAAGGCATTTTTCCCGCCGTGCTGGGCCACGAAGGCGGCGGCATCGTGGTGGAAGTGGGCGAGGGCGTGACCACGCTGCAGCCGGGCGACCATGTGATTCCGCTCTACACGGCCGAGTGCGGCAAGTGCAAATTCTGCCTTTCCGGCAAGACCAACCTGTGCCAGGCGGTGCGAGCCACGCAGGGCAAAGGGCTGATGCCGGACGGCACCACGCGTTTCTCTTACCGGGGCCAGCCCATCTACCACTACATGGGCACCAGCACCTTCAGCGAATACACCGTGGTGCCGGAAATCTCGCTGGCAAAGATCGACACGCAGGCGCCGCTGGACAAGGTGTGCCTGCTCGGTTGCGGCGTCACCACCGGCATCGGCGCGGTGCACAACACCGCCAAGGTGGAAGCGGGCGCGACGGTGGCGGTGTTCGGCCTCGGCGGCATTGGCCTGGCAGTGATCCAGGGCGCGGTGCAGGCGAAGGCCTCGCGCATCATCGCCGTGGATATCAACGCCGACAAATTCGCGCTGGCGCGGGAGATGGGCGCCACCGATTGCATCAATCCCAAGGATCACGACAAGCCGATCCAGGACGTGATCGTGACGATGACCGACGGCGGCGTGGACTACAGCTTCGAATGCATCGGCAATGTGGACGTGATGCGCGCTGCGCTGGAGTGCTGCCACAAAGGCTGGGGCGAAAGCATCATCATTGGCGTGGCCGGCGCGGGCAAGGAAATCCGCACGCGCCCGTTCCAGTTGGTCACCGGCCGCGTGTGGCGCGGCAGCGCGTTCGGTGGCGTGAAAGGACGCAGCCAGTTGCCGGGCATGGTGCAGCAGGCCATGCGCGGCGAGATCCGGCTCGATCCGTTCATCACGCATCGCCTGCCATTGGAGCAGATCAACGAAGCGTTCGACTTGATGCACGAAGGCAAGTCGATCCGCACTGTCATTTACTTCTGACGCAAAACGCCCTTCTCCCCGTGGGAGGGCTAAAAGCAGTGTCATCTACTCCGAGGGCCTTCACCATGGAACGCATCGAACGTCACGCTTGTTTCGGCGGCTGGCAGGAAGTGCACCGCCATCGCTCCAAGGCGGTGGATGGCGAGATGCGTTTCGCCATCTACTTGCCGCCGCATGCTGCTGAAGGGAAGGTGCCGGTGCTGTACTGGCTGTCCGGCCTTACCTGCACCGAACAGAATTTCATCACCAAGGCCGGCGCGCAGCGTTATGCCGCCGAGCACGGCCTGGCCATCGTCGCCTGCGATACCAGTCCACGCGGCGAGCAGGTGGCGAACGATGATGCATACGACCTGGGGCAGGGCGCCGGCTTCTACGTCAATGCAACGGTAGCGCCCTGGTCGCAGCACTTCCGCATGTACGACTACGTGGCGCACGAATTGCCCGCCTTGGTCGAGCAGCATTTCCCGGTGACGAAAAAGCGCGCCATCAGCGGTCACTCGATGGGTGGCCATGGCGCGTTGGTCGTTGCGTTGAAGAATCCTGGACGCTACAGCAGCGTCTCGGCGTTTTCGCCCATCGTTTCGCCGTCGCGTGTGCCCTGGGGCGAAAAAGCCTTTACCGCCTACCTTGGCAGCGATCGCGAAACCTGGCGCGCGTACGACGCTACCGAACTGGTGAAGACCGCCAACGAAAAACTGCCGCTGCTGATCGACCAGGGCGATGCGGATGAATTCCTGTCGACGCAACTGCAGCCGCGCTTGTTGCAGGAAGCTGCCAAGGCCGCGGGGCATCCGCTCGAGCTGCGCATGCGGACCGGGTATGACCACAGCTATTACTTCATTGCGAGTTTTATCGGCGAGCACGTCGCCTATCACGCAACGGCGCTGTCGCAGCCGTGATCGGTTTTCAATCGCCGGAAACTCTTGCTCGGCATTCCAGCTTTCGCTCACTGCTGTCGGGCAGGAATTTGCGTGGCCCCATGTACGTCTGCGGTAACCCATAGGGCCGTCATTCCCGCGAAAGCGGGAATCCATTTCAGGGATATACCAGAGCAAAATGGATTCCCGCTTTCGCGGGAATGACGGCCCTATGGGATACGGCGATTTTGAGTCTTGCCCTCGGTAGATGAACACTAAACTGCGTCATATCCATGTCTTGCTGCGGATTCGCAAAGCCGTGCCGGACACTAGTGAGCTTTCGCTGGAATGACTTCAAGCTGCACGCATAACCCAACCGTCATGGCGCACACGGCGAGATTCAGCTGATTTTTCCTGCACAAAACCTTCACATGGCGCCGCCATATTCCACGACTTGCACACCATCCGGCCCATCCTTCGTGGATGTATGCTACGGCGGCGGCCTCACGGGGAAGAAAGCAGTGTTCTAGGGCCGCGTCGGTTCGAGCGTTCCAGCTGGGTCACCGCACACTGCCAGGGCCATGCCCATGAACATACACGACTTGATCGTCCTGCCAACGAACCAGTCCGACGCTGTTCTTCTTAAACGCCTGGCTGTCGTGCAAAGCGCTTGCTTGGCCGTTGCAGCGCTGCTTGCTTTTCTCATTCTGCTTGCGTGGATCTTCAAGGATCTGCGCCCCGGCTATCCGCACGGCTGGGATCTGATGAAGTTCGATACCGCCGCGGGCATGCTGCTGAGCGCGGTGAGCCTTGCGTTGCTCTCCGCGACACCATCGCCACGGCGCTTGGGGTGTGGCCGCGCGCTAGCGCTGTTGGTGCTGCTGCTGGCGGTGGTGCCGCTGTACGAGCATCTCAGTGGAGACTTCATGGGATTCGACACGTTGATCGTGGCTGATCCCGGCAATGCCGAGCCTGGCGTGATGTCGGTGCAGACGGCGCTTTATCTGCTGCTGTTCGCATTGAGCCTGTTGCTTGCCACGTTGCGGCATCCGGTCTACGGGATGGCGGTGGCGATCTTGACCATACTGCTGAGCTTGCACGCCCTGATCATTTTTTCCGGCTACTGCTTCAGGGCGGTGCAGCTGTTCGGGCAAAGCCTGGCCACGCGCACCTCGCCGCACACCTTGCTGTGCATGCTGCTGCTGGCTGGCGCCTTGATCATCTGGCGCATGCAGCATGGCTATTTCTTCGTGCTGTCCGGGAGTGGGCTTGGCAGCCGGCTGGTGCGCCAGGTGATGCCCTTTGCATTGCTGTTGCCGTTTGTGTTGATGCTCGCCGGTACCGCCATGGCCAGCGCGGGCTGGCTTTCGCCACCGGTGGCCGTGGGCTTGGCCATGGCGGTGATGGCGGCTGCCCTGGCTGCGCTGGTCTCGCTGATGGGGCGCCGCATCAATACGCTTGAGAAAGAACTGCGCGAGCTGTCGTTGACGGATCAGCCCACCAGCGTGTTCAACTGCCGCGGTTTCGAATTGCTCGGCGAGCAGGCATTCCGCGAAGCGCAGCGCAGCCGTAGCGTGCTGACAGTGCTGGTGTTTCACGTCGATGGCGTCAAGGACATCAGCGACGCGTACGGGCACGAAGCCAGCGCGCACCTGATCCAGGATATGGCGCGCATGTTGCGCGAAAGCTTCGAGCCGGCGGACATCATTGCGCGTATCGCCGGCGACGAATTCGCGGTGGTCACCAAGGACGAAAACACCGGCGGCGTGATCGCCCTGATGCGCATGGGCGAGGCGATGGAGGCATTGAATGCGGCAGGTGGCTCGTACAAGACGCGTTTCAGCGTCGGCGAAGCCACCAGCCATCCCGATGCCGACGAATCGTTTCGCGATCTGGTGGAAAGAGCCGGCGTCATGCGGCGCGAACGCCAGCGCGCCGAGCACGCGCTGGCCAGGCCGGAGCGTGTTGAACCGCAGCCGTCGCACAATGAGCGTTGAATCGATGGATGCTTCGGCTTGGCTCGAACTATCCATCCGGTCTGCGCGCGTGCACTACACTGCGCATTCCCCTCAAGCCAGATCGAGAAAACATCATGACGTTCGAAGGCGGATGCTATTGCGGTTCGGTGCGCTACAAGGCGGAAGGCGAGCCGATGATGAAAGGCCAATGCCATTGCCGTGAATGCCAGTACATCAGTGGCGGCGCGCCGCAGATGTTCCTGGTGTTGCCCCAGGCCGGTTTTCATTACACCAAGGGCGCACCCAAGACCTTCACGCGCGCAGACCTGGAACAACCGGTCACGCGCGAATTCTGCCCGGACTGCGGCACGCACCTGGTCACGCGGCGTCCGGATATGCCGATGGTGATCCTGAAGGTCGGCACGCTCGACGACCCGCGCCAGTTCGGCGCACCGCAAATGGCCATCTATACCTGCGACAAGCAGAGCTTCCACCAGATTCCGGATGGCATGCCGGCATTCGAGCGCATGCCGGCGCGGTGAGTGTTTCGCAGTCCTCGTGCCCGACGCTCCCGCGAAGGCGGGACGCAATTTCGTAAGCCTGGATGCGATCCCCATTGGATGAGCATGGCGATGCTGGGATTTTCATCCCAGCCTCCGTCGCTACCGCATGGGCCAAAGGTCAACTTACTCCGGCCCGCCACACTCGCTACCATGCCGCGATCCCCGTCGGCGAGGTTACGATGCGATGCAACACCATGGTGCCACAGCGACCCTGCGCCTGAGACGCGGCGCCTTTGCAGCAGCCATCTCCCTCTCGCTCGGCCTTGTTGCCACCGCCCATGCGGATGACGAATCCGCCCGTTGGCAACGCGAAGCCCAGGCCGTCACCATCACGCGCGACGACTGGGGCATCGCCCACGTCCATGGCAAGACCGACGCCGATGCGGTCTTCGGCATGGCCTACGCGCAAGCCGAAGACGACTTCAACCGCGTGGAAACCAATTACCTCAATTCACTCGGCCGCCTGGCCGAGGCCGAGGGCGAATCGGCCCTCTGGAGCGACCTGCGGCAAAAGCTCTTTATCGATCCTGCGGAACTGCAACGCCAATACGCCGGTAGTCCGGCATGGCTGAAGGCGTTGATGAATGCATGGGCCGACGGCTTGAACGAATACCTCGCCACCCATCCGGGCGTGCATCCGCGCGTGATCAAGCATTTCGAGCCGTGGATGGCCTTGAGCTTCAGCGAGGGCAGCATTGGTGGCGATATCGAGCGCGTATCGCTCAAGCAACTGCAGGCCTTCTACGGCCGCGACGGCGAGAAGGTTGCCTTCGCCGATACGCCGTCGAGCTGGGTGGAGCCGACCGGTTCCAACGGCATCGCCATCGCACCCAAGCTCACTGTCGACGGCCATGCATTGCTGTGGATCAATCCGCACACCTCGTTCTATTTCCGCTCCGAGCTGCAGATGTCGAGCGATGCAGGGCTCGATGCGTACGGCGCCGTGACGTGGGGCCAGTTCTTTATCTACCAGGGTTTCAATCCGCACATTGGCTGGATGCATACCTCCACCACTGCCGACGCGGTGGATGAATTCGCCGAAACCATCGTGCACAAGGATGGCAAGCTGTTTTATCGCTACGGCAGCGAACTGCGACCGGTCGCCGTACGCCAGATCAGCGTGCCTTATCGTCGCAACGACGGTTCGATGGCGCAACGCAGCTTCACCGTCTACGCCACGCATCATGGCCCGATCGTGCGCGAGAAAGACGGCAAGTGGATTGCCATCGCCCTGATGAACAAGCCGCTGCAAGCGCTCGAGCAAAGCTGGCTGCGCACCAAGGCCAGCGATTACGCCAGCTACATGAAAGTGGCGTCATTGCAAGCCAACTCATCCAACAACACCATCTTCGCGGATGACAAGGGCGAGATCGCGTATCTGCATCCGCAATTCATTCCCAAGCGCGACGATCGCTTCGATTACACCAAGCCGGTCGATGGCAGCAACCCGGCCACGGATTGGCAAGGCCTGGTGGCACTCACCGATCTGCCGCACGTATACGACCCGCCCAACGGCTGGGTGATGAACACCAACGACTGGCCGTATTCCGCCGCCGGCCCTTATAGCCCCAAGCGCAACGACTACCCGCGCTACATGGACACCGTCGGCGAAAACCCGCGGGGCGTGCACGCCACCATGCTGTTGACCAACCGGCAGGGCTTCACCATGGCCTCGCTGATCACGCTCGCATTCGATTCCTACCTGCCTGAATTCGCGCGGCAGATTCCCATCCTTGTGCACGATTGCGACGCACTGCCGGCCAGCGATCCGCTCAAGCAGAAACTCGCCGGCCAGATCGCCATGCTGCGGCATTGGGACTATCGCTGGGGCATTGCCTCCATGCCCACCACGCTGGCCGTGTTCTGGGGCGATACGCTGTGGGACAAGATGGACAAGGCCGATAACGCCGAAGGCCTGTCGATGTACGACATGATGGCCGAGAAGGCCGGGCCGCAAGCAAGGCTGCAAGCATTGGCCGACGCCTCCGATCGCCTGGTGAAGGATTTCGGCAGCTGGGGCATTCCGTGGGGCGACGTGAACCGCTTCCAGCGCGTCAACGGCGATATCGCACCGCATTTCGACGACGGCAAACCCAGCATCCCCGTGCCGTTCACCTCATCGCGCTGGGGTTCGCTCGCATCCTTCGGCGCGCATCGCTGGCCCGGCACCAAGCGTTATTACGGCACCAGCGGCAACAGTTTCGTGGCGGTGGTGGAGTTCGGCGACAAGGTGCATGCGCGTGCGATCACGGCCGGCGGCGAAAGCGGCCATCCGGATTCGCCGCATTTCAATGACGAAGCGGAGCGCTACACCACCGGCAATCTCAGGCAGGTGTATTTCTGGCCCGAGGAGTTGAAGGGGCATGTGGAGCGGGTCTACCACCCTGGCGAGTAGGGACGTAGTCTGGATGAAAATCCCAGCTTCGTACTGCTCATGATGCTGGGATTTCATCCCAGCCTGCGCGTGGCCACTTGGATATGTGGACAACCGCCCATATCGCTCCCTGAATATCCCCAAGGAGACGCGACCATGACGCAATCCGATATGGGCTCTCGCCCGGTCAAGCTGCCCGGACCGGACCATCCCATCACCATCACGCCCCATCAGCAGCACATTGTGGTGAAAGCAGGCGGTCGCATCATCGCCGACACACGCCACGCGCTGACGCTGCAGGAAGCGAATTACCCGGCGGTGCAATACGTTCCACGCATGGATGTGGATATGTCGTTGCTGAAGCGCACCGACCACGCCACTTATTGCCCGTATAAGGGCAACTGTTCTTACTACAGCATTCCCGCCGGCGGTGAGCGGGCGAACAATGCCGTGTGGACGTATGAACATCCGCATGATGCGGTGGCGCAGATCAAGGAGTATGTGGCTTTTTATCCGGATCGGGTCGACGCGATCGAAGTGTCCGATTGATTGCAATATTGCCGATGGCTGCACGCCATTGTGGGGGTTCTGCTTTGCCTCACCCCAACCTATGAGGTGTTTCGTCGCGAATCGTCATTCCGGCCTTCGCCGGAATGACGATTCGCTCTGAACGAGCGAAGCGCACACTTCAGATTTTATTTCTTGCGCATACCGCCATCGCCAATGCCCATGCACAGGCGAAGCGTGGGCAGCGCCTTGTATGGATTAAGGCAACACTGATCAAGTATCGCCGTCGTCACCAGCCCTGTCTGTCCGCAGGCCACAGGGCCGCCGGCGAAGGCAGACTGGCGCATCGTCGAGACGGGGACCTGCGGCATGCGGACAGACAGGGCTGGCCCCAACAGGTTGAATTCAAAGTGATGGGGTGATGTCTGGAAGGCCCGCAGGCTGCGCCGCGCGGCTTGGCAAGACGGCCAGTCTTCCCGGCGCCACGCGACACACCCCGCGAGCTTCCAGACATCATGACGACGGCGATACTTGATCAGTGCTGCCTTAAGCAAACAAGACGGACCTTTGGCGTTGCTGGAATGACCTTGCGCGGTAGGTGTTTCGTCAAGCCGCCAAGCCAGTTTCGCGGGCACAACGTGGCCGCGCAGAAACAACCAATCAATCCACGGCTTCGCCACTATCGGCTCCCTGCATCGGTATCCACGGTATTGCCATGCAACGTGGTCGCCAACATCGACGGCCGCGCGCAGAACTGCGTGTACCAGGAGGAGAGCCGCGGCCGTGCCTGCTGAAATGCGTACACGCCGCGGAACTCAATCCAGCTCAGCGCCGTTGCCAGTGCGATATCGCCGATATCGATCGCTTTCCTATGATCAAGATGAGCTTCGAGAAAATCGCAGGCAGCGATGATCTTCTGCAGCTGCCCGTTACGCAGCGGTGCCCAGCGCACGGCTTCCGGCCTGCGTTCGGTTTCCCAGCGCACCGCGATGCCAGCATCGGCGGTGCCCGTGGCAATGGCTTGATGGCGCAGTGCGCGATAACGACGTTCGGGATCGGAGGGAATCAGCTTGGCGCCATCGTGCAAGGCATCCAGGTATTCGCAGATCACGCACGAGTCGAAGATCACTTCGCCATCGTCGCCAATCAGCACAGGCACTTTCCCCAACGGATTGAGCGCGAAGACATCATCGTTACGCGCGAGCGGACTGGTTTCGTGGTGCACCACTTGCAAGCGATCGGCCAGGCCCATTTCATGGGCGGCGACCAGCGCTTTGCGGGCATAAGGGGAGTGCGTTTGATAGAGAAGCTTCATGAACAGGAAGGTTGTGATGGAAGCGGGTGGAGCAAATCAGGCGGCGAGCAGACGTTCGCGTAAGGCAGGCGCAATGTTTCCACCCGTCAAAATCGTGGCTATGCGTTGTCCTGCGTAACGCGTCGGTTCCGCCAGCATGGCGGCGACACCGGCAGCACCCGCGGGCTCGACCACGATGCCGAGCGTGCGGTGGATCATTTGCATGGCCGCGAACAGTTCGGCCTCGGACACCGCGACAATGTCATCGCAACATTTGCGCAGCCGTGGCAGCGTGGCGGCAATCGGCACGCGCACGGCAATGCCATCGGCGATGGTCTGGGCGTGTTCGGTGGCGACGGCTCTTCCGGCTTCCAGCGAAAGCTTCATCGCCGGCGCGCTGGCCGCAACAATGGCGACGACACGTACCTGTGGCGCCAGGGCGCGCATGACCCGGCCAACGCCATCCAGCAAGGCGCCGTTGCCGAGCGGCACCACGAGCGTGTCGAACGGCGCCGCATCGAGCAGTTCCAGCGCAAGCGTGCCGGCGCCATCTGCGATGGCCGGTTCCGCGCCGTCTTCCACCCAGCGTTGGCCGGTTTGCGTGGCATGTTCGCGGGCGGTGATTTTGGCTGCGTCGAAATCCATGCCGCTGAGGCGAACGTCCGCCCCCAGGCGGCGCATGGCATCGAGCTTGACCGGATTTGCCCGGATCGAGGCGAATACCGTGCATGCATGCCCACGCCGGTTCGCCGCATAGGCCAGCCCTTGTCCAAAATTACCAGCCGAAGCGCAGACCACCGATTCCCCCGGCGCCAGCGCGGTGGCGCAGAACAAATCCGCGCCGCGTCCCTTGAAGCAACCGATCGGATTGGCCAGCTCCGATTTCGCCAGCACATGGCAGCCGGTTGCAGCATCCAGCGCCGCGGCAGTCAACAGCGACGAGCGCAGAAAAACCCGATCGATGTGGCGCCGTGCGTCAAGCACACCGTCGATGTCGCGATCCAGGACCATGCGCAAGTACCCTTTCCGAAGTAGCCGTGATGGCGACTTATGCTAGGGTTTGCCCGCGCGGCCCGCCCGCGACGATCAGCAGCCAAACGCGTTTTTTTCCCGACTTACGCATCCCATCGCGCACATGCCCATCGAACTGGACAAGCTTGACCGACGCATCCTTACCATCCTGCAAAAAGACGTGCGTCGGGCCGCCGAGCTGATCGGCGCCGATATCGGGCTTTCCGCATCGGCAGTGCAGCGTCGCATCACTCGATTGCGCGAGAACAGCGTGATCACTGCCGAAGTGGCCGTGATCGATGCCAAGAGCGTCGGCCGTCCGTTGACGCTGATTGTCGACGTGGACGTGGAGCGCGAACGGCCCGAGCTGCTATCCAGCCTCAAGCAATGGATCGCCGCCGAACCGATGATCCAGGAAGCGTGGTACGTCACCGGGGCGGGGGACTACGTATTGATCATCGTGGCGCGCGACGTCGAGGATTTCGAAGCCTTGATGCAACGATTGCTTGCCGACAACGCCAACGTCCGCCGCTATCAAACCCGCGTCACCTTGGGCACGATCAAGCGCGGCATGCAGGTGCCGGTGGAGCCGCTGGCGGAATAGCAAGACTGGGCATGTCGAATCCATCGCATGCCGTTCGTCATACAGAGCAGAGGGGTTTCCTCTGCACCCGAGACCAAACCATGCCCACCCAAACCGTTCGTCTCCATCGCGTGCTTCGCGCCACGCCCGACCGCGTCTATCGCGCGTTCCTCGATGCCGATGCCATGGCCAAGTGGCTGCCGCCCAATGGGTTCACCGGCCGCGTGTACAAGCTGGAACCCAAGTTAGGCGGGCAATACCGGATGGCGTTTACCAACTTCACCACCGGCGACGGTCATTCGTTCGGTGGCGAATACCTGGAACTGGTGCCGAACGAGCGGCTGCGCTACACCGGCGTGTTCGATGACCCCAACCTGCCGGGCACGATGCAGACGACCATTTCGTTGCGCGCCGTGTTTTGCGGCACGGAATTGACCGTGGTGCAGGAGGGGATTCCCGAGGTGATTCCCGCCGAGGCTTGCTACCTGGGCTGGCAGGAATCGCTGGTATTGCTGGCCAAGCTGGTGGAAGCCGAAATCCGGCAGTAAAGCCATGTAGGCTGGGATGAAATCCCAGGACCGCCATGCGGAAAAATGCCGGGATTTCATTCCAGCCTACGAAGGCCGTCATTCCCGCGCAGAGGGAATGACGGCCATGAGGTCATCACACGTTTCCTCAATGCCCGAGGAAATTCTTGCCCTGCTTCAACACCACGTCGCAGGCCTTGGTGGTGATCTTCGACTTCAAGTCGCTGTTGCCGCCGCCCACGCTGGACAGGTCGGTGGTATGCCCGTTGTTGCCCTTGAGAATGCCGCTAAGACCGCTCTGGTAGTCGCCATTGCCGGTGCCGCCATCGGTCTTGCCCAGCAGTTTGCTGGCGAGGCCCGAGGCGCCGGTGTTGCCGCCCAGGTAGTTGTTCTTGACGCAGTACTGCAGCAACCCTGCCACGTTGCCCATGCTGCCGGAGCTCAACGAGCCGGCATTGCCTAGGCCGCCGAGTTTTCCGCTGAGGCTGCTGCCCAGGTTGCCCAGGTCCTGGGCGGATAGCGCGCCGCAGGCCAGGCAGCACGCGAAAGCTGCCGCGGCCATTATCGAGGTTCTTGCCATACCGTTCTTTTGCATCTTCATGTGCATGCCTCCTTGTGGATGAGTGGATTCAATACCGGCGCCTGTTAGAAGTATGTCAGCGTGGTTCTTGGCGAGCCTGCGAAAGGACCCTTCCTGCTCCGAACCGTTTGCGACAACTTTGTAACACTGCGCGGGTTCTAATTCACGGCCAGCGACGAAAAGGCCACGCGACATGCCGAATCAGGACGCCATCCAGGCCGTCATCAAGACCAGCCTCACCGGCTATGACCTGATCAACAAGCCGATGTTGAACAAGGGCATGGCGTTTACCGCCAGTGAGCGCGACACGTTTCGCCTGCACGGCTTGTTGCCGCCGCATGTCGGCACCATCGACGAGCAGGCGGAGCGGCGGCTGAAGATCCTGCGGGCCTTCAGTACCGATTTCGAGCGCTATGCCTTTCTGCGCGATCTGCAGGACACCAACGAGACGCTGTTCTATCACGTGCTGGTGCATCACCTGGAAGAATTGCTGCCGCTGGTATACACGCCGACGGTGGGCGAGGGCTGCCAGCATTTCAGCGAGATCTGGCGCAAGCCACGCGGCTTGTTCCTGAGCTATCCCAACAAGCCGCGCATCCGCGAGATCCTGGCCGATCCGCGCTTCGACCGCGTGCGCGTGATCGTGGTGAGCGATGGCGAACGCATTCTCGGCCTGGGCGACCAGGGCGCGGGCGGCATGGGCATTCCCATCGGCAAGCTGTCGCTCTATACCGGGTGCGCCGGCATCCATCCGGAACTCACGCTGCCGATCCTGCTGGACGTGGGCACCCACAATCGCGAACGGCTGACCAACCCGCTGTACATCGGTTGGCGGCACGAGCGCATCGTCGGCGCCCAATACGATGAATTCGTCGAGGAGTTCGTCAGCGCGGTGATCGAGCGCTGGCCGGACGTGCTGCTGCAATGGGAGGATTTCGCCGGTGCGAATGCCGGTCGCCTGCTGCAGAAATACCGCGATCGCCTGTGCACTTTCAACGACGATATCCAAGGCACCGCCGCGATTGCCGCAGGCACGTTGCTGGCCGCCATCAACGTCACCGGCATCCCGTTGCAGGAGCAGCGCATCGCCGTGCTCGGCGCCGGTTCGGCCGGTTGCGGCATTTCATCCTTGTTGCTGCGCGCGGTGGTGGATGCCGGCGTCAGCGAAGCGCAGGCGCGCAAGGCGTTTTTCCTGGTCGACCGCAATGGCTTGCTGGTCGAAGGCATGGAAGGCTTGACCGCTGCGCAGGCGCCATTCGTGCAACCGCGCGAAGCCGTGAAGGACTGGAACATCGAATCATCCGGCCGCATCGGCCTCCTGGACGTGATGCGCCATGCCAGGCCGACGGTCTTGATCGGCGTATCCGGGCAGGCCGGTGCTTTTGCGGAAGACGTCGTTCGCATGATGGCGCAGAACGTGGCGCGCCCGGTGATCTTCCCACTCTCCAACCCGACCTCGCGCAGCGAAGCCACGCCGCAGCAATTGCTCGAATGGACCGATGGACGCGCCTTGGTCGGCACCGGCAGCCCGTTTGCAGCGGTGCCATGGCAAGGGCGCAGCGTGCACATCGATCAAACCAACAATTCGTATGTGTTTCCCGGCGTGGGATTGGGTGTGCTCGCGGTGGGCGCCAAGCGCGTCACGGATGCGATGTTCATGGCCGCCGCGAAGGCGGTGGCGGCGTTGTCGCCGACGGCCAAGGACAAGACCGCTTCGTTGCTGCCACCGGTGGATCAGTTGCGCGAGGTGTCTTTTGCGGTGGCCAAAGCGGTGGCCTTGCGGGCGCAGGCCGATGGCGTGGCTGCCGCGTGCGACGAAGCGGAAGCGGAGCGGCGCATCAAGGCGTTCGTGTGGGAGCCGAAGTATGTGCCGTATGAGCCGGCGTGAGCGAATGCAGCTTCGGACAGGCCACGGCACGTTTCCACCCCTGCAGACAGAGAGGTAACCGTTGTCCAGGATGATCGCGATGGTTGCGCTTATTCATCGCTCCACGGCCTGCGCGGCTGCGGCGCCGCCAGGTGCAGGCGATTGTTGATGTCCTTCACGCCATCCACGCTATCCACGCACTGCTCCACGCGATGGCGCACCAGCGCATCGGATACCTCGCCTTCGATAATCACCACGCCATCATGTACGTGCAGCGAGATGTCGGGAGCATCGATGTCGGCACGGCTATCGAGCGCTCCGTAAACATCTTCGCGAATCCGTTCGTCGGTGCGGTTGCCGCGCCGTGCGGCTGGTCCGGGGTAGCATGCGACCTTTTCGGCGTCGCGATCGACATAACCGTCCGGCGAGGTTTCCAGGTCTTCTGCGCTGAGCCGGAAACCGAGATCGGGATCATCGGGTTCGTAGGCGGGGTTGATGTCGCTGGGCGGCAGGTCGCCCAGCAGCTCGTTTTGGGTATCGCGATACTGCAAGCGCTGCGCTTGATCGCTGCGTGCGCCTTCCTCGTCGCCGGGGCCGACTTCGTCCGCGTATTCGTTGTAGCCGCCTTCGGGTAGCGTAAGCCGTTCCACGCTGTAATTGGTTTCATCGAAACGCAGAGGGCCCTGGCTCGGTTCTTCCGGATCGCGCAAACCCAGGTGTTCGGTGCGCCGATCAGGATCGAAACTACGCGGGCCGAAGCCGAGCGAGGCATCTTCGGGGTCCCACGCCTGCTTGCCCGGAATGACGGTGGTATCGGCCACGCTGCGCTCCTGCGCAGTCATGCCATTGCGCTGTTCCGGACGTGCGCGCGGGTGTTTCGCATCACTGGATTTTCTGGCCATGAGGCGCTCCGGTTGGTGTGCGTGGACAAAAGCTACTGCGCGTGCGAGTGGCGAGAGAGTGAATCGGATGCTAGCTATGTGTCACGTCTGCACAGCATTCATATGCGTGAAAGGTGCGCGGTTTCCGCCGTGGAAAGCACACTGGCTGGCGCTTGCCGCGTTCGTGCATGCGCTGCTTTGGGTTGTGACGCGCGGCAAGCTTTCACACACATGCAGGCCGTGGAAGCACGCAGGCATCACACAAGCGATGGCATGTTCAGCGCTTGCATGGCCGTGCGGAACGTATGCGGCCGGATTTTTTGCAGAGCAATACAAGAGGTAAGGGCATGAGCAGGAAACAGCGCAACCCGGAGCGGGGCGCCATGAGCGTACGCGAAGCTGGCCGCAAAGGCGGCGAGGCACGTAAAGAACAACTGGGACCAGAAGGTTATTCGGCGCTCGGCAAGAAGGGCGGCGCCGCCCGCAAGGAAGAACTCGGCTCGGAAGGTTATTCGGCGCTCGGCAAGCAAGGCGGCGAAGCACGCAGGCAGGAACTTGGCCGCGAAGGCTATGCGGAGCTCGGCAAGAAAGGTGGCCTGCGCAGCCGTGCCTCCTCGGCGGAACGCAACAAGAGTTCCACCCATCAGCAGCACTGACCGGCTTGCCGCGAGCGCGTGAAGCCGGCGAGAAGAAAGCTTTGTCAAACGACTTTCGTCGCGTGATCGGCCGACATGTACGTGACTATTGACTGAATCTGCACGTTTTGTCGATAAGCGCTATCGGAAGCTTCGTTCAGGTAACGCGAGGATCAGCGAAATGCCGCAAACACGACCGGCGTGGGAGTCCCCGCTGGCCCGGCCGCCAAGCATGTCTCCCCCGCAAGGATCGTTGAAAGAGTTGCGCGATCTGGCGCTGCGCTGCCACGACTGTCCCCTCTGGAAACATGCCACGCAAACGGTGTTCGGCAAGGGACCTGCGCATGCGCCCATGATGTTGGTAGGCGAGCAGCCTGGCTTGCAGGAAGATGCTTCGGGCGAGCCGTTCGTCGGGCCGGCGGGTGCATTGCTCGACCGTGCGCTGCACGAAGCCGGCCTCGATCGGGCCCACGTCTACATCACCAATGCCGTCAAGCATTTCAAATATGAGCTGCGCGGCAAGCGCCGCCTGCACAAGCGCGCCAACGCCGCGGAGCAGGCCATCTGCCGCGAGTGGCTGGCGGCGGAACTGCGCGAAGTGCGCCCGCAACGCGTGTTGGCGCTGGGTGCGATGGCCGCGCAGGCGTTCTTCGGCACCAGCTTTCAACTCACCATGAGCCATGGCCGCTGGCTCAGGCTGTCCGGCGGCATCGATGCCATGGCCACCTGGCATCCTTCCTCAGTGCTGCGCTCGATCAACCGCGATACGCATGACCATCGCTATCAGCAATTGGTGGATGATTTGCGCGCATTCATGGCAGGGCCGGAGCATGTGCACGCGGTGTCGGTGGTGGGACGAAGGGCAGGGTAGGTTTCCTGATCCGTCATCCAAGCTTTGCTCACTGCAAGCGCCATCATTCCATGTGAATTGGCGTAGACATCGGAGGTGTCTACAAAACTGTTCACTCCACTGCCTGCAACAAGCCCTGCACCTTGTTCAACAATTCCCCCATGTCGAACGGCTTGATCAAGGCATCCATCGCATTGTCGAACGCCTTGAAATCATGCCACTCCGATTCGGCGTAGCCGGTCATCAGGATCACGCGCAACTTGGGCAGCAGCTTGCGTGCCTGGCAACACAGCTCATAGCCGTCCACACTCGGCAGATCCAGATCCGATAGCAGCAGATCCCACGTGGCGTTGCCGGCAAGCATCGACAAAGCTTCATCCCCGGTGGCCGCTTCGGCCACGATGCAGCCCAATTGACGCAGCCGGGTGCCAACGGATTCGCGGATGGTCTGGTTGTCTTCCACCACCAGGATGCGATAACCGCGCAGATTCGGGGCGGTCTTCGGCCGCTGCGGTGGCGCGATGTCCAGGCTGGCACTGTCGCAGGGCAGGTAAAGCAGCACCGATGTGCCGGCGCCGGGCACGCTTTGAATGTCCACGGCCCCGCCGTGTTGCGCGGTAAAGCTGTGCACCATGGACAAGCCAAGACCCGTACCGCGTCCTTCCGCCTTGGTGGTGAAAAACGGTTCGAATGCGCGACGCCGCGTTTCGCTGCACATGCCGGGCCCATCGTCGGTCACGCAGATTTCGGCGTAGACGTCATGGCCGTGATCCAGCGGCACCTGCACGCTGCTGTCGTCGGGATGGCACAGGCGGCAGCTGATATTGAGATGGCCATGGCCGCCCATCGCATCGCGCGCATTCACGGCCAGGTTGACCAGCGCGCTTTCCAGTTGTCCGCTGTCGCATATCAAGGGCGGAAGATCGTCGGGAAACGACACATCCAGCATGATGCCGTCGCCCAGCGTGCGGCCGAGCAGTTCACGCATCGCGTTGAACACCTTGGCGATGTTTGTGCGCTGGTTGGAGCATGCCTGCCTGCGCGCCAGTGAAAGCAGGCGCTGCGTAAGGCGTCCGGCGCGCAAGGCAGCGTCCAGCGATAGCAACACGTGCCGCCTGGCCTGTTCCGCATGACGCCGGTCCAGGCACAGCGATGCCAATTCGAGCGAACTGATGATGCCTTGCAAGGCATTGTTGAAATCATGCGCAATGCCACCGGTAAGGTGGCTCATCGCCTCGATCTTCTGCGCATGCGTGATCTGTTCGTGTGCTTCACGCAGGCGGCGCTCGGCCAAGTGCGGTTGCGTGCGGTCGCGCATGATCAGGGCGAAGCCGAGCAGGTTGCCGTCGCCACCCTGGACAGATTCAAGCACGACTTCCGCCGGAAAGCTTTCGCCGGCGCGCAACAGTTCACACCCTACGCAGGCACGGCCGTCCCGGCTCGCGGCTTGGATCAGTTGCGCGGGAAGTTCATCGGTACCTTGCGTTTCGCTGAAAAACGCCGCAAACGACTTTCCCACGATGCTCCGCGCGACGTGGCCGGTGAGGCGTTGGGCGCCTGCGTTCCAATCCATGACTACGCCTTGCGGATCGAGCATGCAGAAGGCGGCATCGTCCACGCATTGCGTGAAAAGGCGAAAGCGTCGCTCGCATCCACGCAGGCGATCCTGCAGGAGCGTATGCGGAAGCATGTTGCGCATGACCATGGCAAAACCATGCAATTGCTGGTTTTCGCCTTTTAATGCGTGTATGGAGACTTCCACCCGCCGACGTTGTCCATGCGCTGGAATGACCCACGTCTCCAGGCAGGCGGGCTGACCGGTACCATCGGCGTTGAGCGCTGCGTCCAGCAGATCGTTGCCATGCGCACCTGCATATACGTTGGTGTAGTGCTTACCGATCAGCTCCTGCGTTTGCACGGCGTCGAACGGCGTTTCTCCTGCATGAATTGCCACGATATAACCGTGCCGGTCGAGCATGAACACGGCGCAGTCGGGTGGCAATGAATGGGACGGGTGATCATGGCGTAACGCTAACGGCATGGCATGGCTCAAAAAGCGTGTAAAGCCGGGCGGTGAATGCAGTGCTCTTCGCGGACAAGCCGGTCGAAACTGCGCCTTTACTCATGCAGCGGAAAACGGGCAACACGCATCTGCGTGAACGCTGTGCGAGCTCCATGCCTTGAGGCCCGCGCAACGTAAGACTGGCGTCAATGAATGGGCGTTTGCCTGCGATCGGCAGGCCTTCCAGCCCCTCGCAGTCATCCGCGCCAGCCTCCCGCTCCGTTGCCCCTGTTCAAGATGCTGGTTGCGTCGTAATGGCAATGTGAAAATTGCCGAAAAAACGGGCAGTTGAGCACAGTTATTCGTGTTGGCTGTCGCCAGGCTGACGAAGCGCGGGTACGTTCGCCAGAGGCGCTGTAGACGGGTCCGTTCGCTTGCCGTGCGCGATGTTTTTTCTGCTCGCCAGGCATGCTGGCGGTTCCCGATGCGAAGACGCTTTCTGGCCAAAGAACATGGCTGCGTCGCATCGGCTCATGCGTTGTCGGAGAGTAATAATCATGCAAGCGAGCGAAATCATGACCACCCATCTGCGCTGCTGCTCGGCGCGCGATTCGTTGCAAGGCGCCGCCAAGATCATGCTTGAAGCAGATATCGGCGAAGTGCCCGTGGTGGACGAGCAGCACAGACTGGTTGGTGTCATCACCGATCGCGACATCGTCGTGCGTTGCGTGGCCGCCGGTGAATCGCCCGACACCTGCGTGGTGGACGCGTACATGACGGCACCGGCGGTGTCGCTGATGGAAGATGCCAGCGTCGAGGATGTTGCCAACGCGATGGCGAAGGAAGCGGTGCGACGCATTCCCATCACCGACAAGGAAGGCCGGCTTTGCGGCATCGTCGCGCAAGCCGACCTGGAACATTCCGCCGCGCGTTCCCAGAAAGAGAAAGTGTCGCAGCGCGTATCGACGCCTCACTGAGCGGCACGCACCTATCATGAAGTCATTGATCGAAGCACTCCCGGCTTTTCCCATCTGGTTTCAGCCCCAACCTGCGCCACCGCCGGACCCGGTAAAACCACCGAGGCCGGCGATACCGCAACCCGGACCACTCACACCACAGCCCAGTCGACCGCCCTTGATCGAGCCGAATCCGGAGCCGGCGCCGATCGATGATCCAGCGCCGCCGCCCAACTGGCGTCCGATGGCGTGGGTGAGTGCGGCGGCTACCTGTTAGCTTTAGCTTTTTCTCCCTCTCCCCTTTGGGGAGAGGGTCGGCGTGAGGGGGGCGGGCAGCGTGGATTTCAGTTTCCCCGCAGCACTCACTCGGTCTTCGCCGGAATGACGGCGATGTTGAGCCGAGCCATCGACATCATCGTGCGTCGCACTGCCATGCCATGTTGGGGCTCATGCGCCGACCTACATCAACGGCGCAGCGCAGTCAGCTCCATGCTTCTTCGGTAGGTTGAGAAACATCGTCGCGTGGGTCGTCGCGGCGATCGAACTCAGCCATGGCCTTGCGGTTGCGGCTGATCTGGCTGCCGCCTTTCTGGCCGGCCTTGCGTGCTTCTTCGGGCGTAAAGCGATGGGCGCGCCCTCTTGCATGAGCAATGCGGCCGCCGAGACTCGCGACCTCGCGGCGCCGGCGCTCATCCATGGCGGCAAAACCCCGGGGTGGAACGCTGGTTTCGTCGTGATCGGACATACAGGCACTCGTTACGCAAACGAAAGGAACCCTGAGTTTTAAACCCCCGGCCTCGGAAGGGCGTGAATGTATGGAAAAGAGAAGGTGAACGGCCGGGCTAGTAGCTGAATTGGCCGCCAACAGGTTGAATTCAAAGTGATGGAGTGATGGCTGGAAGAATGGCACTGACTTAAGCCCAAAGGCAGCTGAAACGTCCTTAAGTTAGTGCCATTGGCCTTAAAGACGGCTGAGATGGCGATGATCACCCAGCAGCATGCCGGAGCGTCCCGTGATGGAGCTTTTCAGCGGACGGCGGGATTTCATGGCCAGCTGATTGCGCCGCACCAGCCCCAACGCGACGTCTTCATAGGCTTGCTGAAGCGCGATGCGCTGTTCGTGGTGGCGTGCGCAAGCTTGCTCGAAGTGGCCGATGAAGCGTTGCAGTTCGGCATCTTTCACCAATGCCAGCAGCAGTCCCCACGCCACCTCGTTGAACTGCTCCACCACCAGCAGCGCCTGCATGGCAGCCAGCACGGACGTGTCCGGGCCGCTCACTTGTTGCTCGGCGGCACGCAACAGGGCGAGAAAGCGTTCGTGCCGTTCTTCCAGGTTCTCCGCGTTGGGTTTGTCCGCCAGCACGTCCAGCGATTGAGTGAGCAGATGGATGTGCTCGGTGAGCGTCCCGCAGAATTGTTGCAGCGGGGAGACGTCCCATGCGCGGATCACCGGATCCTTGCTTTCGCGCGCCTTGGCGATAAAGCACTCGCACATGCTGTTGGTTGCACGTTCGTAAGTCATGCGCATGGCGAGCAGGTCGGGCAGGGAGAGATGTTCGGTGGTGTTCGTTTCGCCCGTCTTGGGCGAGAGATCGTCGGTCATGTCATGCACCATGAGTGGAAGAACTTTTGACAGGCTAGCGCAGGCCGTGCCGTACGCATGTTCAATTGATCTTAAAAAATAGCCGCGTCATGCAGGCATGCAAGCGATTGCGTGCGGCAATGACGCACGTGTTTTTTGCCGCATGACAGGGCTGTCACTGATGCGAAATAGTTTTCACGATGGTCTCAAATCCATTTGACCACTGCACGAATAGAGTGGCATGCGTCCGTTGCAAGACGGGCGTTTGTTCCTCACTGGGAGTCATTTCATGTCTAATGAGAAAAGCAACCGCGGATTCGCATCGATGGATGAATCCAAGCAGCGCAAGATCGCCAGCAAAGGCGGGAAAGCGGGCGGCGGCGATCATGCAACCCATGAGCAACACGTGGAAGCTGGCCGCCAGAGCAGTGGCGGTACTCACGAGCAACACGTGAAAGCCGGCCAGCAAAGCCACAAGAACACATGACGTGTTCGGGGAGGGAGCCCAGCGGTTTTAACCTCATGGATGATTCGAAGACGAGAGCCCGGCACAGCGGATGTGCCGGGCTCTCGGCAAAGAGGGGTGCTGATTGTTTCATCTCCCACCTGGCGAACTTCAACCCTTGCGCAACGAGGAAGATGCATCGCCTAGCGTATTGCCCTCTGCTTCCTGCACCCACGCTTCGCGCGCCACGCGCAGGCGGTTCTCGACGTCCTTCACGCCACTGACGTGTTCGGCACAATCCTCGGCGCGGTGTTTCATCTGCCGGTCGGATACTTGTCCTTGGAGCGTCACGATGCCGCTTTCCACCGCCACGTCGATGGCGCTTGCATCCACGTGGGGGTCGTCGGTCAAGCGATCGCACACATCTTCGCGAATGCGTTCGTCCGAGCGTATGTAGCCGGAAGGGCCTCGCCCGTAATACATGCCGCCACCGCCGGGTTCGTTCGAGCGGTACCGGTTCTGGTCGTGCCAATGGGCATCGCGGCCATGGTCGTTCTCGTAACCATGCTCGGGATGGCGATAGGTGGAGCCGAAGGTGGGGCCATAGACACTGCCATAGCCGTATTCGCCGGATTGAAAATTCAGGCTGCCTTGATCGTCGCCTTCGCCGGGCCATCCATAACGCCCGTGCATGCCCGGGGCGACGTGTTCGTTGCCGCGCTGGCGCCAGACGTCGCCGGATGGATAACCGCCCCATGATTCCTGGAAATGCTGGCCGTAACGCGGGTTTTCGCGGCTGCGGTCGGAACCGTAGCCCTGCGCGTATTTGGCGCGGTCATAGTCGGGGCGTTGATCGGCGTCATAGTCGCGCTCGTTCCGCTGCGATGGGCCACCGTAATGCGACAGCCAGCGGGCCGTCTGCTCGTCGTTCCAGTGCGAGCCGGAGTCTTCGTATCGCGAAGGATGGTCATGCCTCCGGCCACCCGCGCGGCGGCCCTCTTCGTCGTAGCGCGATGCATCGCGATGGCGATGGAAATAATCTCGATTCATGATGAGCTCCTCGGTGGGTGGACAACGCATGCGTGAGCTTAGGCAGCGCACCACAAAGACGATGTGATGCTTCGGTGAGCAGGGCTTCCCCGCCGCGTGCGAAAAACATGTCTGCCAGCGCATGGGGTTGAAGCAGGCGACAACTGTTTCACCCGGCCGTGGCAATGCGGCGACGAACACTTGCCTATCTTGTGTTCCTCGTCCAACCCTGTGTCAAAAGGAGCCCGCACCATGGCCGTCAAAACCATCGAAGAACTTTTCGTGCACGAACTTTCGGACATCTACAGCGCCGAGAAGCAGCTGACCCGTGCCTTGCCCAAGCTGGCGCGTGCGTCCACCGAGCCCAAGCTGGCGCAGGCGTTCGAAAGCCATCTGGAGGAAACCAACGGCCAGGTCGAGCGCATCGACAAGATCGTCGAGGTGTTGGATCTACGCCTGAAGCGCATCAAGTGCGCGGCCATGGAGGGATTGGTGGAAGAGGGCAAGGAAGTGATCGAGTCGGTAGAAAAAGGCCCGCTGCGCGACGCCGCGCTGATTGCCGGCGCGCAGAAGGTGGAGCACTACGAGATCGCCTCCTACGGCACGCTGGCGGCACTGGCCAAGGAGCTTGGCTATGACGAGGCGCTGCCGTTGATCATGGATACCTTGAAAGAGGAAAAAGGCGCGGATGAAAAGCTGACGAAGCTGGCGGAGCAGGGCGCCAATCAGCGCGCGTCGGCGCAGCGGGAGGCGGCAGGAGCGTGAGGCAATAAAATCGAAGGCTGCGGCAGTGGCGTGGGCGGGAAGCCTCCTTCATGCGTGAAGCTTGCAGTGATGACTCCCTTCCCTGCGGCAGTAGAGGAAGGAGTGAGTCCGACTCGCTCACACCGCGTCCAACCCCTGAGGCGTCCCTTTTTTTGCTAGTTGTCCAGAAAAATTTGGGGTTTCGAGCCTATTTCGAAGCGAATCGTCATTCCGGCCTTTGCCCGCTGCTGTCCGGGGAATTTTTCGCCGTTCTTGCGGGAAAGCTAAAACGACGTCATTCCAGCCAAAGCTGGAATGACGAGCTGATGGCGCTGAATTTCCATGGAAAATTTTCGATGCGGGGTGCTATGCCCGCGCATTTCTGAAGAACTTCATTTTCCCCGGACAGCAATGAGCCTTCGCCGGAATGACGAGCAAAAAACGTGGGGACGCCTCAGCCTCAACCCTCCCTTGCACAAGAGGGAAGGGAGCCGATTCGACGCGATTTCAAGCTATCTCGCAAAAGCAAAAAAGCGTGGTCCAGAAAATCCGCTCGCGTCAATCCGGCCTACGGTTGCATTGCGAAAAGAATGCTCGCGCAAACGCACCACAGACGATAGTTTCACTTCAAAAGACGGATAGTTCCCCTCATCCGCAATGGAGCCAGGCCGCCATGACTACCACCATTTCATCCGAGCAGCGCGTGCAGCACCTGGAGCGTCTCTGCGGACAGTTGCTGGCGCAGAACCATCGGTTGATCGAGCGCAACGCCAAGTTGCTGCTGGAAATCCAGGCGATGCATCGTGAAGGTAGCGTGACGTTACCGCTGAGCAACGTGGCGCGCATGCCGTTGACGCCGCGCCTGCATACGGTGCCCTGAGAGCGCTGGCTCGGAACGAGGTTCCATGGCTACGAACAGCGAAGATATTGCCGTTCTCAACCGCCTGATCGAAGCGACCATCGACAGCGTCGATGGTTATGACGAAGCGGCCAAGGACGTCAAGAATCCGCAAATAAGAGCCATCTTCCAGCGCCGTGCGCGTGAGCGGCAGGCCGCGTGCGCGTCATTGCAGTCGCAAGTGAAGGCGCTAGGCGGACAGCCGCAGGATGAAGGCACCATGCTGGCTTCCATGCACCGCGTGTTCGTGAATCTGCGCAGCGCCGTGCGCGCCGGCGACCTGGCGGTGATCGACGAAGTTGAGCGCGGCGAAGATCACATCAAGGCCAAATACGACGATGCCATCAGCGAAGCGGGGCTTTCCACTACCTCGCTCGCCGCCGTGCAGCATGCCTACGCGTCGGTGCGATCAGCACACGAGGAAATGAGCAGGTTGAAGCATTCGCTGCACCAAGTGCATGGCTGATCGCACAAGTCATGCCGCAGGCGTCCAAATCCGGGGGACGCCTGCAGCGGCGCACACGGACGGCGACCGTCAAGGGGATGCGACGGAGCGGGCGAGCAATTCGTTGAGGCAGCCGAACAGCTCGCTCAGGTGGACCGGTTTCTGCAAGCGTTCCAGGTGCGCGTAATCGCGCGGAATGGCATCGCCATCGTAGCCGGTGGTGAGCACGATCGGCACGTTGTCGGCCATTAGCCGATCGGCCAACGGGAAAACGCGCTCTCCGTTCAAGTTCACGTCGAGGATGGCCGCATCCGCCTTTACGCCTTCGTCCAGGGCCTGCATTGCGCTGGCAACGTTGGGGAACGGTCCCACCACGTGCACATCTTCCATTTCGAAGGCGGAACATAGCGCGTCGGCGATCAGATATTCGTCTTCGACCATCAGGACCGACTTTCCGCTCAGTTGACTGGAAATCATCAGCAGGCTTTCCCTCGACGCAAAACACACTTTTACATGTCCCCTTGCTTAGGTGGCGTGTATACGTGGAGAGCATGTTGTAATGCGGTGGGCATGATGGTGGCGATGCCTACGGCCCATGCCAAGCGCGCGTTCCTCCCCCTTGCAAGGCTTCGCCGGATGACGAAGTTTCCGGCAAGGTTCTACAACGGTGGCTCAGCTGGGATTCGACGCCAATCAAGTGCAAGCGGGAGAACCGGGTTTTCATTGCAGCAATGTCTGGCGTGTTCACGCCAGCACCGGCACTGACAGCGAACACCGCACGCCTTCGGGCAACAGCTCATACTGCGTGGTGGCCTTCAACTGATACGGCAACGCACGCTCGATCAGTTCGCGCCCATAGCCCGGTTGCGTCCTGTCCTCGCCCAACGCCAGGCCCGGTACGCCGGTTTCCTGCCAGAACACGTGCAGAACCGAGGGCTGTCCTTCGGTGCGTTCTATGTCCCATCGTATCGAAAGGCGCGCGGCAGGATAGGCGAGCGCGCCGTATTTCACGGCATTCACCACCAGCTCGTGCAGGGCCAGCGCAAATGTCTGCAGCGCGGAAGAACGCAAGCGTACGCCTGCCGGGCCATCCAGGGTGATCTGCTGCATCGATACCGCGTGGGCCGCCAGTTCGTTGCGCAGCAAGCCGTCGAACGTCACCTTTTCGCCTTGCACCAGCCGCGACAGGTAAACCTGCACGCGGTTGATCGCATCCAGTCGTGCGGAGAACACTTCGGCAAAGCCATCCAGCAAGGTGTGGTTGGATCGCGTGCGGTCGAACAGCACGCGAATCACGCTGAGCAGATTGCGTGTGCGATGCTGCAACTCGGTGTTGAGCACTTGCAACTGGCCGGTCAGCGCCTCGCGCAGTGCATCGCCGGCATGTGCCCATTCGGCATCGGACGTATCCAGCAGGCGCCGCGCCAGATCCTGGTGTTGTGCCATCAACATGAGCATGTCCGCTTCGTATTCCAATTGCGGATGCGTTTCCGTCCAGTAGTGCGCCTGGCGAGCGAAGGCAAGGAATGCCAGCAAGCATTCAAGGTTTTGGCCGCCCACGGCGTGCTTGATGGCGGCGCGCGCCTGCGCCGAACGGGCGGGCACCACGAACATCACCGTCAATGCATCGAACAGGTCTTGCTCATCGCGCGTGCACGGCGCGGGAATGGGCGCGGGTTCGGCATGGCCTTCCAGGCGCGCGAGAGCCGCTGCCAGGTGCGCCGCATCGGGTACGGGCCGGCTCAGCAGTTGCTGTACCTGTTCGATGCTGGCTGCCGCCGCCCTGGCGTCGCCGGACGGATGGCCTCTGCCGAGCAGAAAGCCGACATGACGCACTATGCAATAGCGCGCCTCGCAAAAGCGCGACAGGTGTACGAACAGCCGCTCCTTGAACAGCGAAGGCAATGGATTGTCCAGATACGCCGCCTTTGCCTGCGCCCATAGCTGTTCGCCCAGGCCTGGCGCCGCCGATGCGGTGAGAAAGAAATTCGGCAGTACGCCCATGCGTTCACGTACGTCGCGATGGAAGCGCGTTTCCCCCGCGCTGGCTTCGTCATGTCGGCCCGGCGGGGCCAACGCCGTGCGCCAACGCTCGCGCAGCGCCGTGAACGGCAGGAATCGCCGGACGTCCTGCTGGACGCCCTGCTGCGGGGCGACGTCGATCTTGCGCAGCGGTGGCGGTTCAACCAGCACGCGGGCCGTTCGTTGCAAGACGTGGGTGATGGTGCGGCGATGCAGTGACATGATGTTGCTGAACTCTCGGTTTCTACTTCTTCTTTTAGTTGCTGAGATCGGCTGCCGGTGTGCAGCACTGTCGAATAATCCAAAGGTCCCGCTGTGTTTGTCGCAGCAAGGCCACTCTGACATGAGGCTGCTCAATGGCGTGCACACTCCTCGTCAGTGCAGGCTTCACGCATGGTGAACGATTCACGTCTTGCGTGCGCTGCGATGAAGACAGGCGTTGCGCAGGCTCAGTGCGGCACGATGGAAGATGTCGGAACAGGATGGTCACGGGCAATGGCCAGCCCATGCGTCAGTTCCGCGCCGAGCAACACCACGAACGAGGCGTAATACACCCACGTCAGCATCACCACGATCGTGCCGGCCGACCCATATGCGCCACCGATGCTGACGTGCCCGATGTACAGCTCGATGGCGAATTTGCCGAGTGTGAACAACACCGTGGTCAGCAACGCGCCCCATACCGCGTCCGACCAAGCGATCTGCGTGTCCGGCAACACGCGGTACATCGCCCCGAACGCCACCACGAACACCAGCAGCGATATCACGTATTCCAGGATCGACCAGGCCAGCGATCCATACGGAATCATCAGATGAATCGCCGCGCTGACCGCGAAGGAAATGATCAGCAGGAAAGCGATGCCGATCACCAGCGCGAACGCACGCGCGCGCGCCTTCAGCCAGATGCCGATGGCATTGCGCGACGGTTCCTGCACGCGCCAGATGCGATTGAGCGAGCCCTGCAACTGCGCGAATACCGCCGATGCGCTGAAGAAGGTCACCAGCAGGCCAAGGACGCCGGCGACATTGCCCAGCGCCGGCCGCGATTTGGCGGTGTTGACGATCATCACCACCGCCTGCGCCGCCTTGTCGCCCATCATGTTGGTGAGCGCATGGTTCAGTTGCGCCTGCCATTGCGCGCCCAGTAGCGAGAGCAGCCACAGCGTGAGCACAATCAGCGGCGCCATCGACAGGGCGGAGTAATACGCGATCGCGGCGGCGTGCGTGAAGAGTTCGTCTTCATTGAAGCCGGTGATGGCGCTGTGCAAGGTGGTGCGTAGTGCATGGCGCATGGGCGAGTCCTCGCCATAACCCTTGCATGTCCGTTGTAGGAAGTTGGTGAGTGTCGCCGCTTATGTTTCGGGCGGGGTGCCGGTGCCGGCAAAGTCTGAAAGGTCCATTTCCGCAATCGCGCGGGACTCCAAAAAGCCAGGCAAAGAATCATTTGGATCGATCCATTACCGCGACCGCAAATGAAGAAACATTACCTCTTGCCTGCAATTTCGTAATTGCCCGACAAAAGAGCAAGCCGCAGCATCCACATTGCCACCCATCGGCGACGGAACGTTAACGCTTAGGGGATTTGCCGGTGGGTGCATCTGTCGGGCGATGTCCCGAAATGACAACAACAGCCGATAGGCCAAGGCCTGCCGGCGCGGGTAACTGCGGGGAGAAGAAAAGCTATGATCGCAAAGGTGCAAGCATCAGATGTGCACGGCGTCGGACGTCCTGTGCAACACAAGCCGGTGTCCAGTGCTCGACTGGCGATGGCGGTAGCAATGGGATTGGCGTTCACGTACGGCTGCGCCACCGTGCATGCCAAGGATGCAGCACCGGCTTCCGATACCGGCAGTGCACCGGCGCAGACGGGAGAGCAAAATACCCAGAGCGGCACCGCTGCGAAGAAGAAGCGGGATGAAGCCAAGGACCTGGCAGGCATCACCGTCACCGGCATCCGCGCATCGGTCGAAAAAGCGCAGGACATCAAACGCGACGCGCCGACCTTCGTCGATTCCTTGTCCGCGACGGACATTGGCGCATTGCCCGACCGCAGCGTCACTGAAACCTTGTCGCGCATTCCCGGCGTCACCATCGATCACTTTCTTTCCCAGGGCGATCCGGAACACTTCTCCGCCGAGGGTACCGGCGTGCAGGTGCGCGGCCTGACACAAGTGCGTTCCGAATTGAATGGCCGCGACAGTTTCTCCGCCAATGGCGGACGCGCGCTCAGCTTCCAGGACGTGCCGTCGGAACTGATGTCCGGCGTCGACGTCTACAAGAACCAGACGGCCGAGATGATCGAGGGTGGCCTGGGCGGCACGGTGAACCTGCGCACCTTCATGCCCTTCGATTTCCAGGGCCAGAAGATCGCCGCATCCGTCAGCGAGAACTACGGCGACTTCGTCAAGAAGTACAAGCCGTCCGCCTCCGTGCTCTACAGCAATCGCTGGAATACCAACATCGGTGAAATGGGCGTACTCGTCGACGTGGCCGATTCACGCCTGGCTACTCGTACTGACGGTTTGTTCGTACGTCCGTTCTTCAAGAACGCAGCCGGCACCTGGGTGCCGCGCGGCGCCGACTGGCGCACCTTGCTGTACGACCGCAAGCGCGACGGCTACTACCTGGCCTATCAGTGGCGCCCCAGCCAGGCGCTCGACTTCTACGCCACCGCGTTCCAGAGCAGGTACCACGAAGTCTGGGACGAGGATGCGATCTTCGTCAGCAACGATCCGACCCAGGTACAGGTGGATGCCAGCCAGCCGAGCCAGGTCAATGGCGGCGTATTCCAGTCCGGCCGCCTCACGCAATCCGGCGGCATGCCGATGGGCACCGACATCCGCGCATCCGACAGCACTTCCAAGACCACGGACTTCTCCACTGGCATGAAGTGGCTGATCGGTTCGGGCACCGAAGTCACCAGCGAGCTGCAGTTCGTCAAGGCAACCACCAACGCACTGGATTCCACGGTGGCACTGGGCACCAACGTGCCCTACATCGACGTCGGCCTGAACGGTAGCAACCCGCCGCACATCGGCGTCGATTCCAACTTCACCGCGAACCCCGCCAACTATTACTGGGGGTTCACCATGGACCACCAGGACCAGAACTACGCCAGGGAGCTGGCCTGGCGTACCGACGTTTCGCACAGTTTCATCAGCGGCTTCGTGCAGGCGATCAAGGCGGGTGTGCGCATCACCAACCGCTACGCCAACAACATCGACACCGGCTACAACTGGCTGCCCGTGTTCCAGACCTGGATGCAACCGTGGGCGGTGCCGGGCGGTACGTTGCCGGGCCTGAACTTGAACGGCACGGTCAACACCAGCCTGGTGCACCTGGATACGTTCAAGAACTTCTACCGGGGCGCCGCCGGCATACCGGGTGCGTTCTATGCGCCGGTGCTGTCCACCGCACTGGGCTATCCGGGTAGCTACGCGGCAATCCACGACGCGGCCATTCCGTACTACGTCAGCGGTAGCGGCTATGACACCGATTATCAGCCCACGCTGCTCGATGCTCCGCACACCAATCTCCAGCACGAGAAAACCTATGCGGCGTACGCCATGATGGAATTCGGCGTGGACGATGCCAACCTGAGCGGCAACGTCGGCGTGCGCGCGGTGCAGACCAGAAATGCCTCCTCGGGTTTTCTGGTATTGCCGAACGTGGCATTGGCGCCGTACCTGGGTTCGGGCCAGAGCTCGCCCATCAACGCTCGCAACGAATACACCGACATCCTGCCGAGCTTGAACCTAAAGTGGGAATTCGCGCCGAACGTGGTCACGCGCTTTGCCTTCTCCAAGGCGGTTGCGCGGCCGGACTTCAGCCAGATGCAGGCCTATCAGATTCTCAACGCCGCGGTGCTGTCCGGCTATACGCCGCCCGCGGGCACCACCACCTTGCCGATCGACAAGCTGACGCTGACCAGCACGTCCAACAGCAACCCGTACCTGACGCCGATGAAGGCCAACCAGTTCGACCTGTCGCTGGAGTGGTACTTCGATCCGGATCGCGGCGGCATGACCTGGATCAACTTCTTCCACAAGGGTATCAGCGACTACTTCCGCAACGAGTCGGACTTCGTGACCTACCCGGGTGTCGACGGCAACACCTATCAGTATCTGGTCACCCGCCCGGTGAATATCGGCAAGGCGACGATCGACGGTGCGGAAGTGGGCTGGAACCAGTTCTTCGATTTCCTGCCGGTGAAGGGCTTCGGCATGTCGGCGAACTACACCTACATCCGCAGCAGGACGCATATACCGAACGACTCGACGGCGGTGCCGCTGGATACCGATGGATCCAAATTCGGCGACCTGCCGGCGGATGGCTTGTCGAGGGATTCGCTCAACGTCGCCGGCTTCTACGAGCACGGTCCGTGGCAGATCCGCCTGGCCTATAACTGGCGTAGCCAGTATCTGCTATCGGTTGGCCCGAACGGCTACAACGGCACCGACGGCGGCATTCCGTGGAAGCTGCCGGTATTCGCCGACGCCTACGGACAGCTGGATGGCTCGGTCTTCTATTCGTTCAACGATCACATCAAGCTGGGCCTTGAGATGAACAATCTCAATAACGCCGAACAGCGCACGATCATGTATCAGAACGGAGCCGGCAAGCACATCACCTCGTGGTACGTGAACGACACGCGTTATGCGCTGACCTTGCGTGCATCGTTCTGATGAAGCCTGCCGCGATCCACTCCCTCCCCTGCGATAGCAGGGGAGGGTTGTGGAACACGCTTGCGACGAACTCTCTCCTCGTCATTCCGGCGAAGGCCGGACGTAGCGCAAAGCGTGGAGAACATCCGAAGGATGGCCCCGAAGGGGTGAGCGAAGCGAATCATCCAGTGAAGTACGCTGTGCGCAGCACACATAACCTTTATGTCGTGTGCTACGCACGCCATTTTTCACTGGATTCCGGCCTTCGCCGGAATGACAACGCGCGGTGGAAGGCTTCGACGCGCAACGGCAACGCTAGAACGGGATTAATCGGCATGTTGAGAAACATCTGCGTCACCGCCTGCTCGCTGCTCTTCACGCTCAGCCTCCACGCAGCCGAACCCACTTCGATTCCCTATCACTTCACCAGCGTGCGCATCGGCGGCGGCGGCTTCGTCAGCGGCCTGGTCTACCATCCCAGCGCACAAGGTCTGCTTTACGCGCGCACCGACGTGGGCGGCGCGTATCGCTGGGATCAATCATCCATGCGTTGGACCGCGCTCACTGACTGGCTCGGCGCGGCGGACAACAATCTGCTCGGCATCGACAGCGTGGCTATCGATCCGCACGATGCCGATCGCGTGTATCTGCTGTCCGGCACCTACAACGATCCGCGCGTGGGCAACGCCGCGGTGTTGCGTTCGACCGATCGCGGCGCGCACTTCCAGCGCGCCGATCTGCCGTTCAAGATGGGCGGCAATGAACTGGGTCGCGGCGATGGCGAGCGACTGGCGGTCGATCCCAACGATGGTCGCATTCTGTTCCTGGGTTCGCGCGACGCCGGCTTGTGGCGAAGTGACGACTACGGTACGCACTGGACGAAGGTCGACGGTTTTCCATCGGTCGCCACATCGCTTTCGGCGAGCGCCAAGAACAACTGGCGGCGGCAGGCGATCGGCATCGTGTTCGTGGTGTTCGATCCAGGTACCGGCTCGCCGGGCAAGCCGACCAGTACGCTTTACGCCGGCGTTTCCACGAACGAAACCAGCTTGTTCCGTTCCATCGACGGCGGGCGCACCTGGAACCCCGTTTCCGGTCAACCGGTCGGCTTGCGGCCCAATCACATGGTGCGTGCGAGCGATGGCGCGTATTACCTGAGCTACGGCGACGAGCCCGGCCCCGACACCATGCACGACGGTGCGGTGTGGAAATACGAACCCGCCGCGCAACGCTGGACCGACGTCACGCCGCTGCCGCACGTGATCGGCACGCCGAGCGGTTACGGCTGGGGCGCGGTGACGGTCGATCCCGGCAACCCGAACGTGGTGATGACGGCAACCTTCGCGCACTACACGCCGAAGGATCTGCTGTTCCGCAGCACCGATGGTGGCCGTCATTGGCAGGAAATCTTTGCGCGGTCGCAATTCGACTACAGCGATCCGGTGTGGGTGCGCGAGCATACGCCGCATTGGCTGGCATCCCTGGCGATCGACCCGCACGATCCCGATCGCATGTGGTTCGTTACCGGTTACGGCGTGTGGATGTCCACTGACATGCGCAAGGCCGATCATGGCGGCGACGTGCATTGGCAGTTCCAGGATCGCGGCCTGGAAGAAACCGTGGCGCTGGATTTGATCAGCCCGCCGCAAGGCGCGCATCTGCTGAGCGCCATCGGCGACCTGGATGGCTACAGGCACGACGACCTCGACGTGGCGCAACTGCAATTCACCGCGCCGCCGCGCTACGCCAATAGCGAAAGCATCGACTTCGCACAGGACAAGCCCGCGCTGATCGTGCGCAGCGGTTACCTGCGCAAGCCGTTCGATCCGGCCATACGGGCGGCTTATTCCGAAGACGGTGGCGTGCATTGGCAGGCTTTCGCCAGCGAACCCGAGCCGGCGGGGGAGGGCGCTGGCACCATCGCCGTTTCGGCCGACGGTTCGGCCGTGCTGTGGTCGCCGCGCGGCGCTGCACATGCCTATCTCACGCATGATTTCGGCAAGCATTGGCAAGCGGTGGATGGCTTGCCGTCGCATGCACGCGTGCTGAGCGATCGTGTCGATCCCAAGCGTTTCTATGCGTATGAAGGCCATTTCTTCGGCCGCGGTGGAAAGGTTACGCAGGTGCTGGTTAGCCGCGATGGCGGTGCGCATTTCCAGCCGATTGGCGGTGCCTTGGGCGAGCAGCTGAAACAGGGTTCGGTTGCGTGGGTGCGTGCTGCGCCCGATGCGGCTGGCGTGGTGTACGTGGGTGGCGAAGGGCTTGTGCGCGCGCACGATGACGGCGCAGATGTGCAGAAGCTCGGCGAGCTGGCCAACGTGCGCGATTTCGGTTTCGGTAAGGCGGCGCCTGGCAGTGCATTGCCTACCGTGTTTGCGGTCGGCCAGCTTGGCGACGTGGATGGGCTTTATCGCTCGACCGATGACGGCAAGCATTGGCAGCGCATCGATGACGATGCGCATCGCTATGGCGGGGAACGGTTGGTGACAGGTGACCCGCGCGTGTTCGGGCGCGTGTATTTCGCGACCAGTGGGCGTGGGGTGTTTTATGGCGACCCTGCGAAGGGGCCATGAGCAAGCGAGAAACTTTGATCTCGTCATTCCGGCCTTCGCCGGAATGACGAGACATAGCATCGACGTAGACATCAAGATCGGAGCACTACATGCAAACCCATCTACGCCGCCAAGTGAAGTACGCATGGATGGCGCTCGCCACACTCTTCACGCTCGGCCTCTCCACACCATCCGTCGCCGAAACCCTCAACACCCTCCCGCACTTCATCACCCAAAACGGCCGCCACGCCCTGATCGTCGACGGCAAGCCCTTCCTGCTGCTCGGTGCGCAGGTGGGCAACTCCAGCAACTACCCGGCCGTGCTGGATCAAGTATGGCCGGCCATCGATCACGTACAGCCCAACACCGTGATGGTGCCGATCGCGTGGGAGCAGATCGAACCCACGGAAGGCCATTTCGATTTCAGCTTCCTCGACACGCTGCTCAAGCAGGCGCGCGAGCACAAAGTGCGCCTGGCGCTCTTGTGGTTCGGTACCTGGAAAAATAACAGCCCCAGCTACGCACCTTCGTGGGTGAAGCTGGACAACAAGCGTTTTCCACGCGTGATCGCGCAGGACGGCAAGCAGCTGGTTTCGTTGTCGCCGCTGGGTGCCGCGACGCTGGATGCCGACCGCAAGGCCTTCGTGCAACTGATGACGCATCTGCGCGACGTCGACGGCACGCAGCACACCGTGATCCTGATGCAGGTGGAAAACGAATCCGGCGCCTACGGCACGGATCGCGACTATTCGCCAGCCGCCAATGCAGCGTTCGCGCAACAGGTGCCGCCGGCGGTGCTTAAGGCCGCCGACAAGCCGGCAGGTACGTGGACGCAGGTGTTCGGCAAGGATGCGGCGGAGTTCTTCGAGGCCTGGTCGGTGTCGCGTTTCATCGGCCAGGTGGCTGCGGCCGGCAAAGCGGTCTATCCGCTGCCGATGTATGCGAATGCGGTGGTGAGCGATCCCGTGCATCCGAGCCCGCCGGCCAGCCATTCCAGTGGCGGCCCTTCGCAGAATGTGCTTTTCATCTGGAAGCAGGGCGCACCGGCGATCGACATGATCGGCCCGGATCTTTACTGGCGTGATAGCGAGCGTTACTTCGCTGCACTTGGCCAGTATTCGCGGCCGGACAATCCGCTGGTCGTCACCGAGACCGGCAACGATCAACCCTATGCGCGCTATATCTTCGCCACGCTGGGCCATCAGGGCATCGGCTTTTCGGTGTTCGGCATCGACTACACCGGCTTCGTCAACTGGCCGCTCGGTGCAAGCAAGGCGGACGACGAAGCCTTCGAGCCGTTTGCGATGAACAATCGCCTGTTGCGCCCGATGGGCGAACTGATCGCCACGTTGAGCCTTGCCGGCAAGGTGTGGGGCGTTTCCGAACCGGAGCACACGCACGAGCAAACCCTCGACCTCGGCGATTGGCAGGCCAAGGTTTCCTACGGCCTGCCGCAGTTCGGCAACGACACGCCGCCGGGCAATTCACCGCCGAAAGGTGGCGTGCTGATTGCGCAGCTCGGCAAGAACGAATACCTCGTCACCGGCTATTTCGCGCGCGTGGATTTCATGGCGGGCAAGAGCAGGGAGCACGAGCACTTCATGATGGAACGTGTGGAAGAAGGTCGCTATGACGACCAGGGCCGCTGGAATTTCCTGCGCGTGTGGAACGGCGACCAGACCGATTGGGGGCTCAACTTCACCGGCAAGCCGCAGGTGCTGCATGTGAAGTTGGCGACGTATTGATGGCGATCGGTCGCTTGCGAGATGAGCCCCCTCTCCCTTCCGGGGAGAGGGGCAAATCTCGCGGGAAACGGGTTCCGTGCGAATCACAAAAACCAAGCGTCTGGGGATGGCCATATTTAGCCGCAAGCGGCTTCCCCTCACCCCAACCCTCTCCCCAAGGGGTAGAGGGGGCTGCTTTTCTGAGACTCAAGAATCACAAGGAACATTTCGCTTCATGCAACACCGGATTCTGAAACACCTCACCTTGTCCCTCTGCGTCGCCCTCGGCGTATGCACCACCGCCCACGCAGACACCACCACCCCAGTCGCTGACACACCCGCTGTCGAGCAACGCGTCGACGCCATGCTCGCCAAGCTCACGCTGGAACAGAAAGTGGAACTGCTCGGCGGCGTCGACAACTTCTCCACCCACGCCGAACCCAGCATCGGCCTGCCTGCGATGACCATGTGCGACGGCCCCTATGGCGTGCGCGCACCAGGCCCTTCGACTGCGTACATGGCCGGCATCGGTTTGGCCGCATCGTGGGACCCGAATCTCGCGAAAGACGTCGGCGAAGCGATGGGCCGCGATGCACGCGCACGCGGCGTCGGCTTCCTGCTCGGCCCCGGCGTGAACATGTACCGCGCGCCGCAGAACGGCCGCAACATGGAGTATTTCGGGGAGGATCCGCTGCTGGCCGGCAGCATGGCCGTCGGCTTGATCCAGGGTGTGCAAAGCCAGGGCGTGGTGGCGACGGTGAAGCATTTTGCCGCCAACAACTCCGAATACGACCGTCGCCATCTCGACACGCACATCGACGAACGCACCCTGCGCGAAATCTACTTGCCCGCTTTCGAAATGGCGGTAAAGCAAGGCCATGTCGGCGCCGTGATGAGCAGCTACAACCTGGTCAACGGCGACTACCTCGCCGAGAACCGCGCGATCAGCTACGACATTCTCAAGAAGGACTGGGGTTTCAACGGCATCTTCATGTCCGACTGGGGCGCCACGCATGATGGCCTGAAAGCCTTCAACGCCGGCCTCGACCTGGAAATGCCGGCGCCCGATGCAATGAAGCCTGATTTGATTCTGGCCAATTTGCGCAGCGGCAAACTCTCGCAGGCGATGCTGGACGACAAGGTGCGCCGCATCCTGCGCACGGCCGTGCGCTTCGGTTTCCTCGATCGCCCGGAAAAGGATCTGTCGCTGCCGCTGTATAGCCTGCAAAACGATCAAGTGGCATTGAAGGACGCGCTGGAAGGCCTGGTGTTGCTGAAGAACGACCATCACGTGCTGCCGTTCGATGCGAACGTGAAGACCATTGCGGTGATCGGCCCGAATGCCGACCCGGCCATCAGCAGCGCCGGCGGCAGTTCGCACATCGATACATTCCAGGCGCAGAGCGTGCTCACCGGCATCACGCACCTGGTGGGCGACAAGGTGAACGTGCTGTATAGCCGCGGCTTGCCGTCGGCGACGGACGTGTTCAAGAAATCCAGCTTCAGCACCCTGGACGGCAAGCCGGGCCTGATCAAGGAAACCTTTGCCAACGACGCGTTCCAGGGCAAGCCCAGCAACAGCGCGGTCGACCAGCAGGTGAACCTGTGGAAGCCGGAACTGTGGACCACGCCGGCCACGCAGCGGCAGAGCATCCGCTGGAGCGGCCGTTTCGTGCCCAGGCACGACGGCAAGTATTTGTTCCTTACCGCAGCGGCCAGCGAAGATACGTATACGCTGTACATCAATGGCAAGCCGGTGATCACGCAGCCGCATCGCGAAGGCCAGGCACCGCTGTATGCCACGCTGAGCCTGCATGCGAACCAGCCGGTGTCGATTCGCCTCGACTACAGGCCCGACGTCGATTACAGCCGCATGGGCTTTGGCGTGATCGCCATCGACGACCTGATTTCCGCCGATGCGAAGAAGATCGCTGCGATGGCCGATGCGGCAGTGGTCGCGGTCGGCTTCGATCCCACTTCCGAAAGCGAAGCCTTCGACCGCACCTTCCAGTTGCCGTGGGGGCAGGAGGCATTGATCGAAGCGGTGGCGGATATCAATCGCAAGACGGTGGTTACCGTCACTTCCGGCGGCGGCTATGCCACCGACGATTGGCTCGGCAAAGTGCCGGCGCTACTGCAGAACTGGTATCCGGGACAGGAAGGCGGCACGGCGATCACGCAGGTGTTGTTCGGCGAGCACTCGCCGGAAGGCAAGCTGCCGATCAGCTTCGAGCGCCAGTGGGCCGACAACCCCACGCACGATTGGTACGACGCGCCGCCGCACCCGGCAGGCACGAATCCGTCGGTGACGTATGGCGAAGGCGTGTTCCTGGGCTATCGCTGGTACACCAGCCATCCGGATAAAGCCCAACCGCTGTTCGCGTTCGGCTATGGCTTGTCGTACACCAGCTTCCGCTTTGCCAACCTTGCGACCAGGACGGTGGGGCCGGATCAGGTGGAAGTCTCGTTCGACGTCACCAACACCGGCCAGCGCGAAGGCGCGGAAGTGGCGCAGGTGTATGTGGGCGATCCATCCGCCAAGGTGGCGCGGCCGGCGCGCGAGTTGAAGGCATTCCGCAAAGTGCGCTTGCAGCCGGGACAGACGCAGCATGTGAGCTTGCAGCTGGATCGTCGCGCGTTCGCGTATTACGACGTTGGCCATCACGGTTGGCAGGTCGATCCGGGCGCGTTCAAGGTGTATGTGGGCGATGCGTCGAACGATACGCCGCTGGAAGCCACGCTGAAGTTGTAGGTGGGGTGCAAACGATCAGCTCCCTCTCCTGTTAGCAGGGGAGGGAGCAGTTTTCGTGGCGCTGATTCTGTTGATGGTGTTTGGGCGGAGCGCCTGGTGTGGCGATGGCGATTTCGGTTTCCTCTCCCGCGCACGAAGAGGGTTGGGCAGGCGACGCAGCCGCGCCAGGAAGCTGATCGAAAATCCACACCTGGCACGCGGGGATGGTCCCACGTTCTATGGTGTTGCCTTAAGGCAACACTGATTAAGTATCGCCGTCGTCATGATGTCTGGAAGGCTCGCAGGGTGTGTTGCGTGGCGCCGGGAAGACTGGCCGTCTTGCCAAGCCGCGCGGCGCAGCCTGCGGGCCTTCCAGACATCACCCCATCACTTTGAATTCAACCTGTTGGGGCCAGCCCTGTCTGTTCGCATGCCGCAGGTCCCCGTCTCGACGATGCGCCAGTCTGCCTTCGCCGGCGCCCCTGTGGCCTGCGAACAGACAGGGCTGGTGACGACGGCGATACTTAGTCAGTGTTGCCTTAAAAGCTCGGGGCCCAAGCCCCAAGCGTGGTCAATGCGCCCGTGCGCCGTCGCGCACGTTCTCCATGTACTGCCGCGGCGTGCAATTGAATTCGCGCCGAAACACCGCGTACATGTACTGCAACGAGGTAAAGCCGCTGCGCACGGCCACTTCGCTCAACGGGATGGACGGATCGTTGAGCATCTGCCGCGCCATCTCCAGCTTGTGCTCCAGGATGGTCTGGTGCACCGACTGCTTCAGCTCGCGCTTGAAGTGTTCTTCCAGCAGCGTGCGCGAGATGCCGACATAGTCGGCCACCTGTTCGGTCTTGATCCCCAGGCATGCGTACTGGCGGATGTAATGCTTGGCGCGCATGACGTACGCACTCTTCAGCGGTTGATGCAGGCTGGTGGCCTGCACGTTGATGCCGACCGGCGGCACCAGCACGCGCGTGGTGGAACAGTCGCCGCCATGCAACATCTGGTGTAGCACTTGCGCGGCCATGCGGCCCATTTCTTCCGCGCCCTGGATCACCGACGTCAGCGGAATGCGGCAGAGCAATTGCGCGATCGGATCGTTGTCGATGCCGACGATGGCGATCTGCTCCGGGATAGGTACGTCCGCGACGATGCAGGCTTGCAATAAATGCCGGGCGCGCGCGTCGGTGGTGGCGATGATGCCGATCGGCTTGGGCAGCGAGCGCACCCATTCCACCATTTCTTCCTGCGCGCGGCCCCAGCCGCCCGCACTGGTGGAAGAGCCGCGATACACGCTGCCTTCCAAACCATCCGCGCGCACCATCTGCATGAAAGCCAATTCGCGCTCGTACGCCCAGCGATTGCCGGGGCTGGGCGGCAGGCCGTAAAAGGCGAAGCGTTGCAGACCTTGTTCGATCAGATGGTCGTAGGCCAGTCGAACCAGTTTGTGGTTGTCGGTGGCAACGTAGGGAATGTTGTGCGGGTAGTGCGTCTCGTCGGCGTAGGAACCGCCGACAGCCACCACAGGAATAGGCATGGACGCCAGCGCCTCGCCCACGACGGGATCGTCGAAGTCGGCAATGATGCCGTCGCCGCGCCACTGGTGGATGCCCACCGTGCGGCTGCGGAAATCCTCTTCCATGAAGAGATCCCATTTGACGCGGGTGGAAGTGAGGTATTGGCCGATGCCGGCAATGACCTGCCGGTCATACACCTTGTTGGCGTTGAAAAGCAGTGCGATGCGATGTGGCTTTGTCATGAGCAGCAACCAGGCACGGCCACGCGTGCCGTGACAAAAAGCTAACAGTTCGCAGGATCAGGCACATGACGCAACGCGACAAAGAAAAACCCAGCGCGGATGGCGGATTTCGCAATTGCGGGGGCGAGGTGTGAACTGCAGCATCGGCCGGGTACACAGGAGCACCACATGAGTTACTTCGACCACATCAACCCCATCCAACAGGCCGGGGCGGCCAAGGACGCCCTGGCTTTTCGTCATTACGATCCGGCGCGCCTGGTGCTGGGCAAGCGCATGGACGAGCATCTCCGTCTGGCCGTGTGCTACTGGCATAACTTCGTATGGCCGGGCGTGGACATGTTCGGCCATGGCACCTTCGGCCGCCCGTGGCACGAAGCCGGCGACCCGATGCAGCGCGCACGCGAGAAGGCCAACGCCGCGTTCGATTTCTTCAAGCGCCTGGGCACGCCGTTCTACACCTTCCACGACACTGACGTGGCGCCGGAAGGCAGCAGCTTGTCCGAATACGTGAGCAACCTTTCCGCCATGGTCGACGTGCTGGCCGCCAAGCAGGCCGAGACCGGCGTGAAGCTGCTGTGGGGCACCGCCAACCTGTTCAGCCATCCGCGCTATGCCGCGGGTGCGGCCAGCAACCCGCAGCCGGAAGTGTTCGCCTGCGCGGCCACCCAGGTGTTCCACGCCATGGCGGCCACGCATCGCCTGGGCGGCGCCAACTACGTCCTGTGGGGCGGCCGCGAAGGCTATGACACGTTGCTCAACACGGACCTGAAGCGCGAGCGCGAGCAGCTCGGCCGCTTCTTCAAGATGGTGGTGGAGCACAAGCACAAGATCGGCTTCAAGGGCACCATCCTGATCGAGCCCAAGCCGCAGGAACCCACCAAGCACCAGTACGACTACGACACGGCGACCGTGTACGGCTTCCTCAAGGAGTTCGGCCTGGAGCAGGAAGTGAAGGTGAACCTGGAGGCCAACCACGCCACGCTCGCCGGGCATTCCTTCCATCATGAAGTGGCCACGTCGATCGCGCTGGGCCTGTTCGGCAGCATCGACGCCAACCGCGGCGATCCGCAGAACGGCTGGGATACCGACCAGTTCCCCAATAGCGTGGAAGAAATGACGCTGGTGATCTACGAGATCCTGCGCCACGGCGGCTTCACCACCGGCGGTTTCAATTTCGACACCAAGGTGCGCCGCCAGAGCAGCGATCCGGTCGACTTGTTCCACGGCCACGTCGGCGCGTTCGACACGCTGGCCATCGCTTTGGAGCGCGCGGCCAAGATGATCGAGCGCGATGCGCTGGCCGAATTCAAGGCCAAGCGTTACGCCGGCTGGGATGCGCCGTTCGGCAAGCAGATCCTGGAAGGCGGTTTCTCGCTGGAATCGCTGGCGCAGGATGCGGTGAAGCGCGATCTGCGCCCCGCGCATGTTTCAGGTCAGCAGGAACACCTGGAAAACCTTGTCAACGCTTACATCTACAGCTGACGCATGTTTCTCGGAATCGATCTGGGTACCTCGGCCATCAAGGCCGTTTTGATCGATGCTGCGGGCAAGGTGCGTGCGACCGCTTCGCACGCGCTGAGCCTGTCCCATCCCCAGCCGCGCTGGTCGGAACAGGACCCGCACGAGTGGTGGCAGGCAGCGCAGTCGGCGATCGAGCAAGTGCTGGCCGAGGCGGGCAGGGCAGGGATTTCGCCGCGCCAGATCGCCGGCATCGGCCTCTCCGGACAGATGCACGGCGCCACCGTGCTGGACAAGGCCGACCAGGTGCTGCGTCCGGCGATCCTGTGGAACGACGGCCGCTGCGATGCGCAGTGCGTGACGATGGAAAACTGGCCGGGTTTTCGCCAGATCACCGGCAACCTCGCCATGCCGGGCTTCACCGCGCCCAAACTGCTGTGGTTGCGCGAGCATGAGCCGCACGTGTTCGAGCGCATCGCCAAGGTGCTGTTGCCGAAGGATTACCTGCGGCTATGCCTGACCGGCGAATACGCCACCGATGTTTCCGATGCAGCCGGCACCTTGTGGCTGAATGTCGCCGAGCGCCGCTGGAGCCAGCAGATGCTGGAACTCACTGGCCTGCCGCAGGATGCGATGCCTTCACTGCATGAAGGCAATGGCGTGACTGGATATTTGAGCCAATCGCTGGCCGATCGCTGGGGTATGCAACGCGTGCCGGTGGCAGCGGGCGGCGGCGATAACGCGGCTGGCGCGGTTGGCGTCGGCATCGTGCGCCATAAGCAGGCGATGTTGTCGCTGGGTACGTCGGGTGTGTACTTCGCCGTTTCCGATGGTTATCTCGCGCGTCCCGAGCAGGCGGTCCACAGCTTCTGTCACGCCTTGCCCGGCACGTGGCACTTGATGTCGGTGATGCTCAGTGCAGCGAGTTGTTTGGACTTCACCGCCAACCTCACCGGCTATGCCGACGTCCCCGCCTTGCTGGCCGATGCGGAACGCACGCCGGTGCGCAGCAATGCGCCGTTCTTCCTGCCATACCTCAGCGGCGAACGCACGCCGCATAACGACGTGCATGCAGCCGGTGCCTTCACCGGTTTGCGTGGCGATACCGCGCGCGCGGATCTCGCCAATGCCACGCTGGAAGGCGTGGGCCTTGGCTTGCTCGACGGCATCGAAGCGGTGGATGCGGCCGGCTTGCATGCCGACGACATCACCGTGATCGGTGGCGGCTCGCGCAGCGCATATTGGACACAGATGCTGGCCGACATCATCGGCCGGCCGCTGACCTTGCGTGCCGGTGGCGAAGTAGGCGCGGCGCTGGGTGCGGCACGCCTGGCGCATCTTGCCGCGGAACCCGGCGCGAAGCTGGAAGATGTGTGCGAAATGCCAGAAATCACCGCCGTGCGTGAACCGGATGCGGGGCGGCATGCGTATTATCGCGAGCAGCGTCAGCCGATGTTCCGGGCGTTGTATCGCCAGCTGGCCGGTGTGTATCGGGTAAGAGGAACGACATGAGGAAGCTGGGGGTTTTACTCCCTCTCCCCTCCGGGGAGAGGGTTGGGGTGAGGGGCTGTGCGGAGCGTGGTGTTGATCTCTTGCGTTCAACCCCTCGCTCGTCATTCCGGCGAAGGCCGGAATCCAGTTTAAATATGCGTCCGAAGGACACCGAATCATTTATGTCGAGTGCTTCGCACAGCGTATTTGCACTGGATTCCGGCCTTCGCCGGAATGACGGCAAGGCACGGAAAGGCATAATGGGGGCGCTGAAATATCTCGCGCTGGCAATGTTGTGTACTTTCACCACCACCACCCAAGCCAGCAAAGCCCACCCCGTCATCGGCTTCTCCATCGACGACCTCCGCCTCGAACGCTGGGCCCACGACCGCGACTACTTCGTCGCCGCCGCCACCAAGCTCGGCGCCACCGTTTACGTACAATCGGCCGACGCCAGCGAAGAACGCCAGGTCGCACAGCTGGAAAACCTCATCGCCCGTCGGGTCGACGTGCTGGTGATCGTGCCGTTCAATTCCAAAGTGCTCAGCAACGTCGTTGCCGAAGCGGAGCAGAACGGTATCAAGGTGATCTCCTACGATCGCCTGATCCTCAACGCCAACGTCGATGCCTACATCACCTTCGACAACGAACGCGTCGGCGAGCTGCAAGCGCAGGGCGTGCTGGATCGTGCGCCGAAGGGCAACTATTTCCTGCTCGGCGGTTCGCCCACCGACAACAACGCCAAGATCATCCGCCAGGGCCAGATGAAAGTGTTGCAGCCGGCGATCGACAGCGGCGCCATCAAGATCGTCGGGCAGCAGTGGACGCCGGATTGGGATGCATCCAAGGCATTGCGCATCGTGGAGGATGCGTTGACTGCCAACGCCAACAATATCCAGGGCGTGGTCGCTTCCAATGACGGCACGGCCGGCGGCGCCGTGCAGGCACTCGCCGCGCAAGGCCTGGCCGGCAAGGTGCCGGTGTCAGGCCAGGATGCCGACCTGGCCGCGGTCAAGCGCGTGATCGACGGCACGCAGGCCATGACGGTCTACAAGCCGATCAAGAAGATTGCCACGGAAGCGGCGCAACTTGCCGTGCAGCTGGTCCGCGATGAACAACCGCACTACACCACCACCTTGAACAACGGCACCAAGGATGTGAACACGGTGTTGCTCACGCCCATCCTCTTGACGCAGAAGAACGTGGATGTGGTGATCCAGGACGGCTTCTACACGCACGAACAGGTGTACGGCCACGGAGCGGACAAGCCATGAGCGATTACCTGTTCGAGATGCGCGATATCCGCAAGTCGTTCGGCGGCGTCAAGGCGCTGGACGGCATCGACCTGAAGGTGCGCCCCGGCGAATGCCTCGGTTTGTGCGGCGAAAACGGCGCCGGCAAGTCCACCCTGATGAAGGTGCTGTCGGCGGTGTATCCGCACGGCACCTGGGAAGGGGAAATCCTTTGGCAAGGCAAGGCGTTGCAGGCGCGTTCGGTGCGCGACAGCGAGCAGGCCGGCATCGTCATCATCCATCAGGAGCTGATGCTGGTGCCGGAGTTGTCGGTGGTGGAAAACCTCTTCCTCGGCAACGAACTCAAGCTGCCCGGCGGGCGCATGAACTACGAGGCGATGTACGCCCGCGCGCATGCCCTGCTGAAAGAGCTGCAGCTGGAAGACGTCAACGTGGCGCTGCCGGTGAAGGCGTTCGGCGGAGGCCATCAACAGCTGTTCGAAATCGCCAAGGCGCTGGCCAAGGATGCGCGCCTGCTGATTTTCGACGAGCCGACGTCGTCGCTTTCCAGCAAAGAAACCGAAGTGCTGCTCGGCATCATCGAGCGGCTCAAGCAGCGCGGCATCGCCTGCATCTACATCTCGCACAAGCTGGACGAAGTGGCGCGCATCTGCGACACCGTTTCCGTGATCCGCGACGGCAAGCACGTCGCCACCAAGCCGATGAGCGAGCTGGACGAAGACAGCATCATCGCCATGATGGTGGGGCGCCGGCTGGAAACGCTGTATCCGAAAGTGGCACACGAGATCGGCGAGGTGGTGTTCGAAGCCAGGCACGTCACCTGCTACGACGTCACCGATCCCTCGCGCCAGCGCGTGAAGGATGTTTCGTTCGCGCTGCGGCGTGGCGAGATCCTTGGCATCGCCGGCTTGGTCGGTGCTGGGCGCACCGAACTGGTCAGCGCGATCTTCGGCGCATATCCCGGGCGCAGCCAGGTCGAGCTGGTGATGGACGGCAAGCCGCTCAAGATCCGCTCGCCACGCGATGCGATCCGCGCCGGCCTGGGCCTGGTGTCCGAAGACCGCAAGCGCTACGGCATCGTGCCGCTCTTGGGCGTGGACCAGAACATTACCCTGGCCACGTTGCGGCATTACGCGAGCGCGGGCCATCTCGACAGCGGACGCGAATGGAGCGTGGCCGAGGCGCAGATTGCCTCGCTGCACATCAAGGCCTCCAGCGCCGCATTGCCGATTGCCAATCTCTCCGGCGGCAACCAGCAAAAAGCGCTGTTCTCGCGCATGCTGCTGACCAAGCCGCGCATCCTGATCCTGGACGAACCCACGCGCGGCGTGGACGTGGGCGCGAAGGTGGATATCTATCGCCTGATCTTCGAGCTGGCGAAAGAGGGGATCTCGATCATCCTGGTGTCGTCGGAACTGCCGGAAATTCTCGGCACGAGCGACCGCGTGCTGGTAATGGGCGAGGGGCGCTTGTGCGCGGATCTGCCGAACGATGGGCTGACGCAGGAGCAGGTAATGGCGGCGGCGATTCCGCAGGCGAAGAGGGCATAAGACAGCCTATGTCGTCGATGCTCAATCTTGCCTCTCCGTCATTCCGGCGAATGCCGGAATCCAGTTAAAGATGATGTGCGCAGCACACGACATAAAGGTTTTGCGTGCTTCGCACAACGTATTGAAACTGGATTCCAGCTTTCGCTGGAATGACGAACGCTTCGTAGAAACTTCCTGCCGACATTTGGTTTAGGGAATAAACGGGAACACGATTCAACATGCGCGCACAAGAACTCCGCACACTCTTCGTCCGCTACAAGATCCTGGCGCTGCTGCTTGCGCTCGCCGTCATCTGGGTCTTCTTCCACATCGCCACCGACGGCGCCTTCATCAGCTCGCGCAACATTTCCAATCTGCTGCGCCAGACCTCGATCACCGGCATGCTGGCTTGCGGCATGGTGTTCGTGATCATCGCCGGTGAAATCGATTTGTCCGTCGGTTCCTTGCTTGGCCTGCTCGGCGGCATCGCCGCGGTGCTCACGGTCAACCTGCAATGGGGCTCGTGGCCGGCCGTGCTGATGGTGCTGGTGCTCGGGCTCGTCGCCGGCCTGCTCAACGGCTTTATCGTGACGCGGTTGCGCGTGCCATCCTTCATCGTTGGCCTGGGCGGCATGCTCGCTTTTCGCGGCGTACTGCAAGGCATTACGCACGGCGCCACCATTGCACCGGTGCCGGCGGACATGGTGTATCTCGCGCAAGGCTACGTGAATCCCACCCTGTCGAATTGGCTGGCGGCGATCATCTTCGTGGTGCTGGTAGCGATGACCATCATGCGCCGCCGCCGTCGCGCCGCGTTGTCGATTCCGCAATCCGCTGCATGGCGGGATGCCGTAAAAGTGATCGCCATCGGCGCGGTGATGGTGGGCTTCCTGGTCGCGCTCAACCGCTACAACGGTGTGCCGCTACCGGTGATGATCCTGCTCGCCTTGCTGGCGATCTTCACCTACCTTGGCACGCAGACGGTTTTCGGACGACACATCTATGCGGTGGGCGGCAATATGGAAGCCAGCCGCCTGTCCGGCATCGACGTGTCCGGCGTGAAGATGGTGGTGTTTGCGCTGATGGGCTTGATGTGTGCGTTTGCCGGCATCATCAACACCGCGCGTTTGGCGGCAGGGTCGCCTTCCGCAGGTACCAACGGCGAACTGGATGCGATTGCGGCGTGCTTCATCGGTGGCGCCTCGATGCGTGGCGGCGCCGGCACCGTGCACGGTGCGCTGATCGGCGCGCTGGTGATGGCGAGCCTCGACAACGGCATGTCGATGATGGACGTCGACAATTACTGGCAGTTGATCGTGAAGGGATCGATCCTGGTGATTGCCGTGTGGGTGGATGTGTTGTCCGGCACCAAGCGCGATTGAGCATTTGTAGGTTGGGGTGCAATCCCACCTTGCCATGCATGTCGGTAACGGATATTGGGGTTCGCGCCCCAACCTACGATCGTCGGAGTTGCGAGACACGGAATCTTGCCTTGTCGTCATTCCGGTCTTCGCCGGAATGACGACCCGGAGCTACAAACATTCCTGAGGGTGGATGAGTGGTCGATACTTCTCGCCGTAATACTTTCAAGCTGCTGCTGACCAGCGCCGCTGCCGCGCCGTTCATGACGAAGGCAAGCACCACACCATGCGCACCGTATAAGCCCCAATGGACACACGGCCTGGAAAACCAGCGCCAAGCCGACCTAGGCAACGGCACCTACCTCAACCCCATCGTCGCCGGCGATCACCCCGATCCCACCATCCTCAAGGATGGCAGCGACTACTACATGACGTTCACCTCGTTCTGCTACTACCCCGGCATCGTGATCTGGCATTCCACCGACCTGGTGAACTGGTCGCCGATCACCGCCGCCCTGCACAAACCGCTCGGCACCATCTTCGCGGTCGACCTGTGCAAGCACGAGGGCCGCTACTTCATCTACATTCCCGCCGACACCGGCAAGGGCTGGTCCATCCATGTGATCTGGGCCGACGACATCAAAGGCCCATGGAGCGATCCCATCGATATGGGCATCGAGGGCTGCATCGATCCGGGGCACGTGGTGGGCGAGGATGGCAAGCGCTATCTGTTCGTCAACGGCATTCGCATGGTGCGCCTGACCGATGATGGTCTTGCCGCGGATGGCCCGATGCAGCATGCCTACAGTCCGTGGCGCTATCCGGAAGATTGGGTGGTGGAGGATTTCGCGCCGGAAGGGCCGAAGCTTTTGCGCCATGGCGAATGGTTCTATCTGATCACCGCCGTGGGCGGCACGGCAGGCCCGCCGACCAGCCATATGGTGATCGCCGCGCGTTCCAAATCCATCCACGGTCCGTGGGAACATTGCCCGCACAATCCGCTGGTGCGCACGATCAGTGCAGATGAGCCGTGGTGGTCGCGCGGGCATGCGTCCTTGGTGGAAGGACCAGCGGGCGATTGGTGGATGGTTTATCACGGCTACGAGAACGGCTTCCGCACACTGGGGCGCCAGACCTTGCTGTCGCCCATGGAGTGGACTGCAGACGGCTGGTTCAAGGCGACCGGCGGCGATCTTTCCAAACCGTTGCCTGCGCCGAAAGGCGGCAAGCGCAGTGCTTCCGGCGCAGCCTTATCGGATGACTACAGCACCAACCGGTTGGGCACGCAGTGGACCTTCTACAACCCGAAACCGGAAGACATGCGGCGCGCGAGTTACGAGCCCGGCGGTTTGCGCATCGCCGGCAAGGGCGGGTCACCCGCGGATACTTCTCCACTGACGTGCCTGGTTGGCGATCGCTCCTACATTGCCGAAGTAAGCCTGGATCTCGAAGGCGACGCCGAAGGCGGCCTGCTGCTGTTCTACAACCCCAAGGCATTCGTGGGCGTCGGTTTTACGCCAGACACCATGAAAACCTTCGAATATGCATCGGAACTCACCTGGGCACGCAAGCCCATGCGTACGTCCAGCGTGCGCGTCCGGCTCGCTAATGACAACAACGTGGTGACGTTCCACTACTCGCACGATGAAGGCAAAACCTGGACGTTGCTCGATCTGCGCATGGAAGTATCTGGCCTGAATCACAATGTGTTCGGGGAATTCCTAAGTCTCCGCCTCGGCATCTATAGCGCGAAGACAGGCAGCGTGCGTGTGAGAAATTTCATCTATCGCGCCGTTGCTTGAGCGCATGGCCCATTAGGAAGCGGCAATCCATATTGCACGGATGCTTCTGTGAAAATGGATACCCGCTTCCGCGCACTGCTGTCCGGGGAAAATGAAGTTCTTCAGAAATGCGCGGGCATAGCACCCGGCATCGAAAATTTCCCATGGAAATTCAGTGCCATCAGCTCGTCATTCCAGCGAAAGCTGGAATCCAGTGCCTTTGCAGATTTTCAAGTCGCTGGATTCCAGCTTTCGCTGGAATGACGCCGTTTTAGCTTTCCCGCAAGAACGGCGAAAAATTTCCCCGGACAGCAGTGCGCGAAAACGGGAATGACGGCCATGAGGTGAAGAGTTGTCACTTCAGTCTTTGCGTCGACTCTCATGACAACCTGTCGTGACGCCACATTCACGCCATTTACCAAAACAAAAATCATCGCTTACGAATTTGAATGTTCAAACGCATATCTGCGTTTTTTGATTTGACCTCGCGTGCCTACGCGACTATCGATAACGACCAATCATGCGGCTGCATCAGCGCATGAAAAGAGGGGAGTAACAATCCACGTACGCACAAGGGGTTCAACTCCCCGCAGGTGTTTGCATGCCAACAACATGGCTTGAACCATTCACATCGGGAGACATAGAACATGAAGAAGATGCTTGCTTCGATGGTTGCCGGGGTTTTGCTTTGCACAGGTGCGGCCAGTACAGCGCACGCAGGTGCCTACAATCTTTATTCGCCGTATTTCGCCTGGGACAACAACTTCAACAACAGCAATATCGCGTGGAGTCCGTCCAGCGGCCAATATCCGCAATGGACGGCCTCGTTCAATTTCTCCAGCTATAGCCTGTACGGCTATCCGGCCAGCATCCGCGGCTGGCATTATGGCTGGAACCCGACGGGCGACACCTTGTTCCCGAAACGGCTTTCCACCGTCAGCACGATTCCGGCGGCGTTCTCGTATGCCTCCGGCGGCAGCAACATGGCCGGCGACTTCGCCTACGACATGTTCCTGCGCAACGATAGCCAGAAGTCCACGCCGCAGCTGGAAGTGATGATCTGGGCCGGCAACAACTCCTACCCGATCGGCTCGCCGATCGCCACCGGCGTGATCACCGAAAACGGTGTCACCTACGACCTGTGGTATGGCGACAACTCCGCCGCTGGGTACTACGTCTACACCTTCCTGCCCCAGCGCAGCAGCGTGCCGGCGAGCCTGCCGACCAGCGGCAGCGCCAACATCGACATCATGCACTTCTTCAACAAGCTGGTCGGTCGCGCCAGCTTCAGCAAGTCGATGTACCTGGACGTGGTGGAAGCCGGGTGCGAGATCACGCGTGGCAATGGCTGGGTGAGCACCACCTGGTTCCAGGTGAACGCGCAATAAAAAAACGGCGCCGAAGATGTGGGCGGATACATCTTCGGCGCCGTGAGTCGACAACGGTTGCAAAGGGAGGAAAGTCAACCGTTGCGCATGCCGCCGATGCTTGCCGCGTCGACCAGCCGATCACTGGGAGATCAACTGATCGGCGCCATCGCGCGGATGCGCTTGCAGTCTGGCCAAACACCGCTGACATGCCCATGGCGCAAAGGGTCAAATCCCTGTGCGAATGGGCCAACCTCGATCAGTTGAGGATTTCGCGCCAATTGGCCCGGTTGACTCTATTGGGGTTGGTGTTCGAATTGAGGCTATTCAATTTGGGGGTGTTGGTGGTGGTGTTGGTGCCGACCACGGCACTGCCGCCGTTCTGAAGAATCGACACGCCCGTTGGTGCCGATTGCGTCGTCAGGTAATTCACCACGCTGCCGCCGCTGCTCTCCAGCACGGAAACGCCGGCGTAGTTGGTGGCGTAGATCGCGCCTTGCAGCGAGCAAGGATCGGACGACGGAATCACCGTCACCCACGCCAACACGTTCAAGCCTGCCGTGGCCGCGGGGTTTACCACGATGCGTTCGGTGCCGCCGTTGGTGCCGCCAGCCGAACCGGTGAGGTCGTAATACCAGCCCAGCGAGCTGTCGCCGAGGGAAGCGCCCTGGGTGAGATCGGTTACCGCGGTCAGCGAGCTGCGCGTTAACGGAAGGTCGGAGGTGGAGGGCGTGGTGCCCGAGCCGTCGCGCAAGGCATACATGGTTTGCTGCTGCGTGGTGGTGAGGTCGCTGATGTCCAGGAACTGGCCGGTGCCCACGAACACCCAGCGCAGCGTGGTCAAACCGGTCGAACTGATGCTCAGCTCGATGCGCGGCGCGGTGGTGATGGGTTGCGGCTTGTTCGAAACGATGAGCGTGGCAAGCAACGTCGGCGAGGGATAGTTGCCGGTGGGATTGCCGGACGCATCCGTCGCGCCTTCGGTCAGATCGAAACGCCACACGTTGCCGAGCAGATCGCCCGCGTAAATCTGGTCGACGGTGCCATCGGTGATGTCCTGCGAATATGCCGTGGCCTGCGTCAGGCCGGCGGGCGCCGTGGCGCTGCCCACACCGGTATCGATCTTCTGCAGCATCTTGCCGGTCTTCGCGCTGAGCAGGTAGAGGATGCCGTGGCCAGCGAGCGTGCCGCCAGTGTTGTTGTAGCCGGAGGTAACCGCGACTACCCAGCCGTATTTGCGCGTCTTGATGATCAAGGGCGCACCATAGCTGTAACCCATGTCCGCTTCGGTGAATTCCCACAGGACGTTCGCCGCCTGAGAAGTTTCCACTGTCGAGCTGCTTGACGTATCGACGGCTTGCGGCACGCTGGTTACGTCCAGCGCGTAGATGCCCTTGCCGCCCTTGCCGAGGCCGCCCACCAGAATGGTGTGCCAGTCCGAGGTCGATGCCGTAGTGGCCGGCGCGGCCGTGCCATCACTGATATAGGTGAAGTCCACGTCCGCCACTTGCGGCGTAGCATCCACGTAGAAGTGATGCGCGAAATTATTGGTCGAGACGCCGTTGAGGTTGGCCAGCGCCGGCAGGCCATCCACCAGCGGCGTGTTGTTGGGGCCGTTGAACACCATGCTGGGCACATAGGCGAACAGCTCACTACCGCCGCCAGTGACGGCGTTAGTGCTGGTGGCGCCCGTGAAGTCCGCTTCGAACGCGTGCAGCATGCCGTCATTCGCGCCCACGTAGATCACCGGTTGGCGATTGGCGACGGTCTTGCTGAAAGCGGTATAGCCGGGATTGGCCGCTTCGGAATAGGAAGGCGACAGCGCGTTCTGCACCAGCGTCGCGCCGGAGTTCACGATGTCGCCCAGGATGTGGCTGCGTGTGCGGAACAGCGTGCCTTCATTGCTCTTGTCGCCGCGCAGGTAATCCACCAATTGCGAGCCATGCGTGGTGGTATCCATGGCAGCCTGTTCCGAGGTGGAAAGGTTGGCGTAGCGGAACGGCACGCCCTTGCTGCCATTCCACGTCACGATGCGTCTGCCGCTGCTCCAACCCATGGTGGTGGTGCCGCTGCTGCTGGTCGAGGTGGCCTGGGTCAGTGTGTCCAGCTGGATCTGCGCATGCCACGGCGTGCTACCGCTGGCCGTAGTGACGGACGTGCCGGAGGTGGCGGCCACGAAACCGGTGACGTCGCCGGTCCATACCACCGGTACATAGGCCGTGTTGTAGGCGGGAAAGCCAGTCACGGGTGCGTAGTAGGGCGCGGTGTTGGCGATGACGTTGGACAACACGCGCGAAGACGAAACAGTGAGCCCGGCGCCGGTCGCCGAGGCAGTGGAGGCCACGTTGTTGAAGATCTGCTTCAGGCCGCTCTGGATCAGGGTGGGCTGGTTGCCGGGGAAGTAATTGTCCGGCCGCAAATCGTTGGTGGCGGCGGAAGTGCCGTTCGTATGCCAGGTGAGTATGTCGGCCGGTTGGCCGTCACCATTGACGTCGTTGAATCCGCCATATTTCGCGGCCAGCCAGTACATGTCCGGGCCGGAGCCATTGCTCAGCCCGGATGGGTTGTAGGTCGGATGGCTCGAACTGCCGTCGTAGCTGCCCGGTTCCAGGACGTCGACGGTGTAGGTGGTGACTTTCTGGCTGCCGTTGATGTCGGCGCGAATATCCTTGGTGTGCGCGTAGTAGGCGAGACCTGCCATGTTGTACGTCGCGTATTCACCGCTGATTTCGTAAGCGCTCCCAAGTGCGGTGACATTGAGGTATTGCGCCATGGTGCCGGAAGCTGCCGTCGTGCCCTGCTTTTCGATCAGTGGCAGGTTGCCCAGGGTGGTGACATAGCTGGATGCGTCCAGCGCCGTACCCACGGTGCCGCCTACCGTTAATGGCGACAATAAGGTGCCAGCGCTGTTCTTGGCGGCGGGGGCCAACGTGGGCACGGCGGTGTCATACCAGGTGTGTGCATCGCCGATCGTCACGATGGCATTGTTCTGGCAGGTGTATTGGATCGGATCGTTGACCGTTGGGCTACTGGCGGAAGCCACCGCCGTGCCGGTGAATACCGGGAAACTCGGGTCCGCGCTGTTGCTCGATGTGAGACCTTTGGTGTAGCTCGCATCCAGCGGCACCTGCATGTAATAGGCGAGCGTGGCCCAGTACAGGTCGCCCACGTTGTCGTACTGCTCGTAGCCGTTGGAATAGCCGAACTTGTTGAGGTAGTTGATAGTGCCGCTGTCGGTGAATGCCGCGCCGCCAGGCGCTTTGGCGTAAGTGGAATCGGCACTGTCCGGATTGGTGTTGAAAATGCCGGTGCTGCCGTCCCATTCCGAATAGCTGTTGGTTTGCGGCGCGCCGTAGCCGTTGTACGTGGTCGGTCCGTTGTCGCGCAGCAGAGCGCGCACCGCGCCGTTGGGTTGCGTATCACCTCTCAGGAAGCCGTATGCCGAGGCGCCGACGCGGATCCTGGTGTAGTTCTGCTGGATCAGGCCTTCCGGCTTGTTGTACTGGCCTGCGCCGGTGTAATCGGTAGAGGCGTGCGCGCTGTTGCAATTGCTTTCCAGCATGCCTGGCACACACACCTGCACCTGTGCGTTGTAGACCGTGTAGAAATTGTTGTTGCCGTCGTTGACCACCGTGGGCGTGTTGTTGTTGTTTTTGTTGGGCGCCGTGTAGTTGTTGGAAATGATGAAGCTGGAACCCTGCTGGTACGAGAACAGATACACCGTGCTCAGCGAGGAATACTTGCTGTCGCCGATCACAGAGGCGGGCGAAAAGCTCGAACTTGAATTGAGTATCTTGATCGGGAAATTCTGGATGTTGGTCTGCGAATTGAGATTGGAGCGCTTCAGCACGGTGGTTGATGTGGTATCGATCGAACGATTGCCGCCGGTGAGTGCCTGGCGGAACTCGTCCAACGAGGTCATCAGCGCCCAGTTGAGCATGTTGCCGCTCCAGTGCCCGGTGCACACCGGGCCGGTCACGCCACTTACCGGCGTGAAGTAGCCCGCGCCAGTGTTGCTGTTGTAGTCGTAGCATTTGGCCGGATCGAAGTAGCCCAGGTAAGTCGTGCTTTTGGAGTAGTCGCTGCTGCCCTTATAGGCCGCCACCGTGCCGGTCGGATATTCCACCGACAACGCCAGCATCAAGTTCGCCGGTACGTTGGAAGTGCTGTACACCGGTGTATCCGACAGCGTGGTAGCGCCAGCGAGGGCGGCTCCGCTTGCCGTCAGCGCCCATACGCAGGCAAGCAGCTTCACGTTGAAACGCAGTGGACGTAAGGACATGAACATGGCCATTTCCGGAAGTTGGTCAATGGAAGAAGCGCGCGAACCCGCACGCATCAACGCAGAAAACTCTGTACGTACGCCACGGATCCCTTCTTGCCGTTCACGCGCACAGTGAGGCGGAACGCGGCAGTGGCACCGTTGTTGAACGGTTCGTTCTGGTCGGACGTCTGGTTGGAAACCGAAGCGCCCAGGATCTGCGCGCCCGGCGTCACGCAACCAGTCACGGTCGCCGGGCCGGCCGCCTGGCACAGACGTTCCACCACGTAGTAGATGTCGTCATCGTTGGTGTTGGCTTTCGTCATCTGCGCGATGCTGCTGCCGGTCAAGTTGATCAGCACGTTGGGAATGTCGCCCGCCGAACGCGCCGTCGCCGGTTGCGGCTCGGCGTAATAGCCCAGCTGGGATTGGTCGTTGTCGCTGGTCGGCTGTGCAAAGGTGATGTTCTGCTGCGCGTCGACGTAAGCGCGTTCGGCCGATTGCAGCGCACTTTGCCGGAACGTCATGCTGCTGGCGATGGTGTTGCTGGTGTCCACCGAGCGCATCAAGGCGAGCGCAGCAAGCAGCGTCACCACCAGTACGATCAGCGCAATCAAGGTGGAGACCATGCCTTTTTGCCGATGCCGGCTACCGGGGCGGTGCGAAGTGATGAAGTCGATCATGTCGCGTCGCCTGAGTAATACGCGGCAATCAGTGCGTTGCGCACGGGGATGGTGGTGTCGTAGACCTTGTAGTGGTACTGCGTGTTCGTGGTGACCGTGTATTGCAGCGTGGGATCCAGGTCGGGAAACAGCACCAGCTTGGTCGGGCCGGTGTAATCACTCGAACGCTCCGGCAGGCGGCCTTGCGCCACAATCGTTACGCGGATCGCCTTGATCTTCGCCATGGCGGCGCTGGCAGCCGCGGTGCTGGCGGTGAGCGTGCTGATCGAATAATTCCCGGTCGGCTGTACCCAGGTAAGGCTGCTGGAGCCGCTGGTCTGGATGCCGTACAGCGCCTTGATCTGCACGATGCCGTCGGCGATCGGCGTGACGGTGGCGGCGTTGCCGTTGACCGTACGCTGTAGCAGATCGTAGGAGACCAGCGAATTCGTCGAGGTGTCGATGCCGAACAAGGTGAACGCCGGCGCGGGGCCAAAATCGAACAGGTTGGTGGCGGTCTGCAAACCTTTCGTCGGACTGTTGGCGGCGCTCAAGGCAATGGTCGTACCGCTGACTTGTGCGGTCGGCGATGCCGTGGGTATCTGCGCCAAGGCACAGGTGCTGTCAGACAAAGTGCCGACCAGGTAGTCGCCACTGAGAATGCCGAAGCTGTTGCCCACCACCACGCTGGTCGCCGATGGCGTGCTGCTCACTGTGACCTTGAACACCTGCTGCGCCGGGTTGCCGGCAACGATGCCGATGACATCCGGAACGTTGCCGCCGCCGGCGGCGATCAGCACCGGCACCAGGCGCGTGGTAAGCGGCCATCCCGACGAGGTGAACGGCGCGGGCAGGGAAGCGGACGGCAATGTTTGCGTGCTATCGGTGTAGGCCGTGACGGGGCATCCCCACAGACCCCAGTTATTGCCCTGCGTAATGCCGGAACCTGCCGTGCGCAATTGCCGCTCCAGCGTGTACAGCGCATAGCTGCCGTTCTGCTGCGCATCGTTGCCGGTGGTGGTGGTGCGCTTCTTGCCTTCGTACACGGCAAACGCAGCCATGATCGCCAGCATGCAGATCATGCTGACCAGCATGCCGACCAGCAGCTCGATCAGCGAAAAACCTCGCTGATGCGCAGGCGCACGCGGCTTGGGGTACACGGAAGAATCAATTGCCGATCGCGGTGGTGGATACATAGGTATGCGCGCTGCTGTCGCTGGGAGCCTGCCACCGCAGCGTCACCGCGACCTGGTATTGCACGGTGCCGCTGCTGGAGATGGTCTGTGGAGTCACCACGATGGTGGGCGGATTCGAATTGACGCCTGGGAGGCAGTTGGGGAGCTTCGCCGACGCAGTGCAATCGAGCGTGTTGAACCAGCTGGTGTAAGCCGTGCCCCCCGTGCCTTTGCCGTCTTTGCCGGCTGTCCCTGCAAACAAGGTGGACAGCTGGGTGAAATCGGGCGTGGCCCACATTTGCGCGATCACCTGGTCGGTGAGCATGGCCGCGTTGATGCGGTAGCTGGAGGCGCTGGTCATGTCGATGGCCGAGCCCTGCAAGGACACCAGGCCCATGATGCCGACCGAAAAAATCAGGATGGCGACCAGCGCATCGATCAGCACGATGCCTTGGGTTCGCGACGCGCGTGCAGGCAGGTGAAGTTTTTTCATGGACACCCCATCGCGTTGCTACTGAGCAAGAACGCCGGGTCGCACATGCTCACCATGCCGCCGGCGGAGATGATGGTGACCAGCCGCCGGCTGGTCGCCTGCAAGGAGCTTTGTGCGGCAGTGACGTCGATGCGCAGGATGGAATTGCTGCCGTAACTGGTCGGCCGCCCCAAGGGATCGAAGGTGATGCCCGCAGGCAGGCCGCCGCTGATGGTGCTGCTGCCAAACTTGCCGGCGGCCACGTCGGTTACCGCAGTGGAAGCGTCCACCTGCACGTTGCTTGCGCTGCCGGGGGAGCTCCATTGCTGCACGGTGCTGGTGGCGGTGCTGCAATCCGTCGCGGCTGCTGCGCTCGCTGCGCTGGCCGGCAGCACGCACACTTGCCAGCTGCTGGCCGACGTCAACTGGAAGCGCACGTCGTTCGCACGCTGCGCGGCTTCATTGCGCGCCAGCCGCAAGCCGTTCTGGATCGACTCGCTGACCGTGCGGATGCGCGTGTTCAAGGTCCATTGCTGGAAACTGGGAATGCCAAGCACGGTGAGGATCGCCAGAATCGCCACGGCGACCATCAGCTCGATCAGGCTTACACCGCGCTGACCTGCCGTATTCATTGGCAGATTCCCTTGGCAGTTACCCAGCAGCTGGTCATCGTGCCGCTGTACCAGCCGTTGGGGCTGGTGGTGGCATGCGTGTTGTTCTGGTCGATGGTGAAAGCGAAGCCGGCGGTCTGCGTACCCGTCATGCCGGTGGCGGTGATCGTGTAACCCGGGAGACTGTTGACGGTCGTCAGCGCGCAGGTATAGGTGAAGTACTTCGTATTGGGCATGCTGTTGGTGAGCACGATGCCGCACGTACTGTTACTGCCGTATTGGCGGTTGTCTTGGTAGTACTGCTCCATCGCCACGCGATAGGCACTCAGGCTGTTCTGTGCATCGGTGAGTTTGCTGCGCGTGACGTATGTGGAGTAGATCGGTATGGCGATCGCGGCCAGGATCGCAATGATCGCCACCACGATCATCAATTCGATCAACGTAAAGCCAGCCGCTTGCCCGCAGCGCCTGCGTAGTGTGCCCATGGCCCGCCCCTGTACGGTGCGGAGCCTGCGCCAGGCTCCGCAAGATTGCGTCTAAAGAAGTGCTGACGGTGTTCGAATCACCCCTGTGAGTTGTCAGCACAGTGCGTTTGCGACTGCTGCGAATGGAATGATCCGGATTTGCGTGCCCGCTGCCCATTGCAGAAAGTGACAAAGTTGCTGTCAATTGAGGACAGTGTGCGAGCGGCGCGATGCGTGGCACATGTCTGCAAGGAACGCGTGCGCGTTACTGGCGATGGCCGCATCACGCTTGCCGCTGCGAACGGCGCAGGCCGGGATGAAATTCCTGCATGAACCTTTCGCGTGCATGACGAATGCTGGGAATTCATCCCAGGCTACTGGCTGGAGCCATTGAGGCGTCATTGCGGCACGAGCCGTGCCTCATCGCACACAGAGGCGGGAATAAATCGGCGGAGCCTGAGGTTATGCCTTATATGGGCGATCCGACCGTTTCCATCATTCTGCCGACGTACAACCGGCTGGCTTACTTGCGCGAGGCTGCCGCGTCGGTTTTCGTGCAGACGTACGACGATTGGGAAATGATCATTGCCGACGACGGCTCGTCGGAGGAGACGCGTGCCTACCTGCGCGCCATCGCCGATCCGCGTGTGACAGTGTTGTGGCTATCGCATACCGGCATTCCCTCGATCGCCCGCAACAAGGCCATTGGGCGTGCTCGTGGACGCTATCTGGCGTTTCTGGATTCGGACGATCAATGGCGCCCCGCCAAGCTCGCGGTCCAGCTGGATGCCTTGCGCGTATCGCCGGATTGCCGCTGGAGCTATACAGCGGTGGACTTGATCGATGCCGATGGGCATCCGGTCGACCGCGATGGATTGGCTCCCTGGGTGCCGTATGCGGGCGACATCACCGAGCGCCTCCTATGGATCCATGCACACATCGCCATCGATGCGGTGATCGCCGAACGGCGCCTGGTGCTTGAAGCGGGCGGTTTTGACGAACGCCAGCGATTCGGCGAGGACTATGACCTCTACATCCGCCTGGCGATGCGAAGTCCGGTGAAGGTTGTCGACGCCCCGTTGGCTGTCGTGCGTGCCGGCAACGGCGAGAACTACAGTGCCAATCGCATCGAGGCATACGAAGGATGGGTGCAGCTGTATCAGAAGCATTCGGCAACACTCCCCGGCAAACGGCTGCGCGCGATTGCACGGAGCCGTCGGGCTGAAAACCTGTTGATACTGGCGCGCCTCTATACCAACGCAGGTCAGTCATGGGCTGCTTTGCGCACGCTGCTGCTTGGCATCCCTGGGTCTTTGCTCACCTATCCGCCGTGGGCATGGCGCGCGGCGAAAGAGGTTGTTCGTGCCTGCTTCAAGGCAACGCAGCGGCGCATATGACCGATACGGCGCAAACGTAACCATCAAGTCCTTCCCGTTGTTGCCGAGAGCGCCTTCTCGCCATCTTCACAACAGCTCGTCCGGCACCCGCCCGGTTGTCCACGTGCTCGGAGAGTGGCGTAGGCAACACTCTGATCACGTATCGCCGTCGTCACCAGCCCCGTCTGTTCCAGGGCCACGGGGCCGGTGGCGAAGGCAGACTGGCGCATCGTCGAGACAGGGACCTGCGGCATGCGGACAGACAGGGCTGGCCCAACATGTTGAATTCAAAGAGATGGGGGACGCCGGGAAGGCCCGCAGGTTGCGCTTCGCGGCTTGGCAAAGACGGCCAGTCTTCCCGGCGCCACGCAATACACCCTGCGCGCCTTGCAGACATCATGACGACGGCGCTACTTGATCAGTGTTGCCTTAACTTGTTGACCTAAGTAGTTTGTGCGACGAAGCAAATACTCGGCGCCTGATCAGGGGTAGCGTAAGGTGATGGTGCATATGGAAGCTCGCTGGACATCGTTGCGCGCGTGGATGCCGGTGACGGCCCTGCTGGTGGCCATGCTGGCCGGCGGCTGCGCGAAGATCCTCAAGCCGAAGGCGGTTATTACGCCGCGCGCGCAGCCGGTTGCAGCCGCTCCCGTGGCCAGCACGCCAGGCGAAGAAGCGGCGCCACCCAGGCTTTCCCTCTCGGCCATCGTCCATCGGGACCTGCAGAACGGCCATTACGCCGAAGGCGAGAAGGCGCTGCGGCGCTATCTGCAGGATCATCCTGGCGATCGCGCCGCGCAGTCCTACCTGCGGCAATTGACCGATGATCCGAAGAAGCTGCTGGGCGCATCGTCCACGCCGCACATCGTGCAGCCGGGCGAGTCGTACAGCACGCTGGCGGCCAAATACCTTGGCGATGCCAATCTGTTCCTGGCGCTGGCCCGCTACAACGGCTCGACCAACCCGGCCTTGATCCTGGTGGGTTCCACGCTGAAGTTGCCGATGAATGACTCGGCCGCCGCCGCCGTCACTCCCGTGCAAGGTGCGGCCGCCCCCACGCCCGTGGCTACACCCACGATCGTCGCGACACCACCGCCATCTTCGGCGGCGCCACCTGCGCAGAGCGCGCAGCAACTGGAAGGCCAGAGCCTTGCCTTGTACCGGGAGGGCCACAAGGACCAGGCCGTCGCCACCTTCGACAAAGCGCTGGCGCTCAATCCGCAGCTCAAATCTTCCGACCCCAATTTCGCCGCGCTCAGCAGGATCTGGGTGGCGGACACGCATCAGCAGGCGATGGTGTTGTATCTGGACCAGCACCTGGACCAGGCGATTGCGTTGTGGAACCGCATCCTGGCGGTCGACCCAGGATATGAACCTGCGGTGGTCTATCGCACGCGTGCGATGGAGCTTAAGCAACGCTTGCAGCAGTATTAGCGCGACCATTTTCGTTTATCGGCCTGATGGCCCCGTGTTAGTCACTCCGCTTTTGCGGGAATGACGGGCGTGAGCTTCGTAGACCGGGATGAAATCCCGGCTTCGTTGCGTCTTCCTATGCTGGGATTTCATCCCGGTCTACGAGTGCTGCCGCTCTTGCGTTCCAGCCACGGGGAGTATTTGCGTTGGCTGCAGTGCCAAATCCGGCTTGGGCACATCCGATACCACGGCGACTTTTCCCGGTGGCGTGCCCAAGGTTTCGCCCATCAGATTGAACGCGGCAAACAAGCGGCCCAATTCATCGTGGCGAACGATGCGGATGCGATGCTGGTAATCCCCGCGCGCCACGTGCAACAACGAGGCGACCATCAGGTCGAGCGCGCCGCGCAAACGGCGAAATAGCCAATAAGCCGTGAGCAGCACGGTCGCCAGGGTCGTGAGCAGCACCAGGCCGATCACGCCCAAGGCGGTGTTTTGCGCGGTGTGCAAGGGCGCCTGGCTGACGCCGAGGCGCAAGCGGCCCACGGTCTTGGCCTGATAGCGGACCGGCACGTCGAACACGAGTGCATTCTGCAAACCATGCGCGCCGAGCAAGCGGGCGTGATAGCTCTGGGTGCCGTTGGACCACTGCCGCGTGGCGACGGTCACGGCTGGCAAGGTTTGATCGTTTTCGCCGGGTTGCGTGCTCGCCAGGATCTTGCCATCGCGATCGGCAATCGCCAGATAGTCGAGTTGCTCGTTGCGCGCCATGTCCTGCACCAGCGCGCGCGTGGCGGCGTGATCGTCCATCACGATGTCTTCGGCGGCGCTGCGGGCGATCATCTGTCCCAGCGAGCCACCGAAATCTTCCGCCAGGCCGGTGACGGCCACGTGCTGCACTCCGTAGATGGCCAGCATGCCGAGCAGCAGGACGGCTACCACCGAGGCTCCCAACGCCACGGCCCATTGCAAACCCAGCGATTGCAGGCGAGGGTGGGGCAGTTCTTCGCGCGATCGTTCATAGCTGCGGCGCGCCAGCCGCAAGTCGTCCACCACTTCCGCGCCGGATTGATAACGGGCTTCCGGCATCGGCGCCATCAGCGTGCGGATGATATCGACCAGAATCGGCGGGAGCGCCGGATCGCTTGGCTTGATCGGCGGCTCGGGCAGGCGTTGCCGTTGGCGCACATAGCGTTGCACGTCACCGGCATACGTCCACGGCAGTCGTCCGGTGGCCAGCCAGAACAACACGACGCCAAGGGAAAACAGATCGCTGCGCGCGTCCGCGCGTTCGCCGCGCAAGCGTTCCGGCGACATATAGGCCGGGGTGCCGCCGATCTTGCCTTGTGCGGCGGCGGAAGGCCTGCGTGTGGCGCGGCGTTCGGCAATGCCGAAATCGGCGATCTTTGCGTGCCAACCATCCAGCAGCATGATGTTGTCGGGCTTGATGTCGTGATGGATCACGCCTTGCGCGTGCGCGTAATGCAGGGCGTTCGCCAATTGCGCGGCCAGCTCCAACAATGCCGAGGCGGATGGCATGCCGTGCTTGGCGACATACGAATGAAGCGTTTCGCCCGACAGGCGCTCCATCGCGATGTAGGGGCGGCCGTCTTCCGTTTCGCCGGTGTCGAAAATCGTGACGATATGCGGATGGGTAAGCCGCCCCGCCGCGCGTGCCTCCACCTGGAAGCGCCGGCGGTAATCCGGATCTTCAGCGACGTTGCCATGCAGGCATTTGATCGCCACCTGGCGCTGGATTTCCGGATCGAAGCCGGCGTAAACCACCGCCATTGCCCCTTCGCCGAGAATGCCCTCGATGCGATAGCGCCCAATCGTGGCGGGAATGGCCTGGCTCATGCTGGCTGGGCTAAAACCGAAACGCCCACCACGCCACGCCGGCCAGCACCAGCAATCCCAACACCGCCCCGACGGTGTAGCCGATCACGCGTCGTCGCTTGGGCGTGCTTTGCTCGTGCGTCAAAAAGCTGAATTCGGCTTGGCCGAAGCGCAGCCGGTCGCCATGCACCAGCACGCTTTCGTGGATGCGCTTGTCGTTGACGAACGTGCCATTGGTGGAAAGCGTGTTCATCAGCGTGTAGTGACCGTGCTGGTTGACGATCCATGCATGCGTCGCCGATACGCTGGGATCGTTGATCACGATGTCGTTGTCGACGCGGCGTCCGATCGTTTGGCGGCCCTGGCGCAAGGTGAAGCGCTGCCCCTTGAGCGAGCCCTGTGCACCTTCCAGCACCGGTTCGCGCGAAGTGGCACGGCCATCTGACGCCGGCGCATCTTCCAGCGCCAGCCGTTGCATTTCCGCGGCAGACAGCAACTGCGTGCCCTGCGGGCCCGCGCGAAGCTTGCCGGCCTGGGTAGGCTGCGGCTGGCCAGTGTTCATAGACATTCCAGATCCCCTGTTGCAGGAGAAACTATAGCGAAATCGCCAAGGCTTGGGACACTCGGCAAGCCTGCATGCGCGCCGGTGAAGGATGTGTTGCTGACCGTCGCAGTATTTAACGCGCGCGTGCGGATCGAATGGAAATCATCGGATGCCGCGCCTTGCTGGTTCCTAGGCAGCCCGATGCGGTATCCGATGACGGGCGAGAAAATACCCGAAGGCAGGCGTTGCGCTTAAGAGCTATAAGGGCCCAATGACTGTCGCTTTGGGCCAGACGCGGAAATTAAGAAATGTGCGGGGGTGCACAATTCGCTGCGTAACCCCATGGCCGTCATTCCCGCCTACGAGTCAGGCCAACGTCAGGCAGGCGACTTTACTAAAAATAAACCCGTGAAAGCCTGGTAAATAAACGACGAAACGCGGTAAGTTTCTGTTCCTTCCCGGCATCACCGCCGTGAGTTCCAACTGGTAATGGAAAACGCCTATGCGCAATCGCATCAAGCCCACCATGACCGTCTATCCATGCCGCTTTCGCTCGCAGGCCACGCCCGCCGAGGAGCCGCAGGTGTGGGTTACCTGGGAAGCCATCGAGCGTGAGCATTTCAATCCGAATGGATCGCTTGTTGCCGATTTCTCCCATCCGATCGAAGTCGATCCCTCGCTGGTAAGAGACCATCGCTACAAGCCGGAATTGGACACGGTGACGTGAAGCGTGGCCTGTGCGTTTAACGGTGATATTGGTTTCGCTGCAAGACGCGGAAGCCGAACCATCCCCAGTAAACGCAATGCCGCTCTATGAGCCCCTCATCGTTGATGTCCATCACCTCGGTGAAGTCCATCTGCTCGCCGTGGCCGGCATCGCGTGGGTATTCCCAGATCAGGCGCTTGCCATCGGTCAGATAAGGTGTGCGGTAATACTGCCGCACCGGCGGCTTGCGGTCGGCGAGCATGGCAAACAACGGGCGAAGCTCATCGTGTCCATGCAGCACGCCCTTGTCGCCGCCGAGCAGATGCGGAACGAGCGGGCTCTCGAAGTGAGTGTCGCGTGCGTAGAGCGCGAGCAACGCGTCCGCATCGTTGCGCGACAACGCGTCGTTCCAGTTGAAATACATGCGTTCGATAGGAGTGGATCCGCTAGCCATGAGTGCGACTTCCGGTTTGGCTGGAGGTGGCCGCAAGTTAGCGGGCGCGCTGTTTCGCCAAAGTGATCGGCAAGTGTGAGTCGCGGCAAAACCGTAGGTTGGGGTTCGGCTGTGCCTCACCCCAACCTACATCCAATGAATAAGTCCATTTCCAGGACGCTGGGTACTTGTAATCCCTTTCCGACTGTCTGTAAATTTCGCACCCTACGGTTGAGTGGGGTTCCCCGCGCTCCGTTGCCAAGCATCAGTGATGGTGCTTTGCCGCACGACCTGTGCAGGCCTTATCAGGGATGACCATAGTGACTAAAGAAGAAGCTGATGTCGCTGCGTTTTTAAAGTTTATTCGCTTTGCGGAACATCACAACGATAGCGACGACGTCTATTTCCTGCTGTACGGTGGCAAGCAGCGTTTTCTTGACACCAGCAAGCATCCGAACCAGCGCGTTAAAGCTTGGGGAAAAGAGTCCACGGCGGCTGGCGCGTATCAAATCCTTTATCCCACTTGGTATGAAGCCTGGAAAAAAGGCATCGTGACCGATTTTTCCAAAGCGTCCCAAGACAAGCTGGCCATTGAAAAACTGCGCAGCCGCCATGCATTGGGCTACGTTCAACAGGGCGATATTGACCATGCTATTCCGCTGTTGCGTAACGAATGGACGTCACTGCCAGGCGCTTCGCAATCGAAAATGACCATGGACGGAGCCCGTACGCCGTTTGCCAAATACCTGAGCGAGGTAACAGGCAAACCATGAAGCTGCCATTTTTGCCAATATTTCTTGCCGCCATCCTGGCTGTCGCCTGTGCGCAGGCCAGTCCTCAACGTGCGGCGCCCAAGCAAATGACGGCTACCGGCCACCTGAGCTGTGGTGGCGCGCAACTGATGGCCGAAACGGTGTATCTCGACGTACCGGACCAGGATCTCCAGCCGCTATCGCAACGTATTACCTTGCAGCGGCAGGGGGCGAATGATTCTGTAGCGTTGCATCACGATGGGCGTCCATTACGCCAGCCGTTTCTAAAAGACACCCCTGTTTTGGACGCGGCCGTAAGCAGTTGGACGTGCCTGACGGCTGCCGATGGCAAGGCATACATCTATTTGTTTTACGTGTGCACGGAAAGCGATTTGCGTCCTGATTGCGTGGGCACATCCCGTGAGTGGGGGCGTGTGTTCGACCTGCAAGGTAAGGAGCTCAGCGCGGGATTTCCGCACGATGGACCGCGCACGTCTGCGTTGATGAAGCGGTTGGGTCTTGGGCGTTACGAGGACCGGCCCATGCCACTGCAAAGTATCGACGACTCGGCCAATTTACCATGACAATCATGTTGCAGCTGTGCGCACTCTGCAGAAAGAACTTGCGTCCAATCAAAAGGTTGGTTGCTGAGGCCTATCGGCGCCTAACATTTTTTCACCAGATTTTCACATGTCAATTTGGCGTTGCGAGCCGGCTCAATTGAGCATAAATTTAGATGGGTAACAGGGACCTTCTCTTTCGCGTCGTAACCCGTCCTTTTTGCGGCGGTTGCTACGCGCTCGCTTCGCTACGCAGGCCCACGGGGGAGGGCCGCCGAGCCGCTTTGTTTCACCTTTGAAGCCGGGTGCAATGTTTGCTCCGCCGGGTGACGCACGTCTGTCATGTGGCTGTAAACCGCGCTATCCGGCAGCGGTATTCGAATACAAGCAGTTCCACTGTAGTTGATCCTTATTCCAAGGAGACGTCGTATGGCCAAGCAGAGCAGTCAGAAATTCATCGCGCGAAATCGCGCACCTCGAGTGCAGATCGAATACGACGTCGAGGTTTATGGCGCCCAGAAAAAAGTGCAGGTACCGTTCGTGATGGGCGTGATGTCGGACCTCTCCGGCGCCAACAATGCCGAACTGCCGGCGATCGAAGAGCGCAAGGCGCTGGAAATCGACGTCGACAACTTCGACACCCGCCTGCAGGCGATGAAGCCGCGCGTGAGCTTTGCCGTGCCTAACACCTTGACTGGCGAAGGCAATCTCAGCGTCGACATCACCTTCGAGAGCATGGACGATTTCTCGCCGGCCGCCGTTGCGCGCAGGGTGGCGCCGATCGCCAAGCTGCTCGAGGCACGTACGCAGCTGGCCAACCTCGGCACCTACCTGGATGGCAAAGCCGGCGCCGAAAAGCTGATCGCCCAGGCCATCAACGATCCAGCCCTGCTGCAATCGCTGGCCTCCGCGCCCAAGCCGGAAGGGGAGTAATCGATCATGGCAACCGAAAAACTGGCCGAACAAGGTGGCGCGGTACAAACCGTCGACGCCGGCGACTTTGCTTCGCTGCTCAACAAGGAATTCAAGCCCAAGAGCGACCGTGCGCGCGAGGAAGTGGAATCGGCGGTGCGCACGCTGGCCGAGCAGGTGTTGAACAAGGCGGACATCGTTTCCGATGACGTCACCCAGACCATCAACGCCTATATCGCCGAGCTGGATCGCAAGATCAGCGAGCAGCTCAACCTGGTCATGCATCATGCGGATTTCCAGAAGCTGGAAAGCGCCTGGCGCGGCCTGCATTACCTGGTCAACAACACGGAAACGGATCAGCTGTTGAAGATCCGCGTGTTCAACATCTCCAAGAAGGAACTGGGCAAGACGCTGAAGCGCTACAAAGGCACGGCGTGGGACCAGAGCCCGATCTTCAAGAAAGTCTACGAAGAAGAATACGGCCAGCTGGGCGGCGAGCCTTATGGCTGCCTGGTCGGCGACTACTACTTCGATCACAGCCCGCAGGATGTCGAGATGCTGGGCGGCATTGCCCAGGTCGCCGCGGCCGCGCACGCACCGTTCATCAGCGCCGCCAACTCCACCCTGATGGGCATGGACAACTGGAACGAGCTGGCCAACCCGCGCGACCTGGCAAAGATCTTCTCCACGCCCGATTACGCTTCCTGGCGTTCGCTGCGCGAATCGGATGACGCCAAGTACCTCGGCCTGACCATGCCGCGCACGCTGGCGCGCCTGCCGTACGGCGCCAAGACCAACCCGGTGGACGAGTTCGATTTCGAAGAAGACACCACCGGCGCCGACTCGTCCAAGTACACCTGGCAGAACGCGGCTTACGCGATGGCGGTGAACATCAACCGCTCGTTCAAGGAATACGGCTGGTGCTCGCGCATCCGCGGCATTGAATCCGGCGGGGCGGTAGAAGGCCTGCCGGTGCACACCTTCCCGACCGACGACGGCGGCGTGGACATGAAGTGCCCCACCGAAATCGCCATCACCGACCGGCGCTCGGCGGAACTGGACAAGATGGGCCTGATGCCGCTGGTCCACCGCAAGAATTCCGACATGGCCGCCTTTATCAGCGCACAGTCGCTGGCCAAGCCGGAGGAATACGACAACCCCGACGCCACCGCCAACGCGGCGTTGGCTGCGCGCCTGCCGTACATGTTCGCCTGCTGCCGTTTCGCGCATTACCTGAAGTGCATCGTGCGCGACAAGATCGGTTCGTTCAGCAGCCGCGAATCGGTGGAGAAGTGGCTCAGCAACTGGATCAGCCAGTACATCGACGGCGACCCGGACAACTCCAGCGAAGAAACCAAGGCGCGCAAGCCGCTTTCCGCCGCGGAAGTGGTGGTCGAGGAGGTCGAAGGCGCGCCCGGCTATTACACCTCCAAGTTTTACCTCAAGCCGCACTACCAGCTTGAGGGTTTGACCGTGTCGTTGCGCCTGGTCTCGCGTCTGCCGTCGGCGGCGAAGGCTTGAATCAGGAAGTAGTGCAGTAAAAGGAGCCGCCAGTGCGGCGGTAGCCCTCATCAATCAGACCATCATCAATCAGAGCAGCGAGGAGAGGATTTATGGCATTCGACATGCATATCAAGTTTGAAGGCGGCAGCGTGGCGGTCAAGGGCGCTTCCAACCACAAGAAGCACAAAGGTGAAGTGCCGATCCTGGCGTGGTCGTGGGGCGTGAGCAACACCGGCGACCTGCACACCGGCGCAGGCTCGGCCAGCGGCGGCAAGGCGCACGTGCAGGATATTTCGGTCACCAAGTACGTGGACGGTTGCTCCAACGCGCTGTTGCAGGCTTGCGCCACCGGCGCACGCATCGAAAAGGCCACGCTGTACGTGACCAACGCCACCGGCGAGCAGACCGACTTCCTCACCATCGAGCTGAGCGAAGGCGTGCTGGTCACCTCCGTGTCCACCGGAGGCAGCGGCGGCGAAGATCGCCTCACCGAGAACGTCACGCTGCACTTCGGCAAGTTCAAGTACTCCTTCCAGCCGCAGGACGACAAGGGCGGCAAGGACGGCGGCACGAAGGACTTCACCTTCGACATGCAACAGGTCGCCAAGGGCTGAGTCTGATGCCTGCGTTGCAGGCACCCATGCAATGCGAGGAACGGCCTCCTCCCCTGCGTGCAGGGGAGGAGCCATGTTCGTCATTCCGGCGTTCGCCGGAATGGCGGGAGCGGGTTGGCGGAACGCAGGGGCTTAGGACATGACTCCCGAAAACATGCTCAAAGAAGGCCGCCTCGACGAGGCGCTGCAAGGCCTGACCGCGCAGGTGCGCGGCAATCCGGCCGACGCCAAGGCACGCGTGTTCCTGTTTCAGCTGCTGTCGCTGCTGGGGCAGTGGGAGCGTGCGCAAACGCAGTTGAAGGTGAGTGGCGAGCTGGATGCCGGCAACACCTTGATGGTAGAAGCGTACAGCCGCGCCTTGCAGGGCGAGTTGAAGCGCGCGCACGTCATAAACGGCGAGCAGCTGCCGACGGTGATCGGCGAGCCGGCGCAATGGCTGGCGCTGCTGCTGCAATCGCTGCAGCTGATTGGCCAAGGGCATGTCGCACAGGCCGTGGCATTGCGCGAGCAGGCCTTTGAGCAGGCCCAGGCGGTAAGCGGCAACATCGACGGCACGCCGTTCGAATGGCTGGCCGATGCGGACCCGCGTTTTGGCCCCTGCCTGGAAGTCGTCGTCAACGGTGGGTATGCATGGGTGCCGTATGCGCGCATCCGCCAATTGAAATTCGACCCACCCACCGACCTGCGCGACAAAGTGTGGGCACCGGTACAGATCACCTGGAACAACGGCGGCGAAGCAGTCGGCTTCGTGCCGTGCCGCTACCCGAATTCAGAACGTGCCGCCGACAGCGATGTGGTGCTGGCGCGCAAGACCGAGTGGATCGATCTCGGCGACGAGTGCTTCGTCGGCTCCGGCCAGCGCATGCTGGCGACGGATGCGGGCGAGTACCCGCTGCTGGACATCCGCACCATCACCTTCGACGCCTGATAGCTCATGGCCGAGCTCACCACCCAGGAACGCCTGCAGCCGTCGCTGCTGGACCGGCTGGCCGATGACGAGCCGGCCAAAGCCGAGGAAAGTCGCGAAAAACGCGTGATTTCCGCCTCGCGCCTGCGCGATTGCGTGGCCCGCGATATCTCGTGGCTGCTCAACTGCGTGAATCTCGGCATTGATGAGGAGCTGGCCGATTATCCGGAGGTAGCGCGCTCGGTAGTCAATTTCGGCATTCCCGATCTCACCGGCGTGGCCGTATCGGGCGTCGACGCGAAGGTGCTGCAGCGCCAGATCCGCGAAGCCATTCTTACGTTCGAACCACGCCTCACGTCGAACACCTTGCGCGTCCTCGTCAATGCCGATCTCAAGCACATGGATCGCCAGTCGCTCACCTTCAATATCGAATCGGAAATGTGGGCACAGCCGATTCCGCTGAATCTTTACCTCAAGACCGAAGTGGACCTGGAAACAGGCAAATTCAATGTTTCGGATGGCTAGGGCTACGAGGGCTCTGATGCAGGTATTTCCATCATCGCCAAAGACCGCTCCCTCCCCTGTTTGCAGGAGAGGGCTAGGGTGGGGTACGAGCGCAGCGAGCCGTGGGAGCGTTGAAACCATCCTGAAGCGAATCGTCATTCCTCGCTCCTCAAAGCCGAGCACATCCATGTGCTCTCCCCGCGTGCCGGCCTTCACCGGAGTGACGAAGCTGGAGCTCCCGGCAGCCGTTGCATCCTTAAGTTCGGAGCGTTAATCCATGGACCCGCGACTGCTGCGCTACTACAACCGCGAGCTGCAACACGTCCGGGAAATGGGCGCGGAATTCGCACGCGAATATCCCAAGATTGCCGGCCGCCTCGGCATGGAAGGTTTCGAGTGCGCCGATCCGTACGTGGAACGCTTGCTGGAAGGTTTTGCCTTTCTGGCTGCACGCATCCAGCTGAAGCTCGACGCGCAGTATCCAGTGTTCACCCAGCACCTGATGGAGATGATCTATCCGCACTACCTGTCGCCGATTCCGTCGATGGCCGTGGTGCAGTTGAATCCCGACACCAAAGAAAGCGCACTGGCCACCGGCCATACCGTCGCGCGCAACACCGCCTTGCGCAGCCTGATCAGCAACGACGACCGCACCGCCTGCGAATACCGTACCGCGCACGACGTGACCCTGTGGCCGCTGGAACTGGTCGAGGCCAAGTACTTTGAAACGCCAGCCGCCATTGCGGCAGCCAGCGTGCCGATTCCCGCCGGCAAGACCGTGCGTGCGGGCTTGCGGTTGAAATTCGTGATCACCGCCGGTGCACAGGCCAACATGCTGGCGCTGGACGAGCTGCCGATCTTCATTGCCGGCGCCGACGAATTGCCCAAGCGCCTGTACGAGCAACTGCTCGGCAACGCGCAGGGTTTCGTGGTGCGTATGCCCGGCCCCAGCGGCATGCTGGTCGAACACTTCGATGCATCGGCGATTCGGGACAAGGGTTTCGCCGACGACGAGGCCCTGCTGCCGTATTCGGATCGGTCGTTCAGCGGTTACCGCCTGCTGCAGGAATATTTCGCCTGCCCGGAGCGCTTCCTGTTCGCCGTGTTTACCGGCTTGAAACAGGTGCTCGGACGTTCGCAGGCCACCGAATTCGACATCACCGTTTTCTTCGACCGCAGCGTCAGCCGGCTGCACAACGCCGTCGATACCGGCAATTTCCGGCTGTTCTGCACACCGGCCATCAATCTGTTTCCGCGCCGCGCCGACCGCATCCATCTGCAACAAGGTAAGACCGAATACCACGTGCTGGCCGACCGCACGCGGCCGATGGATTTTGAAGTGCACAGCATGAGCCAGGTGGAAGGCTTTGGCGATCGCGCGGAACCCGAGCAGAGCTTTCAACCGTTCTACGGTTGCGACGAGCGCGTGTGGCATAGCGGCAGTGCCGCTTTCTACACGCTGCGCCGCGAACCGCGCCTGTTGTCAGCACGGCAGAAATTGCATGGCGCGCGTTCCAGCTACGTGGGCAGCGAAGTATTCATGTCGCTGGTGGATGCCAACGACGCACCGTATTCCACCAGGCTGCGGCAGGTCGGCATGATGCTGATGTGCACCAATCGCGACCTGCCGTTGCAGATGCCGGTGGGCAAGTCGCGTACCGACTTCACGCTGGAAACCGGCGCGCCGATCACCTCCATCCGCTGCGTCGCCGGCCCCACCAAGCCGCGTGCACCGACGGCGAATGGCGAAACCGCGTGGCGCCTGCTTAGCCATCTGCAGCTCAACTATGTGTCGCTGCTCGGCGACAGCGGCGAGGAAGGCGCCGCGGCGCTGCGCGAAATGCTGACCTTGTATTGCGATGAATTCGACGCCAGCGCACGCCGCCAGATCGAAGGCGTCAAGGCCGTCGGCTGCCAACCGGTGGTCAGGCGTATTCCGGTACCGGGACCGATCGCTTTCGGGCGCGGCCTGGAAATCACATTGACCTGCGATGACGGTGCTTTCGAAGGCACGGGGGCCTTCCTGCTCGGCTCGGTGATGCGGCATTTCTTTGCGCGCTATGTCTCGGTGAACTCCTTCACCGAAACCGTGCTGCGCACCCTGGAACGCAACGAGGTAGCGCGATGGCCGGCCCGACTCGGCAAACGCCAGATCCTGTAGCGCACGACCGTGTAGCGCTTGAGCAGGCGCTGCGCGATCAGCCGGAGCTCTTCGAATTTTTCGAAGCGCTGCGCCGGTTCGAATGCGCCTATCCGGAGCGGCCGCGTTTTGGGCGCTCCACCAAACCGGCGGAAGATCCCGTGCGCCTATGCCAGACGCCATCGCTGGCGTTCGCACCGCGCACGGTGGATCGCTTCGAACCACAAGCCGATGGCAAGCCGCCGCGCATGTATGGCTTGTTCTTCGGCCTGTTCGGCCCGAATGCGCCGTTGCCGCTGCATCTCACCGAATACGCGCTGGACCGCAAGCTCAACGCGCGCGATGGCACCTTCATCGCGTTTGCGGACATCTTCCATCACCGCATGCTGAGCCTGTTCTATCGCGTGTGGGCCGATGCGCAGCCGACCATCCAGCTCGATCGCCCCGGCGAAGACCGCTTCAGTCTTTACATGGGCGCGCTGGTGGGATTGTCCACCGCCAACCTGCAAAGCCGCGATGCACTGCCGGACCGCTACAAGCATTTCTTTGCCGGACGCCTGCTGGCGCAGGCCCGCAATGCGGAAGGCTTGAAACATCTGCTGGAGCATTTCTTCGGCGTTCCGGTCAGCGTGATCGAATTCACCACCGAGTGGATGCGCTTGCCGGCTTCCGCGCATTTGCGCCTGGGCCAATCGCGCGACGTCGCGGGCCTGGGCTCCACCGCGGTGATCGGCGAATACGTATGGGGTGCGCAACAACGCTTCCGCCTGCGTCTTGGCCCCTTGACGCGCTCGCAGTTCAACAACTTCCTGCCGGGTGGTGAAGCGCTGCGCCAGTTGATGGCGGCGGTGAAAACGTACGTCGGCGAGGAAAAAGCGTGGGACGTGCAACTCGTGCTCAAGCACGAAGAGATACCGACCACGCGCATGGGGCAGACCGGACGGATGGGGTTGACCACGTGGCTGGGGCAACCGCAACGCAAGGCGGATAACGATGATGTGGTGTTGAGGCCGGTGGGATGAAATCCATGCGCATACCAATCCCATTTCGAAGCAGGCTGTCATTCCGGCGAAGGCCGGAATCCAGTGAAGCACGTCGTGCGAAGCACACAAAATCTTTGTGTCGTGTGCTGCGCACGCCACTTTTGACTGGATTCCGGCCTTCGCCGGAATGACGACAAGGCGACGTAGGCTGGGATGAAGTCCCGGCTGCTTTGACAGATGCAAGCGCTGGAGTCGCTATGCCAGCGGTGGACTATCAAAATGAAAGGAGATCGTATGTCAACCTGTCCAGCAGATCTTTGGCGAGCGGCCCACACGAGCGACTTTCCACATGGCCCGATCGTAGACGGCGAGCCAGCCGAAGGCATCCTCCATCCGACTTTTGAGCGCAAGCTGATCGGCACGCTTCCCAATGGGAAACCGAAATACCGTAAGCCTGATATCAAGATCAGCGATGACGATGGGAAGGTGAGGCCGGGCGCTGGTACTTCGCTGTTTGACAAAGAAAAGGTATTCAAAGGGAACGCTTGGCGTTCTTTCTATATACCCAAGGACACGCTGGTTGATCCGAATTTGGCTATTACCGGCCCGGACTACAACGAAGTTTTTGATGCCAACCATTATCAAATAGAGCCAGCCAAGCCGATGTTTCCCGACGTATATAAGGGAGCGTTGGACAACTTCGCCAGAGCCGCCGTGGCGAAGGCCTGTGAACTGGCTCGTAGTTAAAGGTCGAATCATGGCAATAAGTATTCACACGCTGACGATGTGCGTCCTTGCAGTCGATGCGAAGGTCAAGGAATTGCAAGAGCAAATAGAAGTTGCGGAGGATCCGGAAATTTCGCACTTGGAAGAGGAGTTGCTTTCCTACTCCAAGGCAAAAATGGAGCTGAAGCGACTTTACATCGAGGAGCAGAAGACCTCTAAGAATCTGCTTCCTTATGAAGATCTTCTGGAATGAATCGGTTGGGATGAAAATCCCAGCTGCTTTAACGGATGTCTGGTGCTGGGATTGTCATCCCAGCCTACGGTCAAGGTGAAGTCGGTGAGCTGGTTCGAAATCGCGCGGTGCGCGTATCAAAAATTTCAGGGGTAGTCGTCATGGCAGAAATCAGTCGCAGTGCACTGTTTGGCAAGCTCAACAAATTGGCCTACCGCGGTATCGAAAGCGCCACGGTGTTCTGCAAGCTCCGGGGCAACCCCTACGTCGAACTGGTGCATTGGATCCACCAGGTCCTGCAACTGCAGGACTCGGACCTGCACCGCATCGTCAAGCAGTTCAATCTCAACCCGTCCAACCTTGCGCGCGACGTTACCGATGCATTGGATCGCCTGCCGCGCGGTTCCAGCAGCATTTCGGACCTTTCCAGCGATGTGGAAGAAGCCGTTGAGCGGGCCTGGGTCTTCGCCACCTTGATGTTCGGTGAAGCGCAAGTGCGCACGGGCTATCTCATCTTTGGCGCCATGCGCACGCGCAACCTGCGCAACACGCTGCTCAGCATCTCCAAGGAGTTCGAGAAGATCAAGCCGGAAACCCTGGCGGAGAAATTCGCCGAAGTGGTGAGCGGCTCGCCGGAAGATGGCCAGAACGCCAACGATGGATTCCGCCTCGGCAGCGCTGCAGTACCCGGTGAAGCCAGTGGCGCCATGCCGCCGGCGCAGATGGGCAAGCAGGAAGCGCTGCGCCAGTTCACGGTGGACCTGACCGAGCAAGCGCGCAACGGCAAGATCGATCCCATCGTTGGGCGCGATGAGGAAATCCGCCAGGTGGTCGACATCCTGATGCGCCGCCGCCAGAACAACCCGATGCTGGTCGGCGAAGCCGGCGTGGGCAAGACCGCCGTGGTGGAAGGCTTCGCCTTGCGCATCGCCGCCGGCGACGTACCGCCGCCATTGAAAGACGTGGCACTGCGCACCCTCGACGTCGGCCTGTTGCAAGCAGGCGCCAGCATGAAAGGCGAATTCGAAAATCGCCTGCGCCAGGTGATCGAGGAAGTGCAGTCCTCGCCCAAGCCGATCATTCTTTTTATCGACGAAGCACATACCTTGGTCGGTGCTGGCGGCGCGGCTGGTACCGGCGACGCCGCCAACTTGCTCAAGCCAGCACTGGCGCGTGGCAACCTGCGCACGGTCGGAGCCACCACCTGGGCCGAATATAAAAAACATATCGAGAAAGATCCGGCGCTCACGCGCCGCTTCCAGACCGTGCAAGTGGACGAGCCCAGCGAAGATAAGGGCATCCTGATGATGCGCGGCGTCGCCAGCGTGATGGAAAAGCATCATCGCGTGCAGATCCTCGACGAAGCACTCGAAGCTGCGGTGAAGCTCTCGCATCGCTACATCCCCGCACGGCAATTGCCGGATAAAGCCGTGAGCTTGCTCGATACCGCTTGCGCACGCGTCGCCATCAGCCAGCACGCCGTGCCGCCGGAAGTGGACGATACGCGCAAGCGCATCCAGGCATTGGAAACGGAACTGGCCATCATCGCCCGCGAAAAGACCGTTGGCGTGAACGTGACCGAGCGCGAAGCCGCCGCCAACGAGAAGCTTGCCGAGCAAAAAACGCGGCTGGAAAAACTCGAAACCAACTGGCAAGCCGAGAAAGTACTGGTCGAAAAGATCCTCGCCATCCGCGCCAGGCTGCGCGGCGATCATTCGCCGGTGGAAGGCACCGGCAGCAAGCTGGAAAAAGCGGCAGAGGCCGAAGCCGCGGCCGACAACGTATCACCTGAACTCAGCGATTCAGAACGCGCCGGCCTGCTCGAGGAACTGCATGGATTGCAGGCCCAACTGGCCGAACTGCAAGGCGAACATCCGCTGATTCTGCCCACGGTCGACTACACCGCCGTCGGTTCCGTCGTGGCGGATTGGACCGGCATCCCTGTCGGCCGCATGGTGAAGAGCGAGCTGGAAACCGTGATGAACCTGGCCAAGCTCATGAGCCAGCGCGTGATCGGCCAGAACCACGCGATGGAGATGATTGCCAAGCGCATCCAGACCTCCCGCGCCGGCCTCGACAATCCGAACAAGCCGATCGGCGTGTTCATGCTCGCTGGCACCTCTGGTGTCGGCAAAACCGAGACCGCGCTGGCACTCGCCGAGGCGTTGTACGGCGGCGAACAAAACCTCATCACCATCAACATGAGCGAGTTCCAGGAAGCGCACACCGTTTCCACGCTCAAAGGCGCACCTCCCGGTTATGTCGGCTATGGCGAAGGCGGCGTGCTCACCGAAGCCGTACGCCGCAAGCCGTACAGCGTCGTGCTGCTGGATGAAGTGGAGAAGGCGCATCCTGACGTGCACGAAATCTTCTTCCAGGTGTTCGACAAGGGCGTAATGGAAGACGGCGAAGGCCGCCAGATCGATTTCAAGAACACCCTGATCCTGCTCACCACCAATGCCGGCACTGATTTGATCGCCAGCCTGTGCAAGGACCCCGACCTGATGCCCGATCCCGACGGCATGGCGAAGGCGCTGCGCGAGCCACTGCTGAAAATATTCCCGCCGGCCTTGCTTGGCCGCCTGGTGACGATTCCGTATTACCCGCTGAGCGAGACGATGCTGGGCGAGATCGTGAAGCTGCAATTGGGCCGCATCAAGAAGCGCATCGAGGCGCGTTACAAGATTCCGTTCGAGTACAACGACGACGTGGTGAAGCTGGTGGTGAGTCGTTGCACCGAGAGCGAGTCGGGTGGGCGCATGATCGACGCGATTTTGACCAACACGATGTTGCCGGATGTTTCCCGAGAATTCCTCAATCGCATGATCGCCGGTATGCCCGTAACTGGTGTGAAGGTTGGTACCGGCGAAGCAGGGTTTTCGTATGCATTAGGATGATACGCCTGATCAAGCGCGAGTCCGACGCGCTCTCGGTCATGCACCACATTCATCTCTTTAAGAGTGAGAGGCAAGCGGCACACCTGACTATTTGCGAGTTCTTGGTCGCGTATAAGCGGTGGTTACCGGAACAGCCTGGTCACTTTTTAGCACCCGCATGGAGGACGACATGGCATATCAATGTAAAGGCTGTGACGAGACAGTCGATGTCTCCGTCAAGCCAAAAACTTGTCCCAAATGCCAACAAAAATTCAAAGGATGGACGCTCGTCGTTTCAAGTCCTGCTGTTGAAGCGAGGGAGACCTCCAGCGTGCCTGAATGGGATGGCGCAGCTACTGTCGCGCTCACGACGGCCAATCTTGTTACTGGCCAGACGCTCGATGCTCTCGGAGGACAACATGGATTCCCCTCGGCGACGTGCCTCAATGCGCTGTATGCGGCCATTGAGGTTCCCAAAGGGGGCAAGCTCGCTAAAAGTATTTACTTCAACGCATTTGCTGCCAATTACGACAAAGATACGGCGAAGCTGACAGGAAAGGTGAGCATAGCCACAAATACTCCTTACACCATCAATAGCACTGCCTCGCAATGTGCTGAGCGTGGCCTCTGGAAAAGCGTCGGAACGAGCTTGACTGGCGTGACCCTGCTGGGCATTGGCCAAACTACGCGTCCCTGCCTGCTATGTTGCGCCCGCTTCAGTGCCCTTGCAGCCAGCAAAGGTGTCACGATCATGATTTATTTCGAAAAGAAATACGATGCTCTGCCTGGCAATACATGGCTGTTGTTTCCTCCAACGGTAGGAACGGCGGGTTATACGAGTTGATGGCGCGCGAAGAATTTGAGGTCTTCGGAGGTGAGAACTCTTTAAAAAAAAACTGGCCTCTCCAAGTGGCGGTTTTTGCTGTGAGTCTTTCCAGGTCAGTGCTGACGGCAGATGGCTGGGTGTTTTTCACGCTTCCTTGGTTCCGACTTGAATCAAACGTCTGGAGGGTGGGCATATGGCTGCCGTTTGGGTGAATTGTGTTGAATGTGGAGACCGTTACCTCAGTTATGCGGAGCACCGATGCGACGGGCGAAAGCCCAGGTCTCTTGTCTCGACCGCGTTTACCAGCAAGGTGAAGCAGCTTGCCTCGAGCTGTTTCGGGGTAGAGGAAAAGCAGTTTTTGCTGAAGGAACATACGAGCTTGGGGTTTGCGCTAAGCGCCACTACGCAGATCCTGGAGCGGGGTTCGATCTACGATTCGACTCTGAAGTCCGTTCCCGAAGATCTGGACGAGCATAGGAAGACGCAGCTGCTTGGCCTTCAGGTAGGAACCAAGGGGCTTACCGTCCACGACGATAGCCACGGCACGATCGTCCATCTGCTGCAAACTCAGAACAGGGTGGATGAGATGCAAGGCACCTACGTTCACGAAGCCATGCATGCCTACTCGCACGACGATTTCAAGGAGCAATTCGGCAAGGATCTCGATGAAGGGACTACCGAATTTTTCGCACGGGAAATCATGGGGAAAATTGATCCTGATCTGCTAGGCAAGCGAAATAGGGTCTACAACCACGAACACGCCTTGGCAGTGACATTCGTGGACACGTTTGGCAAGAAAGATGTGATCGATGCTTACTTTCGCGGCGACAAGCGCATCATTGGACTGGCTGGAGCTGGTTTGCGGGCCAAACCGTTGATGTCCGAGTGGAGAAGATACAAGGCGGCGATGGGTAGAGAGACCGATCCTCCTTTCTTCCAGGTGCTCGGCGCATAAGCAAAACATGGTGCTGCGGCGCTTGCCGCTCGTCGTGTTGGAAAAGCGCAGGCTCTTGTTACCTGTTGTTTTGTAATTTTGACAAAGATCGATGGCCGACTTGATCGAGGAGAAAAGGCATGGGGCGGAGTTTGCGGGCGCGCAAAAAAGTGGACTACGCAGGAATTCTCCACAAATACGACAAGCACTCTTTCGTTTCGACCAAGAAACCGAAGACCAAAGTCATCAGGATCAACGCTGCCAATGGGCGGGCTCTCGCAGCGCCTGTTCTTACGTCATGGCCATTTCTGGGCATGCATCAGGACGTCACGTATCATGACGATCTGAACAATACCTTTGGCTGGAACCTGAGGACAACAAACGAAATCTACCTGCCGTTCGCATGGCTGGATGTGCATGGCCAAGCGGTATGGCAAGGCCTTGAACAGGAGGTTGCAGGATTGGGCGGCGACGCGGTCGCGTGCCAGCACTTCGATCAGATCGCTACCGACATGCGTCAGTTGCTGGCCAATACGCGCATCACCGAATGCGTCGGTGAAGCGGCTGCCGCAATCTATGTGCTCGAGCGGCATCCCGGCCTCCAGATGATATGGGGCTACCATGTTCATTCCGGCACGGGCATAGATCAGATCTGGGAAATTCCGAATCAATCAGGGGGTACGGACTTTCTGATCGTCGAGGCGAAAGGGCCCGGCGCGAACCTGAATTTCTCGGTATTCGTGCCGCCTGGATATAGCCAGATGGAAGAAGGGTGGATAGCGAACCACTTATACAGCATGAGTCAGAACAACCATGCCGCCGGCCTGAAGATTGTCAATGCGTTAGGCCTGCAATTTGTAAATGCGTATCCCAATTATCAGGGCGCCACCAAAAGCTACTATGGTTTGGCAGGGACGAGCAGGCATAAGCAGTCCGCTTCCCGCGTGTACGGAACAGTGGTCCAGGCGCAGTGGCTTTCTGACGGGCGCCTCGGTTACAGCGCCAGCCCTGTGGTTCAATATTTCACCTGATGCGGGACTTGGGGCCGGAGTATTTAGTCATAACTTGAAGCGCTAACGGCAAGGGGGACTTATGAGGCTGAGCGAAGGCCAGACGGGTGCATGTCATGCTGGAGGCGAAGATATCGTGTATCCGGAGATCAACACTTGCATGACCTTGACCGTGGTCTATAAGGACCCCGCGTATGTGATTGGCGGTCATTTTTCACGGCCAGTGGCGGGCATGCAGAGTGTTGCGCCGCTTCAGGTCGTGCAGAACATGCGCTCCAAGCAGGCCCTGATCGGAACGGTCTCGTCGATATTCCTGATCGGGGCAAGGAGCGTTTGGGGCGCTACGGAGATGCAGCCGATTTACGCTTTTATCGGCGAGTTGGACGGAGAGTTCGACAAGTTGCAGGAATTCGATACGACGAGTTGGCAAAGCGTCAACATCACATTTGGATACCTGGGGAATATCGTGGTGGCGCCAACGGCGAGTGGTCACGTTGGGCAAGGGCAGCCGCCCACGCAGTGGCCGTAGCTATTCGGTGACATGACGGGCGAAGCCATTTATAGAGGGCGTTTTTTTCATGAACGGCAATAATGCGAAATTCAAAGCCGATCCCGAAAAGTTTCTGAAAAACACGGGTATTCTGTGCTCGAAGATGGTCAGGAACTCGCAGGTCGACGGCTTCAAGGATATCCAAGGTCACGATGCGGTGGAGTTCGACCTGGTGCCCAAGGGGCGGTTTGTGGAATTGACCATCCTTGGTGCGGTGGGCAGCTATGCCAAGACCAAGCGTCGAGGCAGCCCGATCGTTGGGCATTTTCTGCACTGGAATGGGCAGACCGCATCTTCCGGTTCTGGCAGCTTTGGCAGCATCGATCTGTCCAGCTGCACGGCAGATTACATATTCACCGCCCCATTTACCGGCTGCCGCTTCGTGATGACACGAGATGGCGGTGTTCTTCGTGCCTACCATGAGCCGACACAGGACAACGTGACCGTCAACTACAGCGGTAGCGTGCTCTTGACGCTTGGGCCGGATTACGACGCAGGTGACGGCGTATCGGGCAATGGTGTCATCGTGCGCCGCCCAGGCGGCTGGAAAGCGATCGTCAGCACCATGGTTTTCGGGGCGACATCGGCGGCGGTCCAGAGCGGCGATGTTTAGTTCAGGCTCAAAAGGGCAGTGATCACCTTGCAGGAAAGACGATCTTGAAGAAGGGATGGCTATTTGCCGAAAAGCGAGATCGCCATTGACCATCATTGCGGCCTCCGCCGCTGATGGAAAGTAAGTTGTCCGAAGACATTATCGTTACCAGCGTTTGGAGTACCCCCCATGCAACCCGCAGCCCGCCTTGCCGACATGCACACCTGTCCGATGACTACCGGGCCAGTGCCCCACGTTGGCGGCCCGATATCCGGCCCCGGTGCGCCAACCGTATTGATCGGTGGCATGCCGGTGGCATGCGTTGGCGACATGGCGGTTTGCGTGGGGCCACCGGATGCGATCGCGATGGGCTCGCCGAAGGTGTTGGCGGGCGGCCGGCCGGTCGCGCGCATGGGAGACAGCACTGTCCATGGCGGCGTGATCGTGCTGGGGTGCTTCAAGGTGATGATCGGCTAAGACGTGGCAAGCCATGTGGAGTTCGCGGCGGGACAAGGGGTGAGGCGAAGAATGCATGTGAAGCCGTGGCTGATTTACCTGTTGATTGCCTGTATCGGTCTGTTGCCGATACTACTTGCCATGCTGGCGAGTGCCCTGGCCAATTGGGCGAAGTGTGAGTTGAACGAGGCAAACGTTGGGCCGTGCGTCATTGCAGGCAGGGATGTGGGAAATGTGCTTTACGGTATGTTCGTGTGCGGTTGGTTCTCATTGATAATCATGCCTGCCGCCGGCCTCGCTGCATTGGTTTATTCGATTTACTTGCTGGTGAAACGCTAGGAGGTTCTGATCTATTCCACGTACCACTCACCACATTGATTCATATTGTTAGGGTGGCGGTTGTAATGTTCTTGTTGTCAGGTTGGCGGGATGGGTCCACGGCAGGCCTCTCTCACCGTTGAATCTGTGTTTCCAAACACTAGTGAGCAAAGGGCGAAGTGCGATGCGCAAACAGTGGGTCATATCGCGTTCGGTCTGCAAGGTTTTGCTTATCGTTCTGGTATTTTTGTTGTCTGGCTTATCTGAGGGATGTGCGATGGGTGCGTTCGATCGTCTGGTTCTGATTTCCGAAGTACATGGCACCGTCTTGAAGGACGGCAAGCCGGTGGAAGGCGCCGAGCTGACCGAAAAGGTGGTGTGGTCGGACAATGAGAACGAAATTCCGCCGCAGCAGACCGTCACCGATGCCAAGGGTGCGTTTGGGTTTCCGGCCATCGAGCGCAAGGCCGGCTTGCTGCGACTGGTTCCCGCCCAGCCGACGATCCAGCAAACCATCACGATCAAGTACCAGGGCGTTGAGTACACCGCCTGGCTGCATGGCAAGACTTCTTACAACGCCAATACGGAGCTCGACGGCAAGCCCATCAATCTGGTTTGTGAATTGACTCGCCAGCCGGATTACGAGGGCAAGCACTACGGCATTTGCAAAGCCGTGTAAGACGCGGCTCCTTCATTTTTTCAGGGGATTACGATGGCCATGGAACTTTCTCCGATTCAGGCGGCCGAGATTGCCGACAGTACTTACCAGGTGCGCCTGAGTTCGAACATGCGGTTTGCCGAGGCGGCGGCGCCAACTGCGCGCGAGGCTTTCGACATCGGCGGGGGCACCCATGTGGTTGGCAGCACCGGCATGGGTGTGATCGAACAGCAGACGGGCTTCGGCTACGTGGCGTGGGGAAAGGCGGCCCGCCAGGGCGAATGTCTCGTCACCGTGCGCGGTACGCATCCCAAGAGCGGCTACGACTGGCTGAGCAACGTGCGCATGGGCGGTATCATCGGGCCCAGCGGCTATATCGTGCACACCGGGTTCTGGCGCGCGGCGCAATCGGTGTTGCCGCAGATCCTGCAACAGTTGCGCGGACGCAACCCTTCGGCATTGCACATTGTCGGCCATAGCCTGGGCGGCGCGATGGCCACCTTGATCGCAGACAGCCTGAGTGGCATCGGTTGCGGCGTGCGGCTATATACGTTCGGCGCGCCGCGTAGCGGTTTGGAGGGGCATGCCGAATATCTCTCCGGCCGATTGGGCGAGCAGAACATTTACCGTTGCTATCACGATACCGACCCGGTGCCCATGGTGCCGATCTTTCCGTATTTCCATGTGCCATACGGCAGCAATGCGTATCGCCTGAAAGGCCCTGGCAAGTTGGTCAGCATCGAGGCGCACTCCATGCCCGATGCGTACGAAAAAACGGTGGCGGGCTGCTCCTGGTCTTCATTGCCGGTCATCTTGCCCAAGCACAGCAGCTTCGAGAAAGCGAGCGAATGGCTTGCCGATGCGGCGAAGGATAGCGGCCCCTTCATCATGCGCTCGGCCGCTGCACTGCAATTGATCTTGTCCGCCCTGGACTGGATCGTAAAGCAGGTGAGCAATACGCCGCGCAACGTGTTGGGGGTGGGTTTGTTCGCGGGTACGACCGTACTCGATACTCTTGCGCGCCTGCTCTACAGCGGCGTGCTGCAATCGATTCGCCTTGGCGAGGCTGTCCGCAACTTGATGTCTGCGGTCATGCGGTTTATGGGGCGCGTCGTTGCTTCAACGGTCCAGATGACGGTGGGGTTCATCGAGTACGTACTTGGCTTGCTGTTCCGCTTCCTGTCGGCGATAGCAAGGCGTGCGTTGGACATGTTCTCCTAAGAACGGGGTCATGGGCATGAAGCGAGATTCTGCGCATATGTCGGCTCGTCGGTCTGCGGTTGCTGCGGCGGCGACGGACTATCGCGTCGCGCTGAACCAGGCCATGCAATCCCATCAGGCCGGCGACCTGGACACGGCCGAGCGCCTGTACCGCGATGTGCTGGAACGGCGCGCCGGCCAGCCTGATGCCATGCACTACCTCGGCGTCCTTTGTCATCAGCAGGGACGCAGTGACGAAGGCGTGCGCCTGATCGAAGCGGCGCTGAAGATCACGCCCAAGCACCCGGATGCGCACAACAACCTCGGCAATATCCATAAGGAATGCGGACGGCTGCGCGATGCCGAGCGTAGCTATCGCAAGGCGCTGGAATGCGGCCCGCAGCATTACAACGCGCAGAACAATCTGGCCGTGGTGCTGGAAGCGCAGGAGCGGCTGGAAGAGGCATTCGAGGCATACGCCAAGCTGCTGCAGCAGGCGCCGAAGTTTGCGCAAGGGTATTACTTGATGGGCATGTTCCTGCGCAATCATGCGCAGAGCAGGGAGCACGTCGAGCAGTCGGTGGAATGTTTTCGCACGGCATATCAATTGAACCCGCGTAATGTACGGGCGCTCGAATCGCTGGGCATGTCCTTGTACGCCCTGCATCGGCTGGAAGAGGCGGCGCAGGTTTATCGCGATTGGCTGGCGCGCGAACCGGAGCATCCGGTGCCGCGGCATATGCTGGCGGCTTGTGGCGCCGCGGAGGCCCCGTCGCGTGCGGCTGATGACTACGTGCGTGAAGTGTTCGATGCCTTCGCCGAGAGCTTCGACGAACAGCTGTTGAAGAATCTGAACTATCGCGCGCCGCAAGTCCTTGCGGAGGCGTTAGGTGGCGTGTTGCCAGGCGTCGTAGGCGCTCTCGATATCCTGGATGCTGGCTGCGGTACCGGGCTTTGCGCGCCATGGCTGCGTCCTTATGCCAAGCAACTGGTGGGCGTGGATCTTTCCGGCGGCATGGTCGACAAGGCGCGCGCGCGCGGCGGCTATGACGGGCTTGAGGTGGCGGAACTTACTGCCTATTTGCAGGCGCACCCGGATACCTACGACGTCGTGTTTTCCGCTGACACGCTGGTGTATTTCGGCGAACTGCGGGACGTGCTGGATGCCTCGCACGCTGCATTGCGTCCAGGCGGCTGGGTGGCGTTCACGGTGGAAGCTGCCGAGGGTGAAGACGACAGCGTCGTCCTTTCGCCCAGTGGCCGTTATCAGCACACGCGTGGTTACGTGGAACGTGTGTTGGCATCGACGGGTTTTTCGCACATCAGTATTCGCACGGACACCTTACGCAAAGAGGGTGGCCAGCCGGTGATGGGGTGGGTGGTGTTGGCGCAGCGCACACATTGAACAGCATGGTTCGTGATCAAACGTTGCAATCGACGCGATAACCGTGCACTGATTGACCAGGCAGGTTCAGGGTTGGTGGCAACCGTCCTCCACGCCGCCGTTTAGAAGATCGTCTGGATCACATTTCAAGTGTTTGCCGACCTCGTCCAGATCGCCTTGAACTTTTCCAGCGCAAACCACCTTGTGCTCGATTTGGTCTTTGCCTTGTGCAATGACGCCGGTATAACGGCTTCCATGAGTGTGGTGTAGATCGAATACTTGATAGCGGTAACCGCCGTGGGTGAAATTTAGATCAGAACTGTTGTCGTTGTCGTCGATTTGTCGAGCGTACAACATGCTGGAGGTTCCCTTCGACGCGTCTGCGGGGTAACGCAGTTCGACTTTGGACGGCCGCCCAAAACGGTACTGCAAGGCATTTGGCAGTGCGCCACATACGCTGATTATCTTGTGGTTTTCTGTCTCACAGCTCAGGTAGGTCTTTTCACTGGCAGCGCACAAAGTAGCCGACGAGGGGGCGTCAGCCGCGAGGGAAGAGCCGCTTGCCAAGGGGGCCAGAACCATTAAAAGAACGAATGCCGAGTTGAGTTTTTGCATGATCGAGACGGGTTGGTGGGCTATAAAAATGGAAAGAGGGTTCAGCGGTGGCAGCTATCAGGAACGCTGCTGTCGTTGAGAGCGTTGTCTGGATCACATTTCAAAAACTTGCCAGGCTTAACCAAATCCCCTTCCACAGGTTCCTTGCATTTTATTTCGTGTTCGACGGCATCACTGCCAGTGACGCGGACCCCGGCGCTGCGGCTGCCGTCGCCCTCGTCGTAGTCGAATACGGTGTAGTTGTAGTTGTCGTGATCAAACACCACTTCTGTGTAGTTGGTTCTAAAGCGGAAATAATAGGTGTAGCGCATCAGCTTGGTACCGTCCTTGGCGCGGGCAGGGTATTGCAGTTCGACTTTGCCGGGGCTGCCGAAGCGATACTGAAGCGCATTGGGCAACGCGCCGCACAGGCTGATGATTTTGTGATGGGTGGTGTTGCAGCTGTAATAGGTTTTTTCCGGAGGGCGGCAGAGCGAGCCTCGGGGAGGCTGCTGAGCCATTCCTGCGGAGGCGCAGCAGAGCAGGGCAAGCAAGGCTGGTTTGCGAGCGGAGGCGTAGTGCATGGGCTGGATGAGCGGATGGGTGGCTTGGGGCGCCGTAAAGTGGACGATTTATTTTGTTCTGGTCAATTCGGCATAGGCGTCGCTAAGTTTTTAGCGTATATAGGCTTTTTCCGATCTTTTAATTTTCTTGTTTGGTGTCGTCGGACCCTTGTAGAGAGCTGCCGCCGCGTTCCAGTCTTTTTCTGGTGGGCAGCCTGTGTCTCGAAGTGTGGTGGATAAAGTGACCAAATGCTTCAATATGGACGACAATCCGATCGCATCATGGCCGAGACTGGGGTTGCGCACTATGCTAGCCAATCCGATGTAAGGAGGGAGGACATCGTGGCGAATTACAACAAACCTTTTCCGACGGTTGCTGATGCGATTCCAATGCTAACCCCCTGGCAAGCCCAGCCATCTCTCTTCACTGTGGATGCTCCCTTCCAAATGCTGGCGGCGCCTTGGGAACAGGGTTACGGCCCTTCCGATCTCACCTGCTATTCGCTGCCGCTTCCATTCGTGCCGCAGCGCGAACCGAAGATTGATCCAAAGCTTGGTACGCTGTCGCCGATGGGGTGGCGATTTATCTATGTCCATGAGCGATGGAAGGGCAAATCCAACCATCTGCATTGGCCCGGTGGATCAAGCGGCATCACCTTGGGCCCAGGCTATGACATGAAGGCCAGATCGGCCGATGGCGTCACCGCAGACATGAAGGCCATCGGCTTATCCGACACCATCGCAAAAAACATCGCGCAAGCTGCGGGTATGGCCATTGGCAAGATGATTGGCGGGAAGACGCTAACCAAAGCTGACATGGAAAATTACCCCACCGATCATAAAGGCGACGTTGACTTGACTGAAAAACAGGAGATGGCGCTGCTGAAACACATTGGCGGCCACTACGAGAGCATGGTGCGCAGCGCATTGAAAATTCCGTTAGCACAGCATGAGTTCGATGCCCTGGTCAGTTTTGCGTACAACCCTGCAGGCCGCTGGCATCGCCTGTCACATCTGTTGAATGCTGGCAAGGTCGCTGAAGCCATGCAGACCATCAGGGCCGGCAATACTAGTGGAGGAAAGGTCAGCAAAGGGTTGACACATCGTCGTACCGATGAGGTTACGCTTTTCATGCAGGGCAAATATGAGATGAATGGCCAACCTATTTCCTTGTCGTAAGAGCAACGTCGAGGCTACACGCTTGCAAAACGCTTCTCGCTTATTATTGGTCTGGCTGGTTTTCCTCTGTACGCTCGTGCCTTGTCGTGCGTCAGATCTTCCCAGCGCATTGCTCGGCCGCTGGCAAGTGGTCGAGGTACATACCAACGACAATGTGACATTCAAAACGCATTACGTCTGGAACGATGCAAGATTGCGTTGGCGCATCTTCAATTTTTCCAACACCCGGTTGAGCGACGATACGTCGGACTCAGGAGCCTGCGAAGCGCCAATGGCGACGGTAACGAGCATGCCATTGCGGAAACTTATGGACGACAGCTTGGCGCATCCCGATGGCGACGATGCCGATTCGCACCCAACGCCGGAAGCCTATGATTTGAAGGCATCGCCAAACGAGCAAGTGGAGGTCATGAGCATCCATTGCAAAGACAGGTTATGGCAAGGCGACCTGGGTACGGGCAAGGGAATGATGGGTGCGTGGATGTATCTCACTCACACGGGGCAACTGGTTGTACGCTGGCGCGATGAGACCTTGCTTGTTCTTGATCGCCTACCTGCCGACGCCAGGCCACAGGCCTCATTCGATTGCGCTAAAGCAAGCTCGGCCGCCGAGAAAACCATCTGTAGCTCGCTGCAACTTGCATCCTTTGACCGCAGCGTGAATTGGTCTTACAAGGTTGCGCGTGATGGCATCAAGGATACCGATTACAGTCCAGCGCAGCTGGCTGACAGCCAGCGCGCCTGGCTACACAAACGCGACGCCTGCGGTGCGAATGCACCATGTCTGCTGACGGCTATGAAGCAGCGATTGGAGGAATTGGCTTCTTATCCCTAATTGCAGACGTTGGTGGCCCCAGCCGTGTTGGCCTGCATGGCGACGAGGATGCTAAAGCAGCCTGGTTCATGACGGCCTACGTGGGGCGCACCATGCATGGTTAGGGGCCCATGAGCATGCTAATGTTGCGCCCGTAACGGGGTGACGACTCTGGCGTTTGGTTTGGGTAATGCGCTTTCAACAGGGCGCAAAAGGGGAAAGGGATGTCCGACGGGGGACGGGATGGCTTTTGGAGTTCGCTGCAGCGGGCTGAGCATCGCTTTGAAGCCGAAGCCACGGAAACGGAGCGCAAACTCTATCGAACGGTCTATGGCTACAAGAGTCGCGTTATGCGCTTGCGTTCGGCCTTGGCCAAGTCCGGCCCGATCGCGTTCCAGACCGTAACCTCGAAGCTGGAAGGCATCAAACTGGATGCCATCTGGGGCATTTTGTTCTCCGCCGTGCGAGACATGGCGCTCTACTACGGTGGAAGTGTCGTGCTCGGCACGGCGATCGGCGCCGGCTTGGGTTCTCTGGCCTTTGGCGTCGGCGCGATACCCGGCGCTGCCATCGGTGCCGAAGCAGGGAATGTAGTGGGTGAATGGGTCCTGATGTATCTCGGCCTGAAGATGCTGGCCGAAGGATTGGTCAACACCATTCCACCCGCGCTGCGCCTTTACGTACAAGGCTTTCGCATTGCATGGGGGCCGACGGAGAAAGATCGGCCCGACGCTCGCTATAGCGCGGACTATCACCACGGCGAGGACATGGCGGCGCACCGCTTCGCCGACGGACATGTGTTGATGATCATGGCCATACTGATCGCGATAGTGGCCTACCTCACTCGCGGCAAAAGCGAAGAAGCGCTGATGCAGGCAGTCCGTAAAAGCGAACGCTTGGGCGTCAAGATGGCGGACTGGTTGGCGGACAATAAGGAGAGGTTGCTGAAGGAGGAGCGCTTGCGGCCGAAGGCGCAGATGCGGGCATCTTCACAAGACTGTGCCGATGAGTCATCAAGCAATGCGTCCAGAGGATCTCCTAGGCCAAAATCCTCTGCTCCCGAAACGCCTCCTAAGCCAACAGTTATGTCTCCTGCGGAGACGGCTCGAAGTTGGCAAGGTAGTGGTTCATATCCAGGTGTCGACGCATGGTCAGACACAAAACTGGCCAAAGGGACTTACGTGGTCGGTGCTGCCCCAGGGCAATCTGAGTTCTACACAACGCTAGATGGATTCAATGCTACGGATGGTACCGCAGAAGACTATTATCAAAATTTGCAGATAGGACCCAACACAACGAATCCAAATTATCCACCGTATAGAAGCGGAGTGACTATCTACCAGGTCAACACGGATAATGTGCCGGCCGCCATGGGTAACGCGCTGGCGAATCCTCAGTTTGGTCCAGGAGGCGCGCCTCAGTTGTTCATTCCGGGCTACAAGGATGCGCTCACTCCTGTTTACTCGATACCATTTAAATGAGGACTATCAGTGTCTGGCTTATTTGACATCACCAATGGGGCGGTCAGCCTTGATTCGAAGCTGACTTTTCTAACGGGTATGACGCTGCAGGACGTCGAGTTGCAAGGCGTGAAATTTGTCCGCGAAATCGATATGAAAACCGGTTGGGTATTCCGCACTGCGGGTCCCTATGCGATCTCTGGTCAAGACGCTTATCTTTCTCTGGGTTTCGAAAACGACAAGCTTCAAAGAATTGCTTTTTCGTTTGCCTCCGAGGAGGGTGATGACCCTAGAAGGCTACATGAGAAGCATGATCGCCTTTTGTCGCGGGAACTCGGGCGGCCTTCTGAAAAAAATGAGCGCAATACAATTTATCGTTACCCCTGGGGTGAGATTACATCTGAGATTGATCCCCGTGGGGGTTCCTGTCAGATTTTGGTACGTTGGGCTTGAGCGAATTTTTCAAGGGCATTGACTATGGGCAAAGCGAATTGGAACTGAAGGAGCTGCAGCGACCAATGGTCGAACGATCCAACCCTGGGCTGCCTGGTTGTCGACTTTCCCTTGCAGTAAACATAGAGAACTAAGTGCCTATTCCCCGAGTCTCAGCCGCCAGGGTCGGTATTGAGACACGCTAAATATTTCAAATTTCTTAAGCCCGCGACGAAGCCCCGGCCCCTCGGGAACACTCCGCAAACCAAGTGCCCCAAGTCGCACTTTTCGTTAAAAAAATCGCTGGATTAAGACGCGCCACTAGGCGAAACTTTACCCCTCGGGGGGATAGGGGAGTCAAGGCAGGTTCCACCCGCTGCGCGTCGGTTTCGGTGCGCGGGGCCCCTCGGACATGAGTGCACCATGGAAACGTATAGGGCCGAGCAGGCTCCGAGGAGATTCGCATCATGACCGCCCAGACCACCATTTCTTCCGCCAGCGTCAGCGGCTTGCTGTTCCGCAGCATGACTGCCGATGAGCATCTGGGGCGGCTGTTCTCCTTTTACGTGCAGTTCGAGAGCCAGGACCCCAACATCGACCTCAGCGCCATCCTGGGCTCGCCAATGACGGTGAAGGTCGCCACGGAGGATGGTTTCACGCGCTACTTCAACGGCATCGTAAATGAGGCGCAGCAGACCGGCGTGGAGACGGTGGACAACCTGGTTTACGCGCAGTATGGCGTGCGGTTGGTGCCCAAGCCCTGGCTGCTGGGGCAGAAGGTCGATTGCCGCATCTATACCGACATGACGGTGCCCGACATCGTGAAGTCGGTGCTGAGCGACGCCGGCTATACCGATGTGAAAGTGAGCCTCAGCGGCAATTACACCTCGCGCGAATATTGCGTGCAATATCGCGAGGATTGCCTCAATTTCATCAGCCGCCTGATGGAACAGGAAGGCATCTATTACTTTTTCACGCACGATGACAGCAAGCACACCATGGTGCTGGCCGATAGCGTGAGCGCACATGCGGTGGGCAAGAACTTTGCGCGCGTGCCATATCTGAGCAACAGCGACAGCGTATTGCGCCGCGAGGCCACCATTACGGCCTGGGCGTCGGCACGTGGCATGGATTCGGCCAAGTATCAGCTCATCGATTACGACCCGATGGCCCCCAAGACCTCGCTGCTGTCCACCGGCACCAGCGACGGCCATGGTACGGCAGGTACCAATGGCATGGTGGCGTTCGATTTCCCAGGTGCGCACAAAGTTGCGGACGTCGGGCAGCATTTTGCGCAGGTGCGCGCCGAGGCGCTGACGGTGGCGCGCTCGCACTACACCGCTACAACCATGGCCCCCGGTGTAGAGATCGGTGGGCTGTTTACGATGACTGATTACCCGCGGCAGGCGTTTAACCGCGAATACCTGATCGTTGGCACCACCATCCATCTGGCAGGTGCGGCGGCTGCCTCTGGCGGCGGCGACAGTGAGCCGTCGTTCCAGTGCAGCTTTGAAGCCATCGAAAGCAGCCAGGTCTTCCGCACGTTGCCGACCGCGGTAAAACCCACGATCGTGGGCCTGCAAACCGCCATCGTCTGCGGCAGCAAGACCGACGAAGACATCGCGGTGGACGAGCATGGCCGCGTGCAGGTCACCTTCCACTGGAACAAACCGGACAAACCCAACGCCAAGAGCTCCTGCCCGGTGCGCGTGGCCACCCCGTGGGCCGGCAAGAACTGGGGCGCCATCAGCATCCCGCGCGTGGGCCAGGAAGTGGTGGTGAGCTTCCTGGAAGGCGATCCGGATCGCCCGCTGATCATCGGCAGCGTCTACAACGGCGACAACACCGTGCCCTACAGCCTGCCGGACAACAAGACGCAAAGCGGCATCAAGAGCCGCAGCCTGCTGGGCGGCGCGGCGGATTTCAACGAGCTGCGTTTCGAAGACAAGAAGGGCAGTGAAGATTTTTTCATGCATGCGCAGAAAGACATGCACGAAGAGGTGGAAAACGATCACGTGGTGACCATCGACCACGACGAAACCGTCACCATCAAGAACGATCGCCACCACACCATCAACAACAACGACACGCAGGACGTGGGCAAGGTGTTCAAGCTCACGGCCGGGCAGGAGATTCAGCTGGTCACCGGCTCGTCGAGTATCATCTTGAAGAGCACGGGCGAGATCCAGATCACCGGCATCAACGTCACCATTACCGGCAATTCGTCGGTGAAGGTGGAAGGCCAGGTGCAGGTGGGCATCAAGGCGGGTGCCACCATGGACATCGGCGCGGGGGCCAGTTTGAAGGTGCACTCGGATGCGATGCTGGACGTGGAAGGCGGTGCGTCCACCAGCATCAAGGGGGCGATGGTGACGGCCAGCGGCGATGCGATGACGCAGGTGTCGGGTGGGATCATCATGATTGGGTGACACGATTTGCTCCCTCTCTATAAGGAGGGAGCACACTTACTCCCTCTCCCCTGCGGGGAGAGGGCTGGGGTGAGGGGAGGATCTCGCGGAAGAGTTTGTTCTGTGCAGGATTGAAGCCGAACTTGCACGTAGTAAATAAGTTTCCCGCAAGCCCAGTCCCTCACCCCAACCCTCTCCCCTGCGGGGAGAGGGAGCTGGTTTTACGGCAATCGAGATTGGGCAAGTAACAGACGCAGTAACACGGATCAGCAAGGGGGAACTGGATGTCGGTCGTTACACAGGCTTCGATGCAAATGGGCTTGTCGGCCCTGGCGAGCGCCAGGCTGCGCCCGGAGATGACGCCGCAGTTGGCGGTGCAGACGCTGCTCGATGCCGGCGACACCCAGGATGCGCTCAAGCTGCTCGCCCGCTTGCTGCCCAAGCGCTATGCCGTGGCCTGGTTGTTGCAATGCGCCCGCGAACAGCCGCTCGGCCTGGAAGACAAGGCCGGCGCATCGCTCGCCGAAAAATGGGTGCGCGAGCCGAACGAAGACAATCGCCGTGCCGCCTATGAATTCGCCAACGCCGGCGGCTATCGCTCGCTGGGCGCGTGGCTGGCCGCGGCGGCAGGCTGGTCCAGCGGCAGCCTTGCCCCGGCCTCGCAGGAGCAAACCGTACCGCCACCGGAACATCTCACCGCGCGCGCCACCGTGGCCGCCATCAACCTGATGGCCGCGCTGGTGAGCGAGCAATTCGAAGTACGCCGCACCGCTTTCATCGAGCGCGCCATGAGCCTGCTCAATGCCAGCGCCAACGGCGGCAATCGCTAAGGCAGGGGATTTACGTGTCGACGCCACAGACATTGACGCTCGTCGTGCAAGGCCCGCAGGCAGCGCAATTCGGCAGTCGCAGCCAGAAGAGTTTTCATGCGAAGGACGGCAGCATCGGGCGTTCGGAGGATTGCGACTGGGTGTTGAGCGCGTCCGGCGTATCGCGCGTGCACGCCATGGTGCGCTATCTCAACGGCATCTATTTCATCGAGGATCGCAGCACCAACGGCATGCTGCTCAATGGTTCGCCGCTGATCAAAGGCGATCCGGCGGCGTTGAAGAACGGCGACCGCCTGCAGATCGACACGTTCGAAGTTGCGGTGCGCATGGAGGCCGATAGCGAAACCATCGTGCAGATCGGGCCGCCGGTGGCGCATCCGATGCCTGCGCCCGCACCACCGCCGGTATCGGCGGCTTTCAACAACGACCCACTGGATTTCGATTTCCTCAATCCCTTGCCGGCCGCACCATCGCCGTCGCGCGCTTCCTCGATCGACAGCCTGATTCCAGGCGTACAGCAGGCCCCGGGCAGTTCCGATCTTGATCCGCTCAGTTTCCTGGACGAACCGTTCGGCGCGTCCGCACCGGAACCGGCGCCCGCGCCGAGCTGGAATCATGCGCCCAGCGTCAATGATCACTTCCGCCCGCCGACCACGGACGTGCGCAAGCAGGCGAACACCCTGCCGGAAAACTGGGACCTGACCACCGGCGATTTCGCCCCCGCACCCGCCGCTCCTGCGCCGCCTCCCGCACCGGAACCGGTCGTGGCATCACCGCCGCCACCACCGCCGCAGGCCGCCGTGCCGATACCATCGCCGGCACCGGTCGGCGCGTTGCCGCAAGACGTGGACCAGATCTTCCGCATCGTGGTCGATGGCGTGATGGACGTGCTGCGCGCGCGCGCCGAGATCAAGAACACCTTCCGCTTGCCGGTCACGATCATCCAGCGCTCGGAAAACAACCCGCTGAAATTTGCGCTGGGTACCGATGAGGCCATGCAGAAAATCCTCGGGCCCGCCAATCCCGGTTTTCTTTCCGGCACGGCGGCGTTCCAGGATGCGTTCGAAGATATCCGCCTGCACCAGATGGCCATGCTGGCTGGCGTGCGCGCCGGTTTCGAAGCCTTGCTGATGCATTTCAATCCGGATCGCTTCGAGCATGACGTGGATGGCGGCAAGCGCGGCGGCGTGGCGTTTGGTGTCAAAGGGAAGTACTGGGACAAATACCGCGACAACTTCGAAGGCCTGGTGAAGAACCCGGACGATACGTTCCGGCGCTTGTTTGGGGATGAATTTGCGCGGGCGTATGAGGAGCAGTTGGCGCGGCTCAAGGGGAGTCGTCGTAAATGAACACCCATGGTTCCACCTTCTCGTCATTCCGGCGAAGGCCGGAATCCAGTGCAAACATGCTGTGCGCAGCACACAACATTTTTTTGTTGAGCGCTTCGCGCAACGTATTTGCACTGGATTCCGGCCTTCGCCGGAATGACGGCGGAGCCAGGCACTTGGCCAGCTTGAAAAGATTGCAAGACGGACCCGATACATGACGCAAAACAACAAAGTGGTTTGGAGCGAAGGCCTGTTCCTGCGGCCCCAGCATCTGCAGCAGCAAGAGCGTTACCTGGAGCGCTTCGTCGAAGTGCGCGCCGGTGCGCTGCGGCCTTATGCCTGGGGCTTCCACGAACTCGAACTGGAAGCGGACCTGCTGGCGATCGGCAAGATCGGCATTAAGCGCGCACGCGGCGTATTCCCCGATGGCACGCCGTTCTCCATGCCCGGCGACGATCCACTGCCGCCCGCGCTGGACGTGGATCCGAACTGGCGCGACCAAACGGTATATCTCACCTTGCCGCTGCGTTCGCCCACGCAACCCGACAGTGGACGCCCGGAAGCCGCGCCGGAAAAACTGTTCCGTTACCGCGTGCGCGAAGCCGAAGTGCGCGATGCCTCCGGCAGCATGGACGGGCTTACCGTATTGGAAGTCGGCGGCATGAGCAGCCGCCTGCTGCCGCAATCGCAACCGATGGAAGGCTTGTCGCAAATTCCGTTGGCGCGCATCGTCGAGTGCCGCGCCGACCGCCGCGTGGTGTTGGACGACACCTTCATGCCGACCGGGCAAACTTGCCAGGCGGTGCCGCGGCTGGTGACCTTCCTTACCGAATTGCTTGGCCTGCTGCATCAACGCGGCGAAGCATTGGCCAGTCGCGTGGCGGTGACCGATCGCGGCGGCGCGGCGGAAATCGCTGACTTTCTGCTGCTGCAAGTGGTCAATCGTTATCAGCCGTTGATCGCGCACCTGGCTTCCGCCCCGATTGCGCATCCGGAAGACCTCTATCGCATTGCCGTTGCCATGGCCGGCGAACTGGCTACCTTTACCGCGCCGAGCAAACGCGCACAGGCGTTCCCGCTGTATCGCCATGAATTGCTACGCGAAAGTTTCGATCCGGTGATCATGGCATTGCGCAACAGCCTGAGCGCGGTGATGGAACAGACCGCCACGCCGATTCCGTTGCAGCAGCGCAAGTTCGGCGTGTGGGTGGCGGTGGTGCCGGACCTCACCTTGCTCGATACCGCCGCGTTCGTGCTCGCCGCCAAGGCAGACATGAAATCGGAAGACTTGCGTCGCCAGTTGCCGGCACAGTCGAAGATCGGTCCGGTGGAAAAAATCCGCGACCTGGTGAACCTGCAGTTGCCGGGCATCGTGGTGGCGCCGATGCCGGTGGCGCCGCGGCAGATCCCATACAACTCCGGCTTTCTGTATTTCGAATTCGACAAGAACTCGCAGATGTGGCGGATGCTGAAGACGTCCGGTGGGATCGCGTTCCACTTCGGCGAGGAATTTGCTGGGCTTGATTTGCAGTTGTGGGCGATTCGAGGCGGGACATGACGTACGTCATTGCCAGTTCAGAGCGAGTCGTCATTCCGGCGAACGCCGGAATCCAGTCAAGTACGACGTGCGTAGCACACGATAATAAAAAATTTCGTGTGCTTCGCACGCCATATTTAAACTGGATTCCCGCTTTCGCGGGAATGACGGCCATGAAGGTGCACGGCACACGCTTGGAGCATTAAGAACATGAGCCAGAACAACGGCCCCAACGACGACATGCGCGACGCCACCATCGTGCGTCCGCACGGCTCCGCGCCGGCACCTGCGCCGGCAGCGCCGCCACCTTCCGCGGCACGCACACCCGCGCCGTATGCGCCATCGGCGGAAATCAACCAGTTCCTGGAAGGCGGCCCCAATCCGCTGGTGCAAGCAGCCAGCCCCTTGCTGCTGCTCGCGGTGCAATTGCGCCACAGCGTGGCCCCGCCGGATGCCATGCACCTGCGCGAACAGGCCATCGCGCAAATACGCCGTTTCGAAACCCTCGCGCAGGCGGCGAACATTCCGCAGCAAACCATCCTCGCGGCGCGCTACGTGCTGTGCACCATGCTCGATGAAGCCGTGCTCAACTCGCCCTGGGGCGAACACAGCGGCTGGGCGCAGAAAACGCTGCTGGTCACCTTCCACAGCGAATCCTACGGTGGCGCCAAGTTTTTCCAGATTCTCGAGCGCCTGTGTTCGGATTTCGCCAAGCACATCGACCTGATCGAACTGATGTACATCTGCCTGGCGCTGGGTTTTGCCGGCCGCTACCAGATCGAATCGGGTGGACGCGCCAAGCTCGCCGATATCCAGGAAGATCTGTACCGGCGCATCCAGGCGCAACGCGCCAAACCGGCGGACGAACTGGCGCCGCACTGGCGCGGCATCGAAGACCGCCGCAATCCGCTGATCCGCTACGTGCCGCTGTGGGTGGTGGCTGCGTTTGCGGCGGTGATCCTGCTCGGTGCGTTCCTGTTCTTCTACACGCGGCTCAATGCATTGTCCTCGCCGATCAGCGCGCAACTGGCGCAAATCGGCCTGGAAAACGGCACGCCGCCGGATACTTCGCGCCAGCTGCATCCGGCGCGCAAGAGCCTCAAGCAACTGCTGTCACCGGAAGAGCAGGCCGGCCAGCTCACCGTGGATGAAAAGCCCGATGGCGAGGCGATGGTGCGGCTTGCCGCCACCGGCATGTTCCCGTCCGGCGGCGTCGACGTGAGCGCGGATGAAATCCCGCTGCTGCACAAGATCACGGCTGCGCTCAATCAGGTGCAGGGCAGGGTGATCGTGGTGGGGCATACCGATGACCAGCCGATCCGCTCGCTGAAATACAAGGACAACTTCGAGCTGTCCAGCGCGCGTGCGCACAGCGTGGCGCAGATCCTCGGCGACGGCCTGGACAATGCCGCGCGGATCGAATCCAGCGGCGCAGGGTCCTCGCAACCGATCGCGCTGCCGCCGGATACGCCCGACAACCGCACGCGTAACCGGCGCGTGGAAATCAAGTTCATTCCGGAGGATTGAACCCTGTGAAGATTTTTGCGCTGTTCAAATCCGGTTGGTTCATTGCGCTGATCGGCATCATCCTGCTGTCGATCCTGATCTGGCTCGGCGGCCCTTATCTGGGCATTGGCGATTCGCAGCCGCTGGCCGGCGCCGTGGCGCGCCTGGTCACCATCATCGTGATCATCGCCATATGGGCGATCTGGTTGCAGGTGCAGCAGCTGCGTGCACGCAAGAAGGCGCAGCAGATGTCCGGCGACATGGTGTCGCAAGACGCCAAGCCCGTGGGCAACGATAGCGACCAACGTAGCACCGCCGAACGTACGCAGCTGCAGGGTCGCTTCCAGGAGGCGGTCGACACGCTGCGCAAGACCAAGCGTGGCGGCAACCTCTATACGTTGCCGTGGTACGTGGTGATCGGTCCGCCGGGTTCCGGCAAAACTACCTTATTGCAGAATTCGGGCCTCAATTTCCCGCTCTCCGATCGCTTCGGCAAGCAAGCGCTGCGCGGTGTCGGCGGTACGCGTAATTGCGATTGGTGGTTTACCGATGAAGCGGTGTTCCTCGACACCGCCGGCCGCTACACCATGCAGCAATCCGACCAGGCGGCGGATTCCTCGGCATGGGGCGAGTTCCTGAAATTGCTGCGCAAATACCGCAAGCGCCGCCCGATCAACGGGGTGCTGATCGCGATGAGCATGTCCGACTTGCTCACGCTGGACCAGAACGGCATGCAGGAACACGTGCAGGCGATCCGCCGCCGTCTGGACGAGCTGTCCACGCAGTTGCGCATCGGCGTGCCGGTGTACCTGGTGCTGACCAAGTGCGACCTGATCGCCGGCTTTACCGAATTCTTCGACGATCTCAGCCCGGAACTGCGCAGCCAGGTGTGGGGCGCGTCGTTCCCGGTCGATCAGACCATGAATGGCAGCGCGGCCAAGCAATTCAGCAGCGAATTCGAATTGCTGTTGAACCGCTTGCACACGCGCATCCTGAGCCGCCTGCACGCGGAACGCGATCCGAATCGGCGCGGCGCCATCCTGTCGTTCCCGCAGCAATTGGGTGCATTGCGCGAAACCCTGCGCCAGTTCGTCGAAGGCGTGTTTACCGGTTATGCCTATGGAACGCCGCCGCTGTTGCGTGGCGTGTACCTCACCTCCGGCACGCAGGAAGGCACGCCGATCGATCGCATGATGGCGGCGGTGGCGCGTACCTTCGGCCTGGATGCCGCGCAAGTGCATACACCCGGCGCGCAGCAGCGCACGTTCTTCGTCGAGCGCCTGCTGAAGGATGTGCTGTTTCGCGAATCCGGTTTTGCCGGCACCAATCCGAAACTGGAGCGGCAGAAGATCCTGCTGCAGGCTGCGTCGTATCTGGGCGTACTGGTCGTGACGGTGCTGTTGCTGGCCGGTTTCCTTGAAAGCTATGGGCGCAACAGTGCGTACCTTACGCAGGTCGAAGATGCGCTGAAGAACTATCCGGCCACCAGCGACGTCTCCGGTGCCACCACGCAGAAGGATTATTTCGCGCGCGTGCTGGAACGGCTGGAAGGTTTGTCCGGCGTGCAGGACATTGCGCAGCAGTACAAAGACAACGTGCCGCTGTCGATGCGTTTCGGCCTGTTCCAGGGCCACGCGGTAGGTAGCGAAGTGCACGACGCCTACGTGCGCGAACTCAACGGCCTGCTGCTGCCTGGCGTGGCATCGCAGTTCCGCACCGGGCTGACCACCAGCGCGAGCGATCCGCAGGCGTTGTACTACTACCTCAAAGGCTATCTGATGCTGGGCGAGCCCAAGCACCAGAACGCCGATGAGCTAGTGGCGCTCACCGATATCGAATGGCGCAAGATCTTCCCCAACGATGCCGTGCTGCAAAAGGCGCTGGGCAAGCACTTCCATGCACTGGTCGGGCAGCCGGGACAGCTGCGTCCGCTGCACCTGGATGATCAACTGGTGGAGCAGGCGCGCAGCACGCTGCGCACGGCCGATCTTTCCACGCTGATCTATGGCAGCTTGAAACTCAGCATGGACAGCTCGGACCACGCGCCGCTGCAGCTGGACAAGGAGCTGGGCCTGCTCGGCAACGTATTCCGCCGCGGCAGCGGTGCGCCGCTGTCCGAGCCGATCCCGGCGCTCTACACGCAGCCGGTGTTCGCGATGGAGGTGAACAAGGGCATCGAAGCAGCGGTGAAGCAATTCACCCAGGACGATTGGGTGTTCGGTACAGGCAAGATCGATGCGATCCAGCAGGCCAGGCTCGCGCAACAGGTGCTGGCGCTGTATCAGCAGGATTACATCAAGGTGTGGGATGCGTTGCTCAACGATCTGCAGTTGCAGCCCATCACCAATATCCAGGATGCCAGCGCCACCGCAGCGAAACTGTCAGGCCCCAGTTCGCCGCTGAAATCGCTGCTGATGGTGGTGCGCGACAACACGCACGACCTGCTGCGTGCGCCGCCGGAAAGCGATGCCGACAAGGCGGAAGGCGCCTTGAAGAAAGCCGCGGAAAAGAAGGCCGAACAGCGTGCGGAGCAAACGGCCGTGATGCGCGCGCTGGCCAGTGCCGGCGTCAAAGCCAATGGCGGCGAAGGGCAGGCCGCGCCCGCCAAACCAGGCGATGAGATCGCCGCGCACTTCGACACGCTCAACAAGCTCACCGAGGGCGGACCCGGCAGCACGCCGATCGACCATACACTGAGCGTGCTCGACCAACTCAGCAAGACCTTGCTGACCATGACCGATTTCAGCAGCGCGGCGGGCCAACCCAATCCGCAATTGCTGATGGCGCAGCAGGAAGCCTCGCAACTGCCGCCGCCGGTTTCCGGTTGGGTGGCTGCGTTGACTGGCAAGAGCCAGGCGCTGGTCGCCACCGGCACCAGCGGTGCGCTCGGCGATGCGTTCCAACAGACGGCCGGCAAGGATTGCGCGGACTTCACGCGTGGCCGTTATCCGTTCTCGCCGAACAGCGCCACGGATATTCCCTTGCAGAACTTCGGCGAATTGTTCGGCTATGGTGGCCGCTTCGACAGCTTCTACAAACAGACGCTGGACAAGCTGGTGGATGCCAGTGGCCCGACCTGGAAGTGGAAAACCGGCCCCGGCGCAGTGAGCGGTTCGCCCGGCATGCTCGCGCAAATGCAACTGGCCGACAGCATCAAGCAGATGTACTTCCGCAACAACGGCGCCACGCCGGAGGTGGATTTCACCTTGGTTGCGCCATCGCTCGATCCTGGCATCGGCAAACTGGCCATCACGATCGACGGGCAGAAGTTCGAATACCAGCCGGGCAGCACCAGCAGCATGGGCATGAAGTGGCCTGGTCCGCAGCCTGGCCACGTGAGCATTTCCGCATGGGATACGAGCGGCAATTTGCTCAGCACGTTCGACTACCAGGGCGATTGGGCGTTCTTCCATGCCATGCAGGCCGCCAACCTGCAAAAGCAGTCCGACCTGCGCTATCTCGCCAGCTTCAACTTTGGCGGCCATGTCGCCAAAGTCACCGTGCAGGCGGACAACCTGAAGAATCCCTTCCTCAATACCACCGTGCAACGTTTCAGGTGTGGAGGTTGAGCTGGACATGAATCAGTGCTGCGAAATTAAGCACGACCAGGCCGCCGGAAACGCCACGTTCGTCATTCCAGCGAACGCTGGAGTCGAGTGCCTTTCGAGCCCAAGGTCGCTGGATTACAGATGGCTCCTGCCATCTGCCCTTCGGGCCGCCTTCGGCGTTCGCTACGGCATCCTGCCTTCGCAGTCCAGCTTTCGCTGGGATGACGGTAAGTGGGGATCGCCACTAAGTTCGGAGCCATAAGCGATGAATCCGACAGGGGCGGGATTCTTCGGCAAACTTCCCAGCGCGGGCGACTTCGTGCAGCGCCGCTTGCCGTCGTCCTTCGTGGATGTGTGGGATCAACACTTCGAGCGCGCGGTGGACGCAAGCCGCCAGGCGCTGGGCACTGCCTGGCAGCATGCCTATCGCAGCAGCCCTGCATGGCGATTCCTGTTGTCGCCTGGTGTATGCGGCGCATCGGCATGGACGGGCGTGATGGGGCCGGCCGGCGATCGCGTGGGCCGCAGTTTCCCGATGGTGATTGCGGTGCCGTTGGATGATGCTGCGATGGCCGCGCAAGCCCTGCGCGATGGCGAACGCTGGTTCGCCGCCATGGAACACGTGCACGTCGCCGCGCAATCCGATGCCACCACCAGTGTCGAAACCTTCGACGCGCAATTGCTTGCCCTCGCCGGCATGCCGCTGGCGGCGCCGGCATCATGGATGGTGGATGGCCTGGAGCACGTCGCGTTCCACAACGCCGGCCAATGGCGCATGCCGCTGCCGCGCGCACGCGCCGATGGCGATTTTCTTGCGCGCTTGTGGACGCGCGTCAGCGAGAGCGGCAGCGGTTGGTGCCTGTGGTGGACGCAAGGCGGCGGCCACGTACCGGCCAGCGTGTTGGTGACGCGCGGTCTGCCGGAACCGTCGAGCTATGCCGGCTTTCTCGATGCGCAGTACGCGGACGAGGGTTGGCAGACGCTCGGTACGTTCGAAGACACGCCGCATCAGCATCACCACGCACCGCATGTTTCCGTGACGGCGCCGGTCGTGGCGCCACCAACACGCACGGTGCTGCCGGACGACTTGAGCGAATTGTTCGCCGATCTGGTGCCGTCGGTATCGATGTCGGTGGCCGCCGGCATGGCAGCCGGCGAGGGCGCGCCGCCTTCGCAAAGCAACGGTGCCACCACCACTTATCGCAGCGATATCGCGCTGGCCCTGGTGGCCGCTGATGAAGGTGTCGCCGATGAGCGCCGGCAGGCTGCCGCGGCCGCCAATCAAGTCGCCAACGAGCTGCGCGCGGACGAGCTGGCCGGCGATCTGAAGGTGTTGAGCCAGCGCTTGCTGGCCTTGCATCCGCGGTTGCGTGAGCGCAGCGAAGACCTGATCAACCCGGTGCCGGAAGATGGCTCGGTGATCGCCGTGCATATCACCCGGCGCTGGGCCAACCTGCTGCGCATCGGCACCGCTGCGGCATGGCACTGGCATAAAGGTTCGCTGCAATCCCTGTTCGCCTCGGCGGCGACGCCCGGCGATGGCAACGCACTGGGCGGCGACTTCGACGATCTGCTGTTCACGCGTGCCGCACCGGTGGCGTCGGGCTTGGGCGGGCCCACCGAACCGCTGTGCGACGAAGTGGTATGTGCGGTGGAAGCGGGTGATCGTTTGCTGTTGGTTGCCACCCAAAACCTGGTGCAACTCGCACCGGACGTGTATGCGCGTGCGCTGGCCATGTCTTCCTGCGAAGAGGCGCGCGCACGCATCGCCGCCGCCGCCGGGCTTGGCAGCGAACCGGCCCGCTGGCCGCTGGCCGTGATCGAGGTGACTGCATGACCTTACGCTACGAATCCGTCGGCCACACCGACACCGGCAAAGTCCGCGCGCACAACGAGGATGCGATCCTGGTGCGCGACGACGTCGGCTTGTGGGTGGTGGCCGATGGTTTGGGCGGCCATACCGCCGGCGACGTCGCCAGCGGCATGATCGTGGACCGCCTGCGCGCGCTGCCGCGGCAAGGCGACGTGTTCGACTTCGTGGAGGCGATCGAAGATACCCTGTCGCAAGTCAATGCGGAACTGCGGCGCGTGGCGCGCGAGCAGAATGTCGACGTGATCGGTTCCACCGTGGTGGTGCTGGTGCACGACAAGGACTTCATGCTGTGCGGCTGGGTCGGCGACAGCCGAGGTTATTGCTTCGAGGATGGACATCTGCGGCAGATCACGCGCGATCACGTGCATGGTGCGAAAAGCGATGTGACGCAACTGGGCCAGGCGCAACCGGCGGGAGCCGGCGTGCTGACGCGTGCGATCGGCGCCGAGGAACAGTTGTTCGTGGATTGGGTGGTGACGGGTAGCCGGCCTGGCATGGCGTTCCTGTTGTGCAGTGACGGTATCAACAAGGAGCTCTCCGATGCCGAACTTGATCAGGAGTACCGCGAGCACAACGACCCGCAGATGGTGCTGGCGAGGTTGTTCGAGTTGTCTTTGAACAGGGCCGGGCGGGACAACATTTCAGCGGTTGTCGTGCGGTTGCGGGATTAGGCCTATGCAATGTATCCCCCATTCTCATAGCTGTCATTCCCGCGAAAGCACGCTGCTGCTCACCGGAATACTTGAAACTTCGCCGGGGCGACGAACCTTCGGCGTTGACATTAAGAAGAACAAGCACACCCCATGATCTCTCTCGCCGAACTCATCGACGACCTCATCGCCCACCGGCGCAAACTGCCGGAGCTGTTCGACGCGCTCGGCGAACGCGGTCCGCAGCCGGACGAGGTTCATCGCGACGACATCGCCCTGCTTGAGCGCATGGGCGAGGAAGGCACGCTGCCGGCAGCCATCGCACGCGCGCTGCTCGCCAAGCTCAAGGCCGTACAGCAATCTGCACCCATCACGGCTGACGATGCGACCGTGGTCAAACCGCCATCGCCCGCAGAAGCCGACGTCACGCAGGTCAAGCCAGCCATGGCGATGGCGACGGGCGATGCCGAGGCCACGGTGGTCAAGCCTGCTTCCGGCCCTTCCACCAACACCCAGAACACCGGCCACAACACCAGCAGCCATTCCGGCAGCTCCAACCGCGACACCTGGGCACGCGTTGCACAGGCCGAAGGCGGCGAATACGCCACGGTCGGCATGCTGCTGAAAGGCCGCTTCCTGCTCGAACGCGAAATCGGCCGCGGCGGCATGGGCGTGGTGTACCTGGCGCGCGACGAACGCAAGGTCGAGGCACGCGATCGCGATCCCTACGTCGCGGTGAAAGTGCTCAATGACGAATTCCGCCGCCATCCCGACTCGCTGATCGCGTTGCAACGCGAAGCGCGTCGCTCGCAATTGCTGGCGCACGATAACATCGTGCGTGTGTTCGATTTCGACAAAGACGGCACCATCGTGTTCATGACGATGGAGTACGTCGACGGCCAGGATTTGAAAGCACTGATCCGCGACCGCTACAACGGCATGCCGTTGGGCGAGGCGCGCCAGTTGATCGAAGGCATGGCGTGGGCATTGAAGCGCGCGCACAGCGCCGGCGTGGTCCACTCGGACTTCAAGCCCGGCAACGTGATGGTGACGCGCGAGGGCATACCGAAAGTGTTCGACTTCGGTATCGCGCGCGCCGGTAAACATGCGGGCGATGCATCCGGCGAGCAGACCTTGTTCGACGCCGGAACACTGGGGGCGCTCACGCCGGCCTACGCCAGCCTGGAAATGATCCAGGGCAAGGAGCCCACGCCCAGCGACGATATCTACGCGCTGGGTTGCGTGGCATTCGAGCTGCTCACCGGCAAGCATCCGTTCGATAAGGTCAGTGCGGAAGTCGCGCAGCGCGAAGGACGTAAACCGCCGCCGGTGCCAGGCCTGACCAAGCGCCAGTACAAGGCGCTGTGCGATGCGGTGGCCTTCCACGGCGAGCAACGCCTGAAAGCAGCCGTCGACCTGGTGGAAGGCCTGCGCGACGTCAGCCTGCGCGAGCGCATCGGGCCGCAGCTTGCCTACGGCAGCGGCGCCCTGGTGTTGCTGGTCGCGGCGGGATGGGGCGCGACGCATTACCTGCATGCTCGAAACGTGCAGCACATCGTGGCGCGTTTCGCCGCCACCGCGCCCGATCGCTACGCCAGCGAAGACCAGGCCGCGCAAGCCCTGGATACGTTGAGCGATAGCGAGCGCAAGGGCATCGTGCTGGACAACGGCGATGCGATCCAGAATTACCTGCTGAGCCGCATCGACGGTTATTGGGATCCGGCACGGAAGCATTACGACTACGCCGCCACGCAGCACGTGTTCCAGTTGCGCGATCAGCTGAAACTGTATTCGCCGACCTTGGACGCCAAGCGCAGCGCGATCGACGAACAGAAGAACGAACTGCTCAATGCGCTGGATACCCAGCTGACCCAGCGCATCGATGCCGGCGCGATTTTCGAGAACCAGCCCGACAACGCGGTGGAAACCCTGGCGCAGATCCGCGCCATCGATCCGCACAGCGACCTGCTCAACAATGCCGAGCTGGAACTGAAATACGACATCGCCATCGGCCAGGCCATCGCCGCCAATCACGCGGAAGACGCCAAGGCGGATCTGGCGACGGCGACGCGGCTGTTCCCCAACTCGGCTCGCTTGAAGCAACGCCAGGCACAATTGACGGCGCTCGGCGGCACGCTGGCAGCAACGCCGACACAGCCTGCTGCGCCAGCGCAAAGCCTGCCGGAAGCGCGCAAGTCGCTGGCCACCTTGATTGCGAAGCCATCGATCAACGCGGAATGGCAGCAACAAGTTGCCAACGTGATGAGCACGCTGCGCAGCGACAACGCGCCGGATACACGCAAGCTGGTGAACGACCTGGCCAGCGCCATCGCCACCCAGGCCGGCCAGCAAAACGACCCACTGCAATGGCAACAGGCCAGCAACCTGGTCAACCTGGGCTTGCAGTACGCGCCGCAATCGAGCGCACTGCGTGCGCAGCGCAGCCGTCTGGATGGTTTGCTGCAACAACAGCAGGCGCAACTCAACCAGGAAAGCATCGCCGCGGAAGTCACCTCGCGCATCGAATCGGTCAAGCGTGCCGCCGCGGCCAACGACATCGGCAAGGCCGAGGAATCGCTGGCGCGCATCCGCACCTTGCAACCGGACAACGCGTTCCTTTCCCAGGAAGGTCCGCAACTGGTCGCGACTGCATATCTCGATCAGGCAAAAACGGCAGTGCAGCGCGGCCGTTACCAAAGTGCCTCCGAGTTGCTGGGCAAGGGCATGAAATCATTGGGCGCGCGTCCGGATCTGCGTAATGCCAAGGGGCGCTACGACTTGCTGGCGGCGGTGATGACCGCGCGTGGCAAGCCGATCAGCGCCGGCGACCTGGATCGCATGCAGAAGCAATTGGCCGATGCGCGCAGGGTCGACGCGGATGGCTTGAAGCAGCTGGAAGCCGACCTGAAACAACGCGGCGCGTTGCAAGGTACGCTCGCCGATTTGCTGGACAGCATGAAGGCGAGCGCCGCTGCCGCGTCCACGCCGCCACCGAGCAATCCCACGCAGCCAGCAGCCACGCCGAATCAGCCCACGCCGACGCCAGGTGCCGCGGCCGGAAAAAGCGCAGCCAACGGCAAGCCTGCAACGGCTACCAATGGCGCCCCCGCGTCGGCCAACCTCGCCACGCCGAACACGGCCGCCACGGCTGGCAGCGATCCTTGCAATCAATCCGATTTGATCGGCAAGGGCAAGGTCTGCTTCGACGCCCTGGGCCAGCGTCGCGGCCCGTCGCTGGTGGTGATTCCGGGTGTGTCCGGGGGCAAGCCGTATGCCTTGTCGCGCGCTGAAATCACCGTTGCCGAATTCAACCGCTTCTGCAGCGCCACCGGACAGTGCTCGGCCAAGACGTCCGACGATCCGGAAGGCGGCAGCTTGCCTATCAGCAACATCACGCTGGCACAAGCCAAGGCTTATGCCGCATGGCTAAGTTCTGCCAGCGGCGGCTACGTGTACCGCTTGCCCACCGATGCGGAATGGACGCATGCCGCCAAAGGCGGCGGCAACTGGTCGCAAGCCTCCGACAGCAACTGCATTCCGCCCACGGCTGGCAGCGGTGACGACAACACCGGCGCCCCCATTTCCGCGCGTGGACGCGAAGCCAATCCATGGGGCCTGGTGAACATGACCGGCAACGTGTGGGAATGGGTGACCAGCGGCGGCGGCGCCAGCGTACGTGGCGGCAGCTTCACCAGCTATTGGTCCGATTGCACCGTCAACGCGCGCCGCGACGACAGCGGCGCCGCACAAAAAGATGTGGGGTTCCGAGTGTTGAGGGAACTGAAATGAGCGACCGCGAACACCACGTCAACCAGAGCCTGCGCGCCCTCGATGAAGCGCATCGGCTTGGCCGTCTGACGCGCGAGGAATACCGCTCGCGCCGCCGCCATTTGTTGGGCGCATTGCGCGATAGCCATGTGGTGACGGCGCGCAATGCGATCGTGCGCGCGGCGACGACGGAGCGTCGGCAAGCGGCACCTGGTGCGGGCAACGACGTGCTGGTTGACATGCTGGCACCACGGCGCGCGATGTGGAAATGGGTGATCGTCGCGCTGGCGTTGCTCGCCATCGTGTGCGCAGGCTTGGCGTATTGGCTATGGGGCCTTCGTAGGCTGGGATGAAATCCCAGCATCAGGACGTTACGGGAAGAAGGTCGCATCAATGGCTCACTTGAGAGAACTTACTATCTCGCTGCTTGATTGGGAGAGTCGCGCTGTGCTCGAAGCGCTGACTAGGGAAATGCAGCGCCTCAAGGTCTTGGCTGAGACTTCCGACGACGAAGATGAGGGTGCCGATGCTGGGAATGATTTTCTTGAAATTGGAGGCTTGTTGGAGCGCTTGCAATCGCAGGCCAAGTCAATCTGGTGATCAAATTACGAACTTCGATAACCAGGTGATGTAAGCGCTTAGCATCCCTAGGCGAAAGCAAGAAGCGGGGACTGCCATCCCAGCCTACTGGGCGGATGTATCATCGGCACATGGAGACAAGGAAGATGTACGTAGCAAGCAATCCGAAGCAGTTTCTTGGACAGTCGGTAGGAAATGGCCAGTGCGTAGCCTTTGCGAAATTGGCAGCCAATATGCCGCAGACCCGCCTCTGGAAACGTGGCGCCCTGGTGAAAGGGAATTTTTCCCTGCAGGCCGGGGCAGCGATTGCCACCTTTGATGCGAATGGTGCCTATGGAAACCATACGGATGGCAGCTCGCATGTGGCTATTTACCTCGGCCAGGACGTGCACGGCATTCGTGTGCTCGACCAGTGGATGAGCACCAAGATGATGGGCGGCAAGGCGGCGAAGGTTCCCACCAATGTCCACGAGCGCGTCATGTATTTCAGGCAAGCGCCCCGAATCGAAAACGACGGAAATAATTATTATGTCGTCGAGTAAATACCTGATGGCATTTGCACTTGCGTCCACGTGCATATCGGCATGTGCTGCGCCATCGATAAGCTGTCCTGCCACGATCAAAGACAACCTGCATGCCTACCCGTTGGCTGACGCGAGCTTGTTTGATGGTCCGCCCGGCAATCTGGCCGATTTGATGCCCGACACCGACAAGGAAATGGCCTGGACGCTGCCGCTTTATCAAAAGGGTGCGCAGGACAGAGGCGAATCCCTGTATTTCGTTTGTCACTATGCCAAAACGCAGAAGACGGTAACGCTTCAGGTGCCCAAGATTGCAAAGAAGTGTTCGGTGTACGGCAACGATAAGGGGCAAACTTTCGCGGTTTGCGAGTAAGTCGAGGCGTCGGTTGGATTGCCGGACGTGATCCTGGAGTGGCCCGACCCATCGCTTTCAAAATGTTGGATCACCCCCGGATCAAGCCCCGGGCAACCCAACCTACGATTACAAAGCAAGAGTAATGCCGTGATCACAATCGTTATATACATTTCGAGACTTGGAACACGGCATCGAACGGAGGCATCATAGGCACTCCCGTCGCGCCCGGTAAGGCGCAGCAGGGGGAATCAGGGTTGGAATTCAGGCTCCGCGACACACCTCATCCCGGTGATGTTCGGGATGCGGTCAAATGCGCGATGCCAGGCATTCCGGATCGATCTTGGATACCTGGCTCGATGTGTTTGACTGAAGCCCCGGTTATCGCCGGAAGCAGGGGAAAGCGGTTGATTTGAAGAACCTGGCCGGCCGCCGCGCCTTGCGGCGGCGCGCGGGTTCAGAGCAACGCATCACACCGAATGCAGGCGCATGAACCTGCGATTCGGCAGCAAGGGTTTCGCAAACATAAGTTGATCGACGGGGAGCGCATGGTGCGCTCCTTTACCCACAAGCACCACCGCGTTTCGATTCAGAGGACAAGTATCGTGCGGATTGCATGCATGGCAGCAGCGTTGGCTTTGGCCGGGGTTTCTTTGGCTTGGGGCGGCGGCTCGGCCTGGGCGCAAGGTGCGCCCGCGCCGGGACAGATCTTGATTAGCGGCGTACCGGCATCGGCGCCGGACATCCAGAAAATCATCGACGGTGAATACCGGAAGGCAGCGGGAGCAGGGGCGCCGGATCATGCGCACCTGCAGGCGCTGGCCGAGCGCATTACCGCGGCTTTGCAGAAGGCGGGCTACCCGCAAGCGCATGCTTACCTGGCCGACCAGTTCGCCACGTACAGCCTGGGGCCGCCGGCGAAGACTGCGCGCCCCGCCAATGCAGAGGCGGCCGCCAGCGCGGTGGCGTCGGCAAGCGAAGAGGGCAATGCCTCGCTGGCATCGGCGCCTAGCGCAGCGGGCGTGGTGCCGCCGGTAAGCCAGCGCGAAAGCAGCGCGCAGAAGATTGCCGTACGCGGCTTCCGTATTGACGGCGTGGGCGATCACCCGGCTGCGGGCATCACCTTCGACAGCATCCAGGCACTGGTCAACGACCAGTACCGCGCGCTGGGCGGCAGCTCCTCGCAACCGGCGATGCTCAGCTTTGCGCAGATGCAAGGCGTGGCCGACAAGATTACCGAGCGCTATCGCAAGGCCGGCTTCATCGTGGCCGACGCCTTCCTGCCGGCGCAGACCATCGGCAGCGACCAGATGGTGCAGATCCAGATCCTGGAAGGGCGCGTCGGGCGCATCATCGTCAAGGGCAACAAGCGTTATTACGCCGACGTGATCGCTGCACCGGCGCAGCAACTGAAAGACAAACCGCTGCAAAAGAGCACGGTGGATTCCGCGCTGCTGTATGTGCGCGATCTGCCGGGCGTGACGGTTGCTTCCACGTTTCAGCCGGGCCGGCAAACGGGCGACACCGACCTGGTCATGGTCGCGCACGAGGCGAAGAATCCGTTCACCTTTACGCTGGGTGCGGACGATTACGGCACCTCGCTCACTGGCCGCTATCGCGCATTGGCCGGCGTGACGTGGAACAGCCCGCTGGGCATTGGCGACAGCTTGTCGGCCAATGTGGACTACGCGCTGGATCCCAACCAGAACGCCTACGGTTCGCTGGCCTATACCGCGCCGCTGGTGGTGGTGCCCGGGTTGAGCATGACCGGTGGCGTGACGCGCAGCGAATTGCAGATCAGTTCCGACGGTTTTGCCGCCTTGAGAGTACGCGGCCCGACCACGACGCAGTTCGCCGGCAGCGACTGGAAGTTCCTCAATACCGACGACATGAAGATGCAGGCGACGCTGCACGTCATGCGCGAAGAATCCAAGCTGAGCACGCAAGGCATGCAGCTGTCGGACGAGCGCTTCAACGTGCTGGAGCTTGGCTATGCCATGAACCACACCGACCGGCGTTTCCACGGCGTGGACCTGTTGCAGGTGGACGTGCGCAAATCGCTCAACGACCAGTCGAAGGAACCGGACCTGGTTGCGCCCAACCACGCGCATGATTTCACCGTGGCGAAGGTGTCGTACACGCGCCTGCAGTTCCTGACGCCATCGCAGCGCTTGTATTTCAAGTTCACCGGCCAGTGGACGCCGGATGCCCTGGTGCCGATGGAGCAGTTCGTGATCGGCGGTCCGGACAGCGTGCGCTCGTATCCGATTGCCGATGGCCTAAGCGATCGCGGTTACTACACTTCGCTCGAATACCACGTGGACGCGCCGTTCATCGGCAACAAGCCGTCGCCGTTCTACGCGCGTCCCTGGCGCGAAGTGCTTGAGCTGGAAACCTTCCTGGATTACGCCCGCGGCTTTACCGCCGGCGCCGATCACAGCAGCACGGTTCCGCCGCTCAATTTCAGCGGTTTCGGTGCCGGTTTCATTTTCCGCATTCCACAGTTCCACCACTTCGAATTCCATCTCGACGGTGCGATACCCCTGGGCAGCCAGGCGGCAACGGATCGTCACGGTTACCACGTATACGGACGTATGGGCTTGACGTTCTAAGGAGGCCATCATGAATACGAGCATTGGCAAGCAGCAGCACACGTCACGTCACGCGCATGGATTGCCGGCCCTGCGACGCAAGTTGTTACCGGCCAGCCTGATTTCCCTGCTGGGGCTTTTCGCCTGCGGCGGCGAAGCGTTTGCGGGCGGCCACGTTGCGGCGAACACCACGCCGACCGGCGGTTCGATCGTCGGCGGCAGCGGTTCGATCGCACAGAACGGCGCCAACACCACCGTCGTGCAGAAATCGCAGATGCTGGCGTTGAACTGGCAGACCTTCAACGTTGGCGAAAACGCCTCGGTCATCTTCAAGCAGCCATCGTTCACCTCGGTGGCGCTCAACCGCATTCTCGACCAGAACGCCAGCCAGATCTTCGGCCACGTCAATGCGAACGGCCAGATCTTCCTGATCAACACGCACGGCATCATCTTCGGCCGCAATTCGCAGGTGAATGTCGGCGGCCTGGTGGCGAGCACGCTGGATTTGACGCCCAGTGATTTTCTGGCGAACCATTTCAATCTCGACGCACATGGCGGCAGCGCCGGCATCGTCAATCACGGCACCATCGAAGCGGCCAGCGGCGGCTCGATAAATCTCATCGGCGGAAAGGTCGCCAACGATGGCCTTATCGTCGCCAACTACGGGCACATCAATCTCGACGGCGCCGACCGCGCCGTGCTCGATTTCGACGGCGATGGCTTGATCAATGTGCAGGTTACCGGTGCGCTGCAAAAGCGCCTGGATGCCGACGAAGCGGCGGTTACCAACAAAGGCGCGTTGAAAGCGGACAACGGTACGGTGGTGCTGCAGGCTTCCGCGGCGAAGGATCTGTTCACCGACCTGGTGAACAATAGCGGCGTGATCCAGGCCGGCGGCATCAACACCAGTGGCGGCAAGGTGCAGTTGATTGCCAGCGGCGGCAATGCCGTTACCAGCGGCACCATCGATGTCTCCGGTGCCGAAGGCGGCAGCGTGCAGGTGCTGGCCGACCAGAACGTGGACGTCAGCGGCGCGATAAATGCCTCCGGCGCCAACGGCGGTGGCAGCATTCGCATCGGCGGCGGCGCGCACGGCGGCGAAGGCTTGATGCAAGCGGCTAACACCATCGTCGAAGCAGGCGCCACGTTGAATGCCGACGCCACGGCGAACGGTAATGGCGGCTCCATCGCGACGTGGGGCAGCCAGGGCAATACGGTTGCCGGCACTTTCAGTGCGCGTGGCGGCGCGAACGGCGGCAATGGCGGCAGCATCGAAACGTCGGGCGAACAGGTGCACATTGCCGATGGCACAAGCGTCAACACGCTGGCGCCGCGAGGGCACAGTGGCAACTGGTTAATCGATCCGGTGGATTTCACCATAGCGGCCAGCGGTGGGGACATAACGGGCGCCTTGTTGAGTTCGCAGTTGGCCAATGGCAACGTGGCCATCCAATCCAGCAGTGGCACAGTTGGAGGAACGTCCGGCAACGTCAACGTCAACGACACGGTGAGCTGGAGCAGCCATACGCTCACTTTGACGGCAGCCAACAACGTCAATATCAATGCCCCCGTAACGCTCACGGGAACAGCCAGCCTGGTGCTTGAGCCGTCAACGACCAATGGAAGCAGCAACGCCGTCGCCGGCGGCACCACCATCATTGGCAGCGCCGGCACGCTGACACTGGGAAGCAGCGGTGCGTCAATCCTTGGTGACCTGACCGACAACGGCTCCCTGGTGTTCAACCAGGCTGGCAGTGCGAGCTACGGCGGAGTGATTTCGGGTTCGGGAACGTTAACCCAGCAAGGCGCGGGCACGTTGACGTTGACGGGCGCCAACACTTATACCGGCGGCACCACGATCGCAGCCGGCAGCAAACTGGCACTCTCCAGCAGTGGCAGCGTGGCCGATTCCAGCACGATTAACGACAGCGGCACGTTTGACATCTCTGCTACCGGTGGAGCAAGCATCGTCAGCCTGGCCGGCAACGGAACGGTGACCTTGGGCGGAAACGCGCTGACCTTGAGCAACGCGGCCGGTACCTTCGGTGGCACTATTGTCGACGGCAATACCGGCGGCGGCAGTCTCGAGGTATTTCATGGCCAAGAGATTCTGTCCGGCACGAATACGTACACAGGCGCCACGACGATCGACAGCGGCGCCACGCTTGCACTGTCGGGCGCCGGCAGCATAGCCAGCCTGGCTGGTGTAAGCGATGCGGGCATCTTCGACATCACCAACGCAACCGGCGGCGTCACTATCGCCAGCCTCTCGGGCAACGGGTCGGTAACCCTGGGCGGCAACACGCTGACGCTCAGCAATGCGTCGGATACCTTCAGTGGCGCGATCAGCGGCAACCTGGGTGCCCTGACTGTATCGGGCGGCACAGAAATACTGAGCGGCGCCAATAGCTACACGGGTGCTACGACGATCGACAGCACCGGCACGCTCACGCTCTCGGGATCGGGCGCCGTGGCAAGCTCCAGCAAGATCGTCGACAACGGTACCTTGGACATTTCGACCACGACCGGCGGAGCGAGCATCACCAGCCTGTCGGGCAGCGGGGCGGCGATTCTCGGCAGCAGGACGCTCACGCTGAGCAATGCCGCGGACACCTTCGGTGGTGCCATCAGCGGCAATGGTGGCGGGCTGATGCTGACGAGCGGTAACGAAACCCTGGGTGGCGCCAATACCTATACCGGCAACACCACGCTCAATAGCGGCACGCTGGCGATATCCAGCAGCAGCAATGTTGGGTCGACCAACCGCCTGGTCTTTGGCGGTGGCACGCTGGAAACCACGGCGACGCTCACGCTGAACAAGGCGGTGACGTTGAACAGCGGCGGCGGCACGCTGCAAACCGACGGCAGCAATACGCTGACCTTGGGCAGCACCATCAGCGGCAGCGGCGGCCTCACCAAGACGGGCGCAGGCACGCTGGCGTTGACGCATTCCAATACCTACAGCGGCGGCACCACCTTCAACGCCGGCACGCTGGTGGTGTCCAGCAGCAACAACCTGGGGGCTGGCGGCAACAGCCTCACCTTTGGCGGCGGCACTCTGGAAAGCACGGCGTCGATGACGCTAAGCGGCACCGTCACGTTGAACGGTGGTGGCGGCACCCTGCAAACCGACGGTGGCGGCACCGTAACCTTGAGCGGTGTCATCGGCGGCAGCGGCGGCTTGAGCAAGACCGGTGCCGGCACGTTGTTGCTGACCAATGCGAACACATACACCGGTGATACGACGATCAATGCCGGCACCTTGCAGCTGGGCAACGGCTTCAGCACCGGCTCGGTCGCCGGCAACATCATAGATAGCGGTGCATTGATATTCGACGAACCCCTTTTTGGCGCGACTTATGCCGGCGTGATTTCCGGCGCCGGCTCGCTGGAGCAAAAAGGCAGCACGCTGACGCTCACGGGCGCGAACACCTACCGTGGCAGTACCACGATCGACGGCGGCACGACGCTTGCGTTGTCCGGCAGCGGCAGCGTGGCCGGTTCCAATGGCGTAACTGCCAATGGCACCTTCGATATCTCCGGCACCACCAGCGGCGCAAGCATCGCCAGCTTGAGCGGTACCGGCCAGGTCAACCTGGGCAGCAAGGCGCTTACCTTGACGGCTGCTGCCGGCACGTTCAACGGCGGCATCGACGACAACGGCATCGTCAGCGGTACCGGTGGCAGCCTGGTGTTGGCGGGCGGCTCGGAAACGCTGATCGGTGCGAAAGGCTATACCGGCGGCACCACGATCGACGCGGGCAGCACCCTGCAACTAGGTGATGGAACCACCGGCAGCACCATCAACGGCAACGTGCTGGACAACGGTACGCTGGTGTTCGACGAGCCCAGCAACCTGGCCTTCGCCGGCGCGATTTCCGGCGGCGGTGCGCTGACCCAGCAAGGCGCAAGCACGTTGACGCTGACGACGGCGAGCTACACCGGCCTCACCACGATTGCCACGGGCAGCACCTTGCAATTAGGCAATGGCGGTACCGGTGTTTCGATCAGCGGCAACGTCACAGACAGCGGCGCACTGGTGTTCGACCAGAACACCGCCATGAGCTACGGCGGCGTGATTTCGGGCACTGGTTCGGTCGAACAGCAAGGCACCGGCACACTGACGCTGACCGGGGCCAATACGTATTCCGGCCTGGCCACCATCGACAACGGCGCCACGCTGGCGTTGTCCGGCAGCGGCAGCCTGGCCAATTCGAGCGTCAGCGACGCGGGCACGTTCGATATCTCCGGCACAACGAGCGGCGCAAGCATCGGCAGCCTGAGCGGCGCGGGCAACGTCAATCTAGGCAGCCAAGCGCTCACCTTGACCAATGCCGCCGATACCTTCGGCGGCGTCATCGCCGATGGCGGCATCGTTGCGGGTACGGGCGGCAGCCTCAAGCTGTCAGGCGGCTCCGAAATATTGGCGGGCACGAACAGCTACACCGGCAGCACCACGATCGCCGCGGGCAGCACCCTGCAACTGGGCAATGGAGGAAGCACGGGTTCCATCACTGGACCGATAACGAACGACGGCATGCTCGTATTCGATGTGAGCGGCAACCTCAATTACGGCAACGTGATTTCCGGCGCGGGTTCGTTGACCCAATCAGGCTCCGGCACGTTGACGCTGACCGGCGCGAACGCCTACAGCGGCACCACCACCATCGACAGCGGCAGCACGCTGGCCTTGTCGGGCGCTGGCAGCGTGGGCAGCTCTGGCGTAAGCGATGCCGGCACTTTCGATATTTCCGGCGCGGGCGGCGGTATAAGCATCGCCACCCTGAGCGGGGCCGGCACGGTAGATCTGGGCAGCCGCGCGCTTATGTTGACCAATGCCTCCGGCAATTTCAGCGGTGCCATCAACGATGGGGGTATCGCTGGCGGGACTGGCGGCAGCCTCGTGCTGACGAGCGGTATGGAAACCTTGTCAGGTTCGAATGGATATACCGGCGCCACCACGATCAATGGCAGCACGCTTGCGCTTTCGGGCAGTGGCAGCATCGCTCATTCCAGTAGCGTCCTCGACAACGGCGCGTTCGATATTTCGGGCACCAGCAGCGGGGCAAGCATTGTCAGTTTGTCGGGCAATGGGACGGTGAAGCTGGGTCGCAGGGCGCTCACCCTGAGCAGTGCGTCCGGCAGTTTTAGCGGAGCCATAAGCGACGGCGGCATTGCCGGTGGTACGGGCGGCAGCCTCGTGTTGGCCAGCGGCGCGGAAACGCTCTCCGGTGCCAACACTTACACCGGCGGCACCAAGATCAACGCGGGCACGCTGACGCTGGGTACGGGCGTTTCGTTTGCCGGCAACGTGCAGGACAACGGTGCCCTCGTCTTCGACCAGGCCGGTACCGTCACTTACGGCGGGCTGATTTCCGGCACCGGCACGCTGACCCAGGCGGGCACGGGTACGTTGATCCTGACCAACGACAATACTTTTTCGGGCAGTACGACGATCAGCGCCGGCACGTTGCAGCTGGGCAATGGCGGAACGACCGGTTCCGTCGTCAGCATTACCACGGACAACGGTGCGCTGGTGTTCGACCATAGCGGCAACGTGAACTATGGTGCGGTCATTTCCGGTACCGGATCGGTCACGCAAATGGGCAGCGGCACGCTGACCTTGGGCGGCGCGAACACTTACGGCGGCGGCACTACCGTCAGCGGTGGCACGTTGGCGATCTCAAGCGACGGCAACCTGGGTGCGAGCGGCACCGGCGTCACGCTCAACGGCGGCACGCTGGAAAACACCGCCAGCTTTACGCTGGGCCGGACGATAACGCTGGGCAGCAGTGGCGGCGCGCTGCAAACCGACAGCGGCACCAACCTCACCGTAACCAGTGCGATCAGCGGCGGCGGCAGCTTCACCCAGAACGGTACCGGCACGCTGACGCTGGACAACAACGTCACCACCGTAGGCAGCCAGACTTACAACGGTGCCGTGGCGTTTGGCGGCAGCCCATCGCTTACCAGCAGCGGTAATGGCGATATCGATTTTGCTTCCACGGTGAGCGGTTCTGGCGCGCTTTCGGTCGCCACCGGTGGCGCGCTCACGTTCGGTGGTGCCGTTTCGCTGGGTGGCCTTACCACGCAAAGCAGCACGTTCACGGCGAACGCGCTCACCATCAACGGCAACCTGTCGGTGACGACCAGCGCCGGCGACATCAAGCAAACCAGCGCATTCAGCGTAACCGGCACTTCCTCTTTCAATGCCGGCAATCATGCGATCGATCTTACGAACGGCGGCAACAACTTCGTCGGCGCGGTAACGGCCATCGGCGATGGCGTATCCATTACCGATGCAAACCTGACCATTGCCGGCCTGACCGATAACGACGATGGCGACGTCAACCTGACGGCCACGCAGTCGCTGAACCTGACCGGCGCCATCAATACCGGCACCGGCAATCTCACGCTGGTTTCCAGCAACGGCACGCTGAGCACGGCGGGTGTGCTCAGCGGCAACAACGTGAGCCTCAGCGGCGCCAACGGCATCACGCTCGGCAATGATGTCACTGCTGCGGGCGCGCTCAATCTGGCCAGCAGCGCAGGCAGCATCTCGCAGAGCGGAGGCTTGCTTGCGGCCGGCACGTTGACCGGCAGCTCCGCCGGCGCTACCACGCTGGGCGGCGCAAATGCCATCTCGATGCTGGGCAATTTCACCGCGAACGGGTTCAGCCTCAACAGCACGCAGGCACTGACGGTCGCTGGCACAGTGAACGGTGGCGCTTCCAGCGTCAGCTTGACCACCACCGGCGGCGTTTTGGCCGTGAACGATGCAATCAGCGGCGCCACGGTGGCGCTGGGCAGTAGTGGCGATCTCGCCATCAATGCTGCCGTGAACAGTGGCACGGGAGCGGCCACGCTGAGCTCGGGCGGTGCGATCAACGAAGGCAACAGCGGCGTCATCACGGCTGGCAGCTTGTCTGGCAGCGCGGCCGGTGCAACCACGCTGAGCGGCGCGAACGTGATTGGCACGCTGGGCAACTTCACGTCCAGCGGCTTCACGCTATCGGATGCGCAAGCGTTGACCCTTGCCGGCACGCTCAACGCCGGCAACGGTGCCGCGACAGTCACCTCGACGGGCGCAATCGACGAAAGCAGCGGCGGCGCGATCATGGCCGGCAGCTTTACCGGTAGCGCGGGGGGCGCCGCGACGCTGCAGGGCGCGAACCAGATCGGTACCCTCGGCAGCTTCGTGGCAAACGGCTTCAGCTTGAACAACGCGCAGGCATTGACCGTGGGCGGCGCGGTGAATGGCGGCGGTGGCGCCACTTCCATCGCCACCACCGCGGGCGCACTGACAGTCGATGCGGGCATCGGCGGTAGCTCCGTTGCGTTGACGGGGCAAGCTGGCCTCGCCGTAAACGACGCCATCAACAGCGGCGCGGGCACCACCACGCTCAGCTCCGGCGGTGCCATCAGCGAAGGCAGCAGCGGCGCCATCACGGCCGGTGTGTTGACGGGCAGTGCCAGCGGCGCGGCGACTCTGGATGGCGCCAATGCCATCATCAGCCTGGGCAGTTTCACGGCGAACGGCTTCAGCCTGACCAATGCAAACGCGCTGACCGTGGATGGCGCCGTCAATGGCGGCAGCGGTACGACCAGTGTCGCCACGACGAGCGGCGAACTGACTTTGAACGGCAGCGTTGCCGGCAGCGCAGTGAGCCTTGGTGGCGGCAGTGGCCTTGCCATCAACGGCGGCGTAAACAGCGGCAGTGGCACCGCCACGCTGACCTCGGGCGGTACTGTCGACGAGGGCGGCAGCGGCGGCATCACTGCCGGTACCCTGACGGGCAGTTCGTTCGCCGCGACCACGTTGGATGGCACAAACCAAATCGCCAACTTGGGTGATTACGCGGCCAATGGCTTCAACCTGAGCAATGCGCAAGCACTGACGGTCGCAGGAACGGTAAGCGCTGGCAACGGCACCGCAACGATTGCCACCAAATCGGGCGCCATGACCGTCAATGGCAATGTCACCGGCAGCGCGGTGAAACTCACTGGCGGCAGCGGTCTTGCGATCAACGGCAGTGTGAACAGCGGCAGCGGCACGGCCACGCTGGCCACAAATGCCGGCAACATCGACATTGCCGGTCCCGTAACCGGCAATACGGTGGCCCTGTATTCGGCCGGTGCGATCGGTGAAGGCAGCGATGGGATCAACGCCGGAACGTTGACCGGCAGTTCGGCTGGCGTGACCTCGCTCAACGGCGCCAATCAGATCGATGCCTTGGGAAGCTTCAACGCCACCGGTTTCAGTTTGATCAACGCGCGCAGCTTGTCGATCAACGGTCCGGTCAATGCCGGCAGCAGCCTTGCGTTGACCACCAGCAGCGGCAACCTCAGCATCAACGGTGCCGTGAATGGTGCGGCAACCAGCCTCAATTCCGCCGGGACGCTCAGCGAAGGCAGCGGCGGCGTCATCACGGCCGATACGCTCAGCGGCAATGCGAGCGGCGTGACCACCCTCACCGGCAAGAACAAGGTAGACACGCTAGGCGATTTCCGTTCGCTGCTGGGCTTCAGCTTCGCGAACGATCAAACGCTCAGCCTGAGTTCCATCAATGGCAGCGGTTACGTGGTGAATGCGGGCACTTCACCGGTATCGATCATGGTGACCAATGGCAATCTGTACCAGGCCGATCACACCTGGACCTATGACGGTACCGGCTCATGGTCTTCGACCGGCGCCATTGGCACCCAGGCCAACCCGATTTACGTCACGGGTACCACCACGCAGTACGTGACCTTGGTCGGGAGTCCGCCGGCGTACTTCTATGCGGTGGATCCGGCCGGCGCCATCCTGCCCATCGTCGGCGACAGCGTGAACATTCCCACCTCGCTGTTCTCCAGCCGCGCGCAGAACGTCAACAATCACCTGGATTCGTATATCGACGCCAGCGTGATCACGGCGAACTACCGCTCGTTCGGCATCGTGCCTTCCGGCATTTTGTTGCCGCCGGATCAGCAGGCTTGCCAGGCGGGTAGTGGTACGGATTGTCCGGACGAATAAGCGAAAGAGGACGGTAGATGCGTAGCACACACCGGATCGTTTCGTTATGTTGCAGCTTGCTGCTTGCCGGTGTCGTGCACCAGGCGCCGGCGCAAATCGCGCCGCGCCTGACCGGCGAAGCGGTGATCGCTCGACTCGACACGGCCAAGCAGGATCTTGCAGCGCGTGCGAGCACTACGCATGACGATCGCCTTGCCGCGGCGAGCATGCAATTGGGCGAGATGGCCGATGCGTTGCGTAAAACCTTGGGCGACAAGGCCAGCCAGCCGGCCGACATCATGGACGACGGCCGGCGCGCCGCCGTATTGCGCGGCGACGCGGCCGTGCAACGCACGCGTGCCTATCTTGACCAAGCGCCCAGTTGTCCGGGGAACGATGCCACGGCGTTGACGGATGCCTTGGCAACCACCATCGACAACCTTGCCAAGACGTCGAGTTCGTCCAAAGCAACCCCGGTGATCAACAGCGTGGAAACGATCGATCATCGTCCGCTGTTCGCATTGCATCCAGGCAATACGCCCATCGCCCTGGCGCTGGTCGGCAGCAATCTGTCGGACCCGCAATGCGCCGATCCGCAACTTACCGCCACCGACGAAAAGGGCAGGCTGCTCGACGCGCAACCCGTCATCACCGGCGTGCTGCCCACGCGCGTGGAATTGAAATTCCCGGAAGGGGCAGGGAACAAGCCTGGCGCCGTGATGTTGCACGTGGTGCCCAAGCACAAGGTGTTTTTGCGCGGCTGCACGTCGCAGCCGGAAGCGGTGACGGCCGTGCAGGTGACGGCGCCCATGCGTGTCTCGATCCGTTACGACCTGACCACCACGTGCGGCAATGGCCAGCGCGTGCCGAGTTCCGGCACGTTGCCGGACATTACGGCATACGGCACGACATCTACGCGCCAGGTGGAAGCTGCTGCCTGCCCGGATCCATCGCGTTACGCGATCAGCGCCAAGGTGACGTTCGGCGATGGCCATGTCGCGTCGGTAGGGCCGGTCGAACAACCGGCCGCAGCGGATATCACGATGGGATTGCCGGCAGGATTCACGTTGAGCTGGAGCCCGTCGACACGAACGGTGTTCGTGCGCTCGGCAGCGAACGTGTGCAAGGGCGTGTATTGACGCACGCGATCAATGCGTCATCGAGGTTCGTGGTGTGGCGCAGGTTGGGTTGCGCCATTGAGGACGCTTTCGCTTGAATACAACAGAAAACCTTGACCCGTCGTCCCGGCGAAAGCCCACTGCTGTCCGGGGAAAATGAAGTTCTTCAGAAATGCGCGGGCATAGCACCCGCATCGAAAATTTTCCATGGAAATTCAGTGCCATCGGCTCGTCATTCCAGCGAAAGCTGGAATCCAGTGCCTTTGCAGATTTTCAAGTCGCTGGATTCCAGCTTTCGCTCACTGCTGTCCGGCATGCGTTTTGCGAATCCATGGCGACGTGATGGATCACAAGCACTTAGCGTCGTCTGTCGATGCCGCAACCCGAAAAGTGCCAGAAGCTCTATGGCCGTCATTCCCGCGAAAGCGGGAATCCATTTTAAGGATGCATCAGAGCAAAATGGATTCCCGCTTTCGCGGGAATGACGGCCGTGTGGACTGCCTGCGAAGCAGCGCAAATACGTGCCGGACAGCAGTGAGCTTTCGCTGGAATGACGTCGTTTTAGCTTTCCCGCAAGAACGGCGAAAAATTTCCCCGGACAGCAGTGGGCGAAAGCCGGGGTGACGGTGAGTTTACGAAAAGCTCGGCGCTACTCGCTTTCGCCGGAAATCACCTGCAACTCGCTCATGCCGCCTGGCGCCAGGTCCTTCATCAAATCGACAAAGCTCAACCCCACCAGCCGTTGCGCACGGCGCAGCAACAACGGAATGGGACTGGAAGGTTCGCAGCGCGCGTAGTAGTCGCAGATGTCATCCAAGCGGCGAATCACATCCTGCGGGTTTTCGATGCGGCCGCTATGCACCTGCTGCATGGAGCCGGCTGAACCGCCCGAAGCCATCTCGCCTTCCGCGTCACCGCCAGCATCGACGATCTGCGGCGAGCGCTTCGCCAGCTGCGGTTCCAGAAACTTCTTCACTTCATAGACATCGCTGAGCAGCGGCTTGAGTTCCGGCCCGGCCGTGCCGACCTGTTCGTTGAAAATGGCATCGATCGCCTTGACGTGCTCGAGCGCCGCGCTGATCGCCGCCACGTTCGCTGCCAGCTGTTCCTCCGGGCAATCCATGCAGCACGCTTCGATCTGCGCCAGGCCGGGGCGTTCGGCATTTTCGTCATCGCCGTCGCCCACTTTCAGCGTACCGTTGGCAATACGCAGATCGCGCAAGGTAAAGCGGCCCATCCGAGGCGATTGCACAAACGGCGTAACGCGGAAAAAGCGCAACATGCCCTGCAGATCGGCAATCGCCGCCACCGCGTTCACGCGCGCGGTCGGGTCGTTGTCGTCCTCGGCATCCAGCTGTGGATGCACCCCATCCCAATACTGCTCCAGCAGGCTGCGGATCAACTGCAAGCCGGCCGCCCAGCCCGGCAGGCCGGTCGTGCGCATCCAGGCGGTGGTCAAATGCACCGCCACGCGCAGGTCCTTGGAGCGCGCCAGCAGTGCCTCCGCCTGGCCGGATACCTTGTCCCAGTCCGGCTCCTCCGCCGCAATCACTTCCTCGCCGATTCCCCGTTCGGCCTTGGGCGCAGCCAGGCGTTCCAAGGCCATGAAATCAGGGTCATATTCAAGATTTTCCCCCGTGGGCGATTCACCATCGAGGGGGGACAGCAACGACTCCAGGGCAGGGCTGGTCATAGGTGCGTAGTGGTCCTTGAGGTGGTGGAAATCGTACCGCAATTGGCGGTTTTGCGAGGGTTGTTTAAGGCAACACTGATTAAGTATCGCCGTCGTCACCAGCCCTGTCTGTTCGCATGCCACAGGGCCGTCGGCGAAGGCAGACTGGTTGTCTGTCGAGACGGCGGACCTGCGGCATGCGGACAGACAGGGCTGGCCCCAACAGGTTGAATTCAAAGTGATGGGGTGATGTCTGGAAGGCCCGCAGGCTGCGCCGCGCGGCTTGGCAAGACGGCCAGTCTTCCCGGCGCCACGCAACACACCCTGCGAGCCTTCCAGGCATCATGACGACGGCGATACTTAATCAGTGTTGCCTTAAGGCCGTTCCAATCCATCATTGCGAAGACCCCCAATCGCGCTTACGAAAATTGAAGCTGCTTGGCAATACGGGGTTTCTTTATTGTCGTTGCGGTCGTAGGTTGGACTGGCTCAGCGCAACAACCACATCAACCCAACCTATCACTGGCATGCCGTGTCCATGAAAACATCGAGCACGATTTCCTTTTTGCGTCTTCATCGCTGGATGAGGCTATGTGGCCTGGCAAGCTTGCTAACGTGCATGGTACCTATTGCGCAGGCGGACCAGGGCACTCGCCATATTGTGGTTGACGTAAAGGGCCCTTCGTCGCCGCTTGATCGCTTCTACAACTTCTCCGTCGGCTCGGATTATCCCGGCACGCTGATGCGCGAGGACAGCCTCGCCCAGCTCAAGACGGTGCGCGAAGAACTCGGTTTTCGCTACATCCGTTTCCACGCCATCTTTCACGACGTGCTCGGCACCTATCGAGAGGTCGATGGCAAGCCAGTCTACGACTGGACCAAGATCGACGCGCTTTACGACAAACTGTTGGCGATGGGCATCCGGCCGTTCGTGGAGCTGGGGTTTACGCCCGAAGCGATGAAGACGTCCGATCAGCACATTTTCTACTGGAAAGGTAATACCTCCCACCCTGTGTTATCGAAATGGACGGCGCTGGTAAATGCCTTCGTGCGCCATCTGGAACAGCGCTACGGGCAGCGCGAAGTACGCAGCTGGTATTTCGAAGTCTGGAACGAACCCAACCTGGCCGGATTCTGGGAGGGTGGTGATCAAAAGGCTTATTTCCAGTTGTTCGACGCGACGGCACGTACCATCAAGCACATCGATGCGGCGTTGAAGGTCGGTGGTCCGGCAACGGCAGGCGCCGCATGGGTGCCGGACTTGATCGCGCACACCACGCAGGCGGGCGTGCCGCTCGATTTCATCAGCACGCACACCTACGGCGTGGATGGCGGCTTTCTCGATGAGCATGGCCAAAGCGATACCAAGCTATCGCCATCGCCGGACGCGATCGTCGGTGATGTCCGGTGCGTGCGTGAGCAGATCAGCCATTCGTCGCGCCCAAACCTGCCGCTGTATTTCACGGAGTGGAGCACCAGCTATACGCCACGCGATGCAGTGCATGATTCGTATGTAAGCGCCGCCTACGTGCTCAGCAAACTGAAGGCGAGCGAGGGGCTTGCGCAGGGCATGAGCTATTGGACCTTCAGCGATCTTTTTGAAGAACCCGGCCCGCCCACCGCGCCATTCCAGGGCGGCTTTGGCCTGATGAATCCGCAAGGGATCCGCAAGCCGGTGTATTTCGCCTACAAGTATCTCAACCAGCTCGGCAGCACCGAACTCAAAACGGCGGACGCGCAAAGCTATGTGACATGGAACGGCGGCGTGCTCAAGGTGCTGGCGTGGGATTTCATGCAGCCGAAGCAGGATAAAAGCAACCGTTCGTTCTATACCAAGCTGCTGCCTGCCCAGCCGGAAGGGAATGTCAGCCTTGACCTCAAGCATCTGGCGCCGGGCAAGTATCAGGTCGCCATCCACCGAACCGGCTTCGACGCCAATGATGCGTATTCAGCGTATTTGCGCATGGGATCGCCCGCGTCGCTGAGTGCTGCCCAGTTGCAGCAGTTGCAAGCGGCGACGGCAGATCATGCCGACATGCGTTCGCTGGTCGTCGGTGCGGATGGGAGTGCGAGTTTGTCTGTGCCTATGCGATCGAACGATGTGGTGCTGATGGAGATTGCGCGGAGCCCTTGATAGCGAGGGGCGGTCGTTCTTGCCCCTCGCACGCCGTCCCAGGGAGCGAGCGTCGCGCATCGGCTTGCAGTGCGCCGAGGTCCCCATGCCCCGGCCTTTGCCGGGGCGGCAAATCGATAGCAATCTGCGGGAATTCGCCTTGCGACGCATCGCAAAGGGTGACGCTATGGGTTGGCGGCATTACGGCTCTTCCCATGCGCCCTCATCCACCGTGCCGCCATTGGCCACGACACTGATGGCCTGCGTGTTCACGTCAAGCATGTTTACCGAAAAGTATTCGCCCGCATCCGGACCCGTGGTGATGTAATGCGTGCGATTGAGCAGGATGTGCGAATCGTCCCTGGACCAGCCGGCGGGATAGTAAAAATCGAAACCATCCGGCTTGTTGGTGAGCTGGCGAACTTTGCCGCTAACGGAGCACATTACGAAGACGGCGCCGAAAGGAAAGGGCGAACCCGTCACCGCAACGTTTCGGGTGAATGCAAAGTGCTTGCTGTCGTGCGACCAGCTTGGCGAGCTGCCGTAAAGTTCGCTGAACTCTCCGCCTGTTGTCCTGCCGGTGGTGAAATTCACGATCTCCATGGCGGAGGTGGCGTCCCACGTATAAATCCCGCGCGTGCCATCGGGAGAGATCGCCAGGTGAGCGGGATCGCCGGTATTCAGATGCGAGATGCGTGTGGTCTTGCCCGTGGCGGCATCGACTCGATAAACATCCGAATAGGAAGGCGGAGTCAGGCCCACGTCACCGAAATAGTGGATTTCGACAAATAGCTGCCTGCCATCGAGCGACCATTGCGGCGGCTGAAAAGCGCCATCGGCCGGACCCGGGCAAAACAACACATGCTGGTCGCCACCATTCGGCCTGACGAGGGCGAGACATTGATGGTTGTCGACGCCGCCGTCAATGAAGGCAATCCACCCGCGAGGTCCCCATACCGGGTATTGGTGCCTGCTCTTGCCGAGCGTGATCTGCCGAAGCCTTCCATTGTTGCGATCCAGGCGATAGATCTGCGATTGCGTAAACCAGTCTGCGGTGGCAACGCGCTCAAAGACCACGACATGGCCATGAGTGGACCAATGTGCGCCAAGGTCACGCGTACCGATCGTCAACGGCGTCAGTTGCCTCACCTTGCCGCCGGCTGCCGATGCCAGATAAATCGAGGTGGCATCCGTGACGTCGCCCGGGGCGAGGTGGTTCTGCGAGAAAAGCACCGAGCCATCTGGCGCCTGTTCGGTTGCTTCACTATTGGGTGCGTAAACGGCTATCCACAAGGCGGCTGCAACAAAAGTCAGCGTCGCCGCCAAGCGACGCACTCGCTGCGTAACTTTCATACTGGTTTACCTCTGTAATCCCCTGACTGGTCCCCTATTGCGCGACCCTACGGAGACGCGCGTGAAGCTTCTGCGTGGAGGCCGCAACGCTTTTTATTTCTATTTGCCGAAATAAATATTTGCGGGTCGAAATCAGGGCATAAAGGTCCACTATCGTATTTACGGTTTTTTCTTCATCCTTGCTACACACTGGTTGTCCCGTAAATTCGTCAAGGCAGCGTCATGACTCAGCGATTCGATGCGGTAGTGGTGGGGGCCGGGCAGGCGGGGCCTTCATTGGCCGAACGCCTGGGTAAATCCGGCCGCAAGGTGGCCGTCGTCGAGCGCAAACTGGTGGGCGGCACCTGCGTCAATACCGGCTGCATTCCCACCAAGGCGATGGTGGCCAGTGCCTATGTGGCGCAACAGGCACGGCGGGCGGCGAGTTATGGTGTGAATACCGGCGACGTCCGCGTGGATATGGAGGCCGTATGGCAGCGCACGCAAGGCATATCCGGGCAATCGCGCAGCAGCGTCGAGAAGTGGCTGGCCGGCATGCAGAATGTTTCCCTGCTGCGCGGGCACGCTGCATTTGAATCAACGCATACGTTGCGTGTGGGCGACACGCTGATCGAAGCCGACGAGATCTTCCTCAACGTAGGGGGGCGTGCCGTGGTGCCTGATTTTCCCGGCATCGACAGCGTGCCTTACCTCACCAACACCAGCGTGTTGCAATTGCGCGAGTTGCCCAGGCACCTGGTGATCGTCGGCGGCAGCTATATCGGGCTCGAGTTTGGGCAGATGTTCCGGCGTTTCGGTGCGGAGGTCACCATCGTCGAGCGTAGCGATCGCCTGTTGCCGAAGGAAGATCCCGACGTCTCGGCCGCAGTGGTCGATATCCTGGAGCAGGAAGGTATCAAGCTGCATCTGGCCGCCAAGTGCATCGAGCTGCGCGGCAAGTCCGGCGAGATCAGCGTCGTGGCCCAATGCGCCAGGCCGGGCTTGGACGTGCGTGGCACGCATCTGCTGCTTGCTGTCGGCCGCCGTCCCAATACCGATGCATTGGGCCTGGACAAGGCCGGCGTGGCCACGGACGCGCACGGTTATATCGTTGTCGACGATCAATGCCGTACGAATGTCCCTGGCATCTGGGCGATGGGGGAATGCAATGGCAAGGGCGCCTTTACCCATACCGCGTACAACGATTATGAAATCGTGGCGGCCAACGTGCTGGATGGCGAGCCGCGGCGAATTTCCGATCGCATTCTCGCTTATGCGCTTTTTATCGATCCGCCACTTGGGCGGATCGGTCTCACCGAGCAGGAAGCTTTAAAGCAAGGCCATGACGTACGCGTCGGCGTGCGCCCGATGACGCGGGTGGGCCGTGCGGTCGAGCGCGGTGAAACGCTGGGTTTCATGAAAGTGATCGTGGACGGCAAGACCGAGCAGTTGCTGGGTGCGGCGATCCTGGGTGTCAGTGGCGATGAGGCGATCCACAGTCTGCTGGATGTGATGTATGCCAAGGCGCGGTATCAGACCGTGACGCACGCGGTGCATATCCACCCGACGGTGGCGGAGTTGTTGCCGACGGTGCTGCAGAGTCTTTCGCCGCGTAACTTGGAGTGAGGCACGGCCGAACCCCAACATGGCATGTGTATCCGGATGTCGGGGTTGGCGTTCCGCTCGTCCCAACCTACGCCACACGCTTTGCCTTCACCCATTGCTGCCTGATCGGCAACGCACGAATCCTTGCTCCCGTCGCCGCAAAGATCGCGTTGGTCAACGCCGGCGCAATCGGCGGCAAGCCTGGTTCGCCCACACCGCTCAACGGCACGGAAAAATCATCCGCCCCGACCATATGCACATGGATCTCGCGCGGCGCCTCATTCATGCGCAGCACCAGAAAGTCGTTGAAATTGGATTGCTCGGCGCGGCCGTTCTTGAAGCTGATCTCGCCATGCAGCGCCAACCCCAGCCCCATGATCACCGCCCCTTCCAATTGCGAGCGCACGCGCTCTGGGTTGACCTGCGGACCGCAGTCGATGGCGATATCCACGCGCGGAATGCTCAGTTTTCCATCGGCAGTCGCCTTCACTTCAATCACAGCAGCGGTGTACGAGACAAAGCTGCGATGCGCAGCCAGGCCCAGGCCGTGGCCTGTGGGCCGCTTGCGATCCCAGTCTGCCGCCGCCGTTACCGTTTCGATAACGCGCTTCAGTCGCTTGGTGTCGACGGGAAAAAGTGCAGGATCTTCGCCATAGTTGGTAAACGGCAATTGCGTCGAAGGGTCGAACTGGCGGTCGGCACCGATCAACTCCAACAGGAAATCGCGGTGATCGCGGCCGGCTGCGTGCGCCAGTTCCGCCACGAAACTCTGGATGCCGTAGGCATGCGGAATGTTGTACACCGAGCGGAACCAGCCGATGCGCGTATGCGCGTCGATGGCGGGATTTTCGATGCGTACGTTGGGAATGGCGAAGGGCAGGTCGACGATGCCCTGGTTCAATTCACCGGCCTGTTCGTGATCCACGCCGGGCATGAAGGTGGACGAGATGGAGGGCGCGACCGTGCGATGCAGCCAGCCGGTGACTTTGCCCGAGCCATCCAGCGCCGCCTCGAAATGCTCGGCCGATACCGCATGGAAATAATCGTTGACGATGTCGTCTTCGCGCGTCCATAGCACTTTTACCGGCTTGCCGGTGGCACGCGAAAGCAGGGCGGCTTCCACGACATAGTCCGGCTTGGATTTGCGCCCGAAGCCGCCGCCGAGCAGCGTGACATTCACGGTGATGTCGGCGTCCGGAATGCCCAGCGCCTTCACCAGTTCGTTGCGCACGTCTTGCGGCGATTGCGTGGGCGCCCACACTTCGCATTTGCCATCGGCGAAGCGTGCGACCGCGCACGGCGGTTCCATGGTGGCGTGGGCGAGATGCGGTATGTAGTAATCCGCGGTGACGCGTTTGGCAGCGCCATGCAGCGCCTGCTCGATGTTGCCGTCGTTGCGGACCAGCTTGCCCGGCTTGCGGTTGGCGGCATCCAGTTGCGCGTGGTAGGCGACCGAGTCGTAGCCGGCGTTCGGGCCGCTGGCCCAGTCGAGCTTCAATTGCTCGCGCGCCTTGATTGCCGTCCAGCTGTTGTTGGCGATCACGGCCACGCCACCCAACGGCTGGAAACCCGAAGGCAGCGGCGTGGATTCCAGCGCCATCACCTTCACCACGCCGAGCATTTTCTCCGCGGCACTGCCATCGAACGACGCGAGTTTGTCGCCATACACCGGCGGCCGCGCAATCACCGCGTACAGCATGCCGTCCAGGCGCATGTCGATGCCGTAGGGCGCGCGGCCGGTGACGATGTCGTGGTTGTCGATCAGTGGCGTCTTGCCTTTGCCGATGTAGCGGAATTCAGCCGGCGATTTCAGCGCGAGCGTCTTCGGATCGGGCGTGGGCAGGGCGGCAGCCTTGGATGCCAGTTCGCCAAAACCCAGCTTGCGCCCGCTCTTGCTGTCGACCACTTCGTGGATGCCGGCTTTCACCTGGTTCACCGGCACGCCCCACTGCGCCGCGGCGGCCTGTTCCAGCATCGTGCGCGCGGCGGCGCCGGCGCGGCGCAGGGCGGCAAAGCTCTGGCGCAGGCTGCGCGAACCATCGGTATCCTGGTCGCCGTATTTCACTTCATCGCCCGGCGCCTGGCGCACCTTCACGCGCGACCAGTCCGCTCCGAGTTCATCGGCCACCACCAGCGCCACACTGGTGCGCACGCCCTGGCCCATTTCCGAGCGGATGCATACCACCGTCACCGTGCCGTCCGGTGCGATCTCGACGAACAAATGCGGATCGTCGCGCAGCCCATGCTCGTTCGCTTCGCCTCCGTATTTCTTCTTGGGCGCCGTTTCCGCTGCGCGTGCGAACGCGGGCAGGCCGAATGCCAGCAGCAGGCTGCCGGCGCCGAAACCAAGCAGGAACGCGCGACGGCTTTCGTTGCAGATGTGCAGGCTGCCGTTGTTCATGCCGCGCTCCCTTCGCCGGCGGCGAGCTTGATGGCATCGCGAATACGCGTGTACGTGCCACAGCGGCAGATATTGCCGGACATGGCAGCATCGATATCGGCATCGCTGGGATGCGGGTTGCTTTTGAGCAACGAAGAAGCCTGCATGATCTGCCCCGCCTGGCAGTAGCCGCATTGCGCCACGTTGAGTTTCATCCATGCCTGCTGCACCGGATGGCTGCCATCCGGCGACAGACCTTCGATGGTGGTGACCTGCCTGCCTGCGGCCGCTGCCACGGGCGTGACGCAGGAGCGCACGGCGGTGCCGTCCAGATGCACGGTGCAGGCACCGCACAAGGCCATGCCGCAACCGAACTTGGTGCCGGTGTACCCGAGCGTGTCGCGCAGGTACCAGAGCAGGGGCATGTCGGGCGGGCCGTCGAAGGAGTGCTCTTGGCCGTTGATGGTCAACGTAAGCATGGGGGCCTCTTCATCGTTTGTGGGGCGACAGTTGGCAAAGGTACTGCTGATGTGGAGGTTTGAGAAATGCCGTAAGTTGGCGGGGTTTTGCCTGATACGGTTTTTCCTCGGACGCTAACCAATGAAGGCCCGCTGCGATGCGGGGATTTTTTTCGGATGGCTTGCTGCTAGTTGCTTATGCCGTGAGCCATCCCAGACGGCAGTCGCTCGAAATGCAAAAGCACAACGCGCACAACCATTCAAACCATCGACCTCACCACTCCGCCGTCCACCCGCACCGCCGCTCCCGTCGTTGCCGAGGCCTGCTCCGAGGCTAGGTACACACAAAGATTCGCCACTTCCTCCACCGTAGCCAGACGCCTGATCAACGAGGAAGGCCGATGTGTCGCAATGAAATCGCGCTCCACCGTTTCCTGCGGCACGCCTTGCTCGCTGGCGATCTTGCCGAAGAAATCGCCCACGCCTTCCGAGCGCGTCGGCCCGGGCAACACTGCATTCACCGTCACGCCAGTACCGGCGAGCGTTTCGGCCAAGCCGCGCGAGATGGCGAGCTGGGCGGTCTTGGTGGTGCCGTAATGCACCATCTCGGCGGGGATCTGCACGCCTGATTCGCTGGAGATGAACTGGATGCGGCCCCAGCCGCGCTTGGCCATGCCTTGAGCGTAATGGCGCGACAGGCGCACGCCGCTCATCACGTTCACTTCGAAGAAGCGTTGCCAGTCCTCGTCGGGGATATCGAAGAAGGGCTTCGGTTCGAAGATGCCAAGGTTGTTCACCAGGACATCGGCATCCGGTTCCTGCCGGATCAATTGCTCGGCACCTTCGCGCGTGCCCAGATCACCGGCGATGCCGCTTACGCTCGCATTCGGTACGTGCGTGCGGATCGCCGCGAGTGCTTCGTCCACGCGCGCCTGCGTGCGGCCGGTTACCACCACGTGCGCACCGGTGGCGGCCAGGCCTTGGGCAATGGCCAGGCCAATGCCGGCGGTGGAGCCGGTGACGATGGCGCGGCGGTTCTTGAGCTGGATATGCATGAGGTACCTCAGGGCTCGGTTCAATTGCGATGGTGACCGAACTGGGTGGGTTCGCAATGGGGAATTGTGCGCCGGAAGTGTCTGATCCTGCGGGTTCAGTGGGGATGAAAACCGCAGCCGCGGCAGCAGGTGCCGCGTATTTCAGGCCGTAGCTTGCCGCCACCCCTTCCGCCATCGCCCGGAACCGGCCATAGTTATCGCAGCGCGGAAAACGCGCCGATCGGGGAAACCAGGGATGAAGGGGGAAGCGCGCCTGATTTGGCGTGCGCACGACATACCACTTTTCGTCTGGCACGTTCTCCGTGGGGTGCCATGGCGGCTGTCCGTGGGCGGCCGTCTACGCACGCAGCGAAATACAGTCATCGCTTGCAAGGAGAGATAGGGATGAACGTGATTTACCCGGCCGGCGCGGCCAAGGCCGCGGAGGATTCCATCCGCCGCGACGGCACCTGCCTGCGCCATGCGTGGCTCGTCGCGGGCGCCTTGCGGACTTTCATGGTGATCATCTGCGTGGTCGTCCTGTGCCCCGCAGCCTTGGCAGAAACGCCCATTCCGCCGGATGTCCTGCGCACGCATGAACAAGCCGTCGCCCTGGTTTCCGCCGGCCAGCAAGATGCCTACCGCCGTGTACTGTCAGCCTACGCACGCGAGGAAAAAGCCAGTCCGAACGACCTCGCGCTGGTGATGACGCGTTGCAGATTCGTCCAGACATTCACGTACAGCGAGGAGATCGATTGGACCGACGCCGCGCAGGATGATTTCCAGCATTGCAAGACCGATCTGCAAACCCGTTTTTCCAGCAATGCCGACGCCAATTTGTTCATCGCCGAACAGCAGGGCGGCAAAAACGCCATTGCTTTCGCGCGGAGCCTGCTGCCGGCCAGCGCACACTGGACCTTGCCGCAGCGTGCAAAGCTTCATGGCATTCTTGCGCGTGGCTACGCCGCGACAAAACAGACGCAGATTGCCGGACAGGAAGCACTGGCAGCGGTGCAATTGGACCCGGGCAGCGATCAGCTTGTCACGGCCTTGCGCTATCTCGCCAGCGCGGGCCGTATCGGCGAGGCGGAAGCGCTGCTCGCCAAGACACCGGTCGATACGTCAGCCTGGCGCGAATGGTCGCGTGTCAACTTTGCTGCCGACAGCCTGAGTCCGGCGGCCGCACTGGCTGAACTCGAGCGTGCCAAGAAAGCGCATGAATCGATCAACGAGTGGGTTATGGCGCGCATCTATCTGCGCGCGGGAAAAACCACGGACGCGGTCAGGGCGCTTGCAACCGTGGGAGGCTGTTCCTGCAGCGAGACCGTCCAGCAGTATCAAACGCGCCTGAATGTCGCGGTGGCCGCAGGCGATGGCAAGGCGGCGTCGGAGGCCTTGCAGGCATGGTTTGCCAAGACCGGCATATCCATGCCGCTGTTGTCCGCTTACGGAAGCCTGCTGCTGCATCGTCCCGCGCAACTGTTCGCGCCATCATTGATGCATCTGGCCCTGGGCATGCTGCTGTTGTTGCTGGCGCTTGCGTATGCGCCAAGCCTGATCGCTTTTCCCGCGTATTACCGTGGTGTTGTACGTGCACGTCTCCACAAGCCGGTCGTGCCGCTCTTCGCGCATATCGGGTTACGGCGGCTATGGATCGCTCTGGCCGTGTTTCTCGTTGCATCCACTATCGTGCCGTTCCTCGGTGGAGGCGGTGCCCTGCAGGCATGGGCGGCGAACAAAGTTCTATCGGGCGAAGAGCAGGCCACCCTTGTTGCCGTTGAGTTGACCACGCTACTGGTGGGCGGCGCACTGATGGCGCCCATCGCATTGAAGCTCTCGTGGCGAGAATGGCTGGGCAAGCGCGGCCTGGTGGCGGCGTTGGCCGTCGTATTGCTTTGGACCTTGGTGAAAGCCGTGGGTGTCTGGGTGGCGTGGCACTCGGGACATCTGAATGCGGTGGTGCGCGGTAGCTTGCACGACCGCATGATCGCCGCGCTGGCACAGGCGTTCGTGCACATGGGTGGACCCGTCTTCGCCTTGCTCGTCATCGCCGTGGCGGTGCCAGTCTATGAGGAGCTGGTCTTCAGGGCTTGCGTGCTCGGTGGACTCACCCGGCATATCAGCTTCGGCTGGGCCAATATCTGGCAGGCGTTGCTGTTTGCCACCTTGCATAACGACACGCCGCATTTTGTATTTTATTTTCTGCTGGGCCTGTTGGGCGGCTGGTTGGCGCGGCATACGCGGGGCCTGGCGGCGCCGATTGCATTGCATGCGGCGAATAATGCCGTTGCCTGCATGGCGATATTTCTGGGTGGTTGATCGGCGGCGTCGCATACCGCGCAGGTTGGGGCGAGCGGAATGGGAACCCGTCTTTCGGTAGATGGTGTTGGGGTTCGGCTGGGCTTCACCCCGGCCTGCACGAGCGTCGAGGCGCAACCATCACTTGCCGAAATAAAACGCGACGCCAAACCCCGCCACCCACGCCGGGGCCGTGCCGACGAAACCGCGGTCGAAGGAAAGATCCCATTGCAGGCGCGCATTGGGCAGATAGGTTACGCCGGCGCCGATCAGTCCGCCGGTGCGCGCCTGTTGATGCAGGGCCACCAACTCGCCGTATATGGCCCATGTCTTGTTCAAGCTATAGCCGTAGTTGCCGGCAAGCTGATAGGTGCCGTGCGTACCCATGCGTTGCCATTGCGCGAAATATCCTAGCGTGCGGCGCTCATCCAACTGCTGTGCCAGCGTCACGCCCAGCGTGTATTGGCGTTGCGGCAAGCGCAGGGCGTCGGCGCCGTCGGGCAACTCCACTGTAGCCAGCAGCGCGCCGCTCCATTGTGCATTGAACGGCGGCGGTGCGATTTTCAGGCCGAGCAGCGTATCGCCGCGCCCGGTCATGTGTTGCGATGCATGGCCTTCGCTGGTCGTGAGCTCATTGAATGGCGTGCTGCCCGCCTGCAATTCCAGGCCGTTGCCCAGGCCGACGCGGAGCAGGCTATCGGCCATGAATTGGCTGGTGCGCACGCCATCCTGATGCATCAGGCTCCAATCCGGCAAACCTTGTTCGACCGCAAAACCACCCAGCGGCAGGGCACTGGTGGCGAAGCCGAAGGCCGGGCGGTCGTAGGCCGGTACCGTACCGCTGGTGTTGTCCGCATCATCCGCCTGGGCCTGCGTGGATATCACCGTCAGCATGCACGCAAGCCCATGCGCAAGCAGCCACGCGCCTTTGTATTTCATGTTTCCCCTTCAAGCGCCCACGGCCTGCCATCTCGGCCTGGCCGATGATGCCACAGGCCCGGCGCTGCGCGAGTGCGGCCTGGCAGGTGCGACCTGCTCGTTCTCCGCGCCTTTGATGTGGAAGAAGTTGACCTGCTGCATCAGCTCGGTAGCTTGCTCTTGCAAGGCGTGGCTGGCTGCGGCGGCTTCTTCCACCAGTGCGGCGTTGCGTTGCGTCATGTCGTCCAGCGCCGTGACGGTGGTGTTGACCTGGTCCACGCCGGCCGCCTGTTCATGACTGGCTGCGGCGATCTCCGCGACCACATCCGTAGCTTTGCGCGTGCGATCCAGAATGTGCCGCAGCGCGTCGCCGGAGGCGCTGACCAGCGAGGTGCCGGCGTGCACTTTCTCGCTCGATTCGTTGATCAGCAGCTTGATCTCGCGCGCCGCACTGGCCGAACGCTGCGCCAGCGTGCGCACTTCGCCGGCCACGACGGCAAAGCCGCGTCCTTCCTCGCCGGCGCGCGCCGCTTCCACCGCGGCGTTGAGCGCCAGCAGATTGGTCTGGAAGGCGATTTCGTCGATCAGGCTGGAGATTTCCGCAATGCGCTTGCTGGCCGCTTCGATGTCGCTCATCGCCTGCACGGCTTCGCTCACCACCTTGCCGCCATGCTCGGCCTGTTCCAGTGCGCCTTTTACCCATTGCGACGCCTGGCTCGCGTTCTCGGCGTTCTGGCGCACCGTCGCGTTCATTTCTTCCATGGACGCGGCCGTTTCTTCCAGGCTGGAAGCTTGCTCCTGCGTGCGATGCGAAAGATCGTCGTTGCCCTGCGCAATCTGGTTGGAGGCCGTGGCGACGGACGCGGCGCCATGGCGAACTTCTTTCACGATGCGCGTAAGTTGCTCGTCCATGCGTTGCAAGCCAAGCAGCAGTCGGCCCACTTCATCACCGCGGTCGACCTCAATGCCGTGGTTGAGATGGCCAGCGGCAATCGTGTCGGCCAATTGCACGGCGTAGTCAAGCGGCTTGGAGATGGCGCGGATCATCACTACCAGCAAGCTCAGGATCCCCAGGAATCCGACCGCGATAAAGGCCACGGTGGCCAGCAGGATGCGATGGAAGGATGCCTCGGCGTGGTTGAACGAATCCGCCGCCTGGGCTTTGTTCTCCTGGTAGAGAACGTCTGCGTTGAGCATCGCCGACTTGAACGGCTGCTCATACGCGCCGCCGCTGGCGAGCACGCCGGTATCGAATTTGCCTTGCGCCATGTCGGCCAGCGCGCTGGCAGTCACCTCGCCGATCTCCTTGCGAGAGGTTGTCACCCTGTCGGCGGCATTGCGCTCGCGTGGGCTGTCGATCAGCGGATAGTAGGTGTTCCACGCCCGGTCCATGTCGGCATTGTTCTGCGCCATGGAAGCCTTGAACGCCGCGGTGCCTTTGGGGTCATGCGAAAGCAGCAGCTTGTTCAACGCAACCAGGTTCTGGTTGATGCCGTTGCGCACGGTGCTGATATAGAGAAGCGGCTGGACGTCGCCCTGATAAATATCGGCCACGTCTTTGTTGATCTGCTTTTGACCATAGATGCCCGCGCAACCGATCGTTACCATGATCAATGCGCAGAACGACAAGCCGATGATGAGTTTGTGTTTGATGGTGAACGTGATGCGGCGTTTCATGCTTGCTCCGACGGTCAGGCGCCTCCTGCAATCGATTTCTGTCCTCTGTAAAAGCAATATCGGCGGGGTATGTTTTTTTTTGAGTGTGAACCAGGGACGCCATGGAGGGCGGAGGTGACTGGCCGGCGAGGAGTGCGCCGAGCTGCTTCAATCGCCGGAAACTTCTGTTCGTCATCCTCGCGAAAGCTGGACGTGGCGCGAAGCGCGCAGAACGTTCGAATGGGAGATTGTAGAATCGAGCAGGGTTGACAGGGGGCAATGACGTGCCTGAACGGGACTTCTTTGAAGCCGCCGCCTATAGGGCATGCGGCGACGTGCTGGCAGTGTCGAAATCACCCTGGATATTTTGCAAACGCGACGGGGTGCATGTGATCGAGTGTCGACGCAGGCAGGTTCGTCAGTTTCGCGAAAGTTGTTTGGAATGCGGCGCGGTCAAGCGCATTTGAATTGGCGGGCAGGCGGAGCCATGGCTGCCTACTTATGCACACGACACTAAAAATGGAATTCCCAGCAATGCATCGGATTATCAGGGCCATCATCTGGATGTTGCTTTTCAGCCTGGCTGGCATGGCTCAAGCCGGCAACACGCTGCCCAGTGTGCCCACCCTGACCCGCGTGCAAGCATCCACGCCAACGCAACCGGCCGGCGCGTTGCACGACATCGGTGCTTATCCAACGCAGATCGCCGGCCCGACCATGACGCCGCTTGCCGGCGGAAAGGTGCTGGTCTTCGGTTTTGATCCGATCGGATATGGCGTGCGCGATGAAGGAGGAAGGCCGGCAGTCACGTTGCGCAACCGCTGGAAACAAGGCTACGGCTATGGCTTTCGCGTCAACAGCGCATGGACGCCGTTGGTGTGGAAACCGGAGCGGAAGGGTTGGACGAAAATTCCGCCATTGCCGGACTGTGCCGGAGCGAGATACCTGCATACCGCCACGGCGTTGCCCAATGGCAACGTCCTGATTGCAGGGGGCCTTTGTGATGTGCAGGTATTCGAAAACACCGGCGGATTGTCCGCTGGCGGCTATACCAGCCTTTGGCTGTGGGACAGCACCTCGGAGAACTGGGAGACGGCGCCACCGCTGAACGACCCGCGCATCTTTCATAGCGCAACGCTCATGCAGGATGGCAGTGTTCTATTCGTCGGTGGCGAAAGTGATCCTGCTTTGTCAGCCGCGGATGAACCCGTGCTCGATAGTGTCGAACGCTACGACGGCAAGTCGGTGACGCGCCTTCCATCGCTGCACGTGGCGCGCGCCAGGCATACGGCGACCTTGTTGGCGAATGGCACGGTACTGGTCGCAGGAGGCATGGATCGCGACGGCCACGCCATCGACGCGGTCGAACTTTGGGATCCGTTGTTGCGTACGTGGTCGGCATTGCCGCCCTTGAATACGGCTCGCTACGCACACACGGCGGCATTGCTCGACGACGGCAGGGTCATGGTCGCAGGCGGCATCGGCCCTGACGGACGCGCCCTCAATTCGGTCGAGTTCTGGGATCCAGCCACCAGCCGCTGGTCCATCGGCAGCCCATTGCCACGTGCGGCCAGCCATCACGCGATGGTGAAGCTCCCGGACGGGAATGTCCTGCTGGTGGGCGGAACAAGCGCGTTTTCTCCTTATCCCGTCGACTGGGCTTTGCTATGGAACCTGTTCACGGGTGACTGGCGCCCCGCCGGCACGGCCCAGCCTGACGAGCAGAATGATCTGGTCTATCCACCGACGCTCGTCCCCTCGAACGACGGCAGTGTGCTGGTCTTCGGAACGCGCCGCATTCTTCGATGGCAATCGTCTGCCGCCATGCAGTCGTCCGGGCAGCCTACCTGGCGCAGCGCCACCGCGATGATCGCCCTGGCCGATGGCGATCTCATGGTCATCGGCGAAACCGATCTCAACAAGTGGACGGCGAACATCTGGCATCCGCGCGACGACACGTGGACCTTTGCCGGCGGCCTGGCCTATCAAGGCCGTAGCCACACCAGGGCCGTCCTGCTGCAGACCGGGCAGGTGATGCATGTTGGCCTGGGTGGCTACAACGACATTGTTTGCGAACTCAGCGACATCGAACATCGGCACTGGACCGATTGCGGCCATTTTTCGCTTGAGCATCTCGCTGATTCACCCGTGGGGCTGGGAGTCTTGCCGAGCGGGAAGGTTGCGCTGGTGGCGAATGCGGCCGATGCATTCCTGTACGACCCGCATGCCAACCAATGGAATGCCGAGCACCTGGAGTGGAACAACCAGGACATGGCGTATGGCGCCCCCGTACGCGCCGGGCAGCATCCCTTGGCAAGGCTGTGGGATAGCGAGCACGATGCATGGCTCGACGTAAGCAGCATCGCCGCCGAATACTGGAGCGCCACATTCGGCCACTATGGCTACGAAGTGGTGATCGACGGCCACGTCAGGAAAGTGGCGTCGCGTGGCGCACCACCGTCGCTGTTGTGGGATGCGAGCCGGCAGCAATGGGCTTATGTCTTTCCGCCGGGCAGCACAAAGATGGGCGGCCAGGCGCAAATGCTGCCGGACGGTTGCGCGCTCTCCTGGTTGCCGCTGAAGCTGTTCAATCCGGATACGGGCGACGCGACGGCATTGAATGATCCGGGCATTGGCATTGAGGCATCGCAAGGAAGCATGCTCGTTCTTGCCGATGGCACGGCGGTGTTTACGGGCGCGCCGGATGGCGGCGTGGGCACAGGTTTTTTCCGTCGCAAGGTGAGCTGTGCCGGTTTCGCGCCAGCGCAAGAAGATCAATGGCTGATGCCAGCGGTTTTCAGCCCGTCACCCAATGCGATCCATGACACCGTCGCGGCGCCCGCACCGCCAGCCAAAGCGGTGCCGCCACGTTCGCGCGCATCGCTGCTGTGGGATTACCTGCAGGCCAATCCGTGGCCGTTGCGTGCCGTGCTGGGCGTACTGTTGCTCTATGTGCTGCTGCGCTATCTGTTTTTGCCGGCGGTCAGGTACACGGCCGGGCGCAGCATTTCACGCCGGCGCGCGGCGACGCTGACACGCCCATTGCCACGGCCCTATGCATGGGTCACGCGCATCGTCATTTATGGATTGCTGGCACTCGCCGTCGTGCCAGCCTTGAAAGGGTTCGTGCATTTCCATCGCGGGCAGGCGGTGGAAGAATGCAAGCACGATGCATCTGCATGCCTGGATCCACACACCGGCATCCTGCAAAGCATACCGGCGCTGGAGCAGGCATCACCCGATCACCCGCAGCCCGGCATACCTTGCCGTTTCGTGGGGATCTGGTCCTCGCGGGAAGGCGCCCTGGCGTTTCGCATCACGATGAAAGACGACGGCACGTATGCGGTACAGCCGAACGCCGGCGGCATCGGCGATCCGGCCGGATACACCGGCTATTGGATGGTGCAAGGCGACAGCGTGGTCTGGCGCGATCGCGCACGGCCCGAGCTTGGCCCGGACATCAACCCGGTCATTTCGCAAAGCGATGGCCGCTTCGTTCTGCTTGAGCAGGATGGGCGTCGCACGCAGTTCGACTTGATCAAGCCTGTCGTGTCGGATCGTTGCAAGAAGCAAGGTGGCTGAGTGTGTTTGCGGCGCAGCCCGGGCGCGGGCTGGGACGCAAAGAATGCTGGAATTTCATCCTAGCCTGCGTGCTACGCGCTCACGCGCTGGCGATCAACGCGTCGATGTGTTCGCGCCGTGCAGCGCCGCGACGGCGGCGGCGGCGTTCACTTCCATCACGCCGTTGGAGGTTTTGCTGCTCTGTACCAGCAGGTCGTGCACGGCGTGTGCGTCCAGCCGCGGTGAAAGCGAAAGCAGCAACGCAACGATGCCGCTGACGTGCGCGGCGGCCATGGACGAGCCGGAGGTGAAGTCGTAGCCGCCGCCGGGCTGGGTGGTGAGGATGTCTTTGCCGGGTGCGCTTATGACGCCGGCGGGCGAGGCGGATGGACCGCTGGAGCGCACCACGATCACGCCGGGGGCGTTGTCCGGAAATCCTTCCAGGCTTCCGCTCGGCGGCAACGCGGCTACCACGATGCGGCCCTGGCTGAGCAATTGCGCCAGCAGCTTGTCGAGCAGGGGATCGGCCGGGCCGCCCAGGCTCAGGTTGACGATGCGCGCATCGGTATCGATCACCGCTGCCAATGCCTTGGCCAGCGTGAATGAATTGCAGCGCGCGCCGCTATGCGGCTGGGGCGCATACCAGCACGCCTTGTACACGCTGAGCACGGCCTTGGGCGCGATGCCGACGATGCCTTGGTGATTGTCCGCATCCGCGGCGATCACGCCGGCCACTTCGGTGCCGTGGTTGTCGCGATCGAAAGCGGCGGCATCGTCGCTGACCATGTCGTGGACGTCGTGGATGCGTCCTTGCAGGTCGGGATGCTTGGTGTCGGCGCCGGTGTCGACCACGGCGATGTGCACGCCGTCGCCCTGGCTGAAGGTTTGCGCCAGCGCCGCGTCGGTTTCTTCGAAGCCGCGCTGCAATCCCACGTACGGATCGTTGTAGCGATGATGCGTGCTCGCGGCGACGGTTGCGTAGACCGAATAGTCTTGCAGCGGCTGGGCAAGCTTGACGCGGTCGTCCTTGGCGAGCGTCTTGATCAAGTCGTCGCGGCCGGTGCCCGCGGGTGTTTCCACGACGACGCAGTACACGCCCAGCGCCTTGATCGGCCAGCCGGCGACTTCGTGCAGGTGGTAGTGCCGCTTCAGATCGCCGAGCGCGGAAGCCGCGCGTTGGCCGGCGCCGTAATAGCCGGCGGGTGCATAGCCCAGCATGCTGGAGCCGGCATGCAGGGCCGGGGGATCGATCGGGTTGGCGACGGCCAGCACGATGTCGCGCTGGCTGTTCATCGCGGACACTGGCGACGCCTGGCTGGATGCATCGGTAGCCGATGCCTGCATGCCCAGGCACATCAGCGCTGCGGTGAGCAGGAATGCAGCGATCCTCATGGCGTATCGGTCACCGGCTCCGCCAGGCGAACGCCATGCGCGGCACGCAGTTGCTGCAGCCTGCCTGGTTGAAGTGTCGTGCCCTGCTGGCTGGTCGCGCCAGCCATGGGTGCCACGGTGTAGGCGCCCACGTCGTTAGGGCCGCCCACCACCTGCAATTGCAGCGAATGCAGCAAGGCATTCCAGTCGGCCAGCGTCATGCTTGCATCGGGCACGACACGGATGGCGCCGGCCGTCGCCGGCGCGGCGGGTTGCTGGCTCAGCGTGCGGTACGCGGCGCCGTCGCCGGCCGACCAGGTCTTCAAACCCAGCGCACCGATGCCGATGGCTTGAATCAGTACGGCGGCCGCCAGTGCACGCGTCAGCCAGCCACCGCGGCGCACGCGCTGGGGTTCTTCCACCGCCGGTGCATCCAGGCGGCCGAGCAGGCGCTGCAGTCCGGCTTCCATATCCACCGCCGTTTCCGAAGGTAGCGACATCGCGTGTTGCAGGCGTTTCTGTTGCTCGAATTCCGCGCGGCAGGCTTCGCAATGCGCCAAGTGGTGCGTCAGCCATGCGCCCTGTTCCTGCGTGGCGCTGTCTTGCAGCACCCACGGCATCATTTCCCACGCACGCGGGCAATCCTGGCTGGAGTAGGTCGGTAACATCGTCATGGTGCTTGCTCTTTGAAAGTGGCGGTGCGTTCGGCCAAGGCTGGCAGTACGTTGCGCAGCTTTACGCGCGCATGGAACAGGCGTGCCTTCACCGTGCCCACCGGGCATTGCATGATCGCGGCGACGTCGTCCAGGGTATGGCCTTCGCCGTACACCAGTTCGACCACTACGCGCTGGTCGTGCGAAAGGCGTTGCAGCCCTTTGCTCAGCCAGTCGCGCATGACGCGATCTTCATCGGGATCATCCGCGGGAATGCGGTCTTCCAGGACATTGTCTTCAACCGGCTCCTCGCCGTGCTGGCGCAACGCCTTGAGGCCGCAGCGATAGGCAATGCCCATGATCCAGGTGGACACGCGCGAGTCGCCGCGGAAATCGCCGGCTTTTTGCCAGGCGATCCAGAAGCAATCGTTGATCACTTCCTCGATGACTTCCGGGCGGCGGGTCTGCCGCGACAGAAACCGGCACAGCCGGCCGTGGTAGTTGCGGTAGAGGATGGCCAGCGCGGCACGGTCGCCCGCTGCCATGCGCTGCAGCAGCTGGCGATCGGTGGCATCGGTATTGAGATCGGCGTCGTTCATGAGGTTCGATGGCGTCGGTTGACGACATAAGTGCCGGTTTGGCGCCGAAAGGTTGCTAGCGATGTTCTGCCGGGTGCGTGGATGGATCAGGGCATCCCTAGAAGGACCAGGAAATCGTGGCGACCCACGGCGCTGCCGCCATCTGGCGCTGGGACGGGTCGGTGGCGATCCGGTCCAGTTCGACTCGCCAGGCTTCGTAGGCCCAGGCCAGGCCCACTTGGCCGTAACCGTAGTATGGACCCGGGCGCTGGCGGTAGGGATAGGGCGGGAATGTGGCCCGGGTGCTGTCGTAAGCGGGGCTGCTGTAGCGGCTCCAGGCGGGCAGGGGCTGGGCCACGCCCACGCCGGCGGTCAGCGAGAAATGCGCCGGCAGCGGCCAATGGAAATCCACGTCGACGGCGCCGCGCGGCTGATGGTTGCTGCCACGGGTAAGGCTGATGGCCGATAGCCCGAAGGTGAGCACGTCGCGGTAGATCCAGCCGACGCTGGCTTCGGCCCGATCGAAGGCGCCGGCGCTCGCATTGCCGGGATAGGCGTAATAGGCCAGCCCGGCCTGCATGCGCCAGTCGCCGCCCAGCAACCAGTAGTGGTCGAGCTGGGCCAGAACGTCGGAACCATGTCTTGGCGTGCGCGTCTGGACACCTGCCGACAGGCCCAGCACCCAGCCATTGGCGGTGGCCCACGATGCCGCGCCCTGTAACACCGGCGTGACCGGGGTGACGGCGACCCCGCGATCGACCAGTTGCGAACTGAGCGCGACGGTGCCGCTGAACGTGCTGGTCTGTGCGTGCAGCGGTGCGATGGCGAGGATGGCCAAGAGGGCCGCGAGGGGAAGGCCGTGGCGACTTGGGCGAAGCGAACGGTGTGTGCACATGAGTAACACGTTCGCGCGATTTGCGATGGAGGTTACTGCCAGCTCACGGCCGTCATTTCCGCAGACGTTTCGCTGCTTGCCATGATGTGTTCCCTCCCTTGCGGCGGCAGGGGAGGGAGCAGAGCCGTCTTCGTCGTACCAACCCGCAAACGCCAAGCCGTCACCCTCGCGCAAGCAAGGATGACGGCAGGAAAAAGCTGGCTCGGAAACGCATGCGTACGGCATCACCGGCTTATAGCCGATCCCCCCGGACAAGGGAATGTCATCAATGAAGCGTGCTGAGATACGTGATCAGATCTTCCAATTGCTTCGCATCATCGAGCCCGTCGTATTTCATCTTGGTGCCGGGGTTGGCTTTCTTGGCCGGCTGCGACAGGTAGTCGTGCAGCTTGTCGGCGGTCCAGGTCCAGTGCGCCTGTTTGAGCGCGTCCGAATAGTTGTAGTTGGTGATGGAGCCGGCGGGGCGGCCCACGATGCCGAACAGGCTCGGGCCTTTCTTGTTCTTCCCCTGCTTGGGGCTATGGCATTCGGCGCATTCGGATCTGAATACATCGGAGCCGGCGCTGGCGTCGCCGGCCTTGGCGATGGGGGAGGCCACGATCCATCCGATCAAAAGTCCTGCTACGGCCGAGCCACGCAACAACCGTCCTGCTACTGACTGACTCACTACATCGACTCCTGTTCGCGTTTCTTGTGGGGGCTGCGTCGGCTGGGATGAAAATCCCAGCATCGCCATTCAAAAAAAAGCTGGGATTTTCATCCCAGCCGACGTACTTAGAACGCCACGCTGGCGAAAAGCAGGAAGGCGTTGAGATCCTTCGCATTGGTCACCGCCGGGCTGCCGGGCGGTGCGCCGAACACGTTGTCGCTGCTGCCGTTGAATTTGCTGAAGCGGAACCATTCGGCAGCCAGCTTCAGATTGGCGATGGAGGTGAAGGAATCGTCCTTGCCGAACGGCGTCCAGAACACGGTGAACGAATTGCTGGACGTGTCCGGTTCGCCATACGGCACGAAGCGCACGACGTCATGCGTGCCGGTGCTCACCAGGTGGGAAATCGATATGCCGTAGCTCTGCCTGAAGGTGTAGGTGAGCGTGGCGGTCTGGTCGTGAACCACGCCGTTCGACAAGGCGACCAGGCCGGGCAGGGGACCGAACGCCGTGGTCGCATAGCGGCGGCGTTCCATGATGTTCACGTAGGCAAACTGGACGATGTTCTCGTGATCGCCCAGGTATTGATACGTCACGTCATAGCCCACGTCGGTCACGTGCTCGCTCGGGCCGCTGCGTGGCAGCTGGCGCTCGGTGGTCAATCCCACCAGGCCGGCGGAAACGAACTGGTGCTTGAAATCGCGCAGGTAGGCAAAGCGCGCGTACACCGTGTCGCTGAGCCTGCCGGGGTCGCCGCCGAGCGAATAACCCAGGTTGTACTGCATCGATGTCGGCAGCGAATTGTACGTGCCCAGTTCGCCGTACCAGTTGTCGTCATACAACGCATAGAGGCTTGCGCCGATCACGCGATGCGCCAGCGTATTGGAGCTGGATGGATTGAGCAGCGTGCCCGATACCGTCGGCGGCCCGTTGTTGGTGGCTGCCGGCAATGCGCTGATCGGATCGTTGAAGCCCGGGTTGTTGTTGACGCTGATGCCGACCAGCGCCTGCTTGCCGCCGAGCTTGAGATCCTTCGCCACAAAGCGCAGGTCAACGTCGCTCAACTGCGTGTGGAATTTGTCTTGCCCGTTGTTGTTGTCCTGGATTTTGACGTAGCCGCCGATCTGATCCGTCACGCGGCCGGCCAGATAGATGTCGGCCTCGCTCAACAGATTGCTGCTTTGGCCCTTGGCGGGAACGGTGCGCGTGCCGGTGAGCTGGATGGCTGCCGGAATCTTGGTGCCCTGGCCGTCCGTATCGGTATAGCCGCCCATCTTGAAGCGCATGCCGTAAGGCGTCAGCGCGGGCCCGTAGGCGCCGGCATGGCAATCGGCGCAGGCATTGCCCGTCTGGCGCGCATAGGCAGGCACTGCGTGCGCGCTCTGCACGGCGAATAGTGGCAGCGCCGCCAAGCCATACCAAAGATGCAGCTTCCTGGGCCGGCACGCGGTGCGTCGGTGCAGCGAAGTGTGCATGGAATCTCCTTGTCTTGATGGATGCGGAAAATCAGTCATCGCCGGCGCTGCCACCACATGGCGCGCAGCAAGCCATCCCGTCGCACGAAGTGGTGCCAAAGCGCTGCCAATACATGCAGCACGATCAGCGCCAGCAACAGCCATGCAACGTTGGTATGCCAGGTCTGCAAAGTGTCGGCGCGGTCTTCATCGGCGGCGACCAGCGCCGGCAGCGTCAGCCCGAACAGATGCACCGGTTTGTCCTGCGCATTGCTGAGCGCCCAGCCGAGCAGCGGTTGGACCAACAGCAATACATATAAAGCGGTATGCACCAAGGCAGCTGCCGCGCGCGCGACGATCGATGTGTCGCCCGGCGACGCCAGCGCGCCGGCGCGCGCGCGTACCACCAGGCGAATAAAAAACAAGGCGAGCACGAACAAGCCGAAGTGGCGATGGAATTCCAGCAACCATTGCCGGGCGGCACGGGCGGATACTTCGTCGCGGGTCAGGATGGCGATGGCTGCGCCGAGCAGGCACAACACGGTAAGCCAATGCACCAGCACAAGCCTGCGCGGTCGCGCCGGTGCGGTGGTGTTGCCGGCACTGTCAGTGGATGTCGCCATTGTTCTCCCCGTGGCCTGAAATGACGTCCTGCTTCAGCCACTTGCAGGTGCCTGAAGGAGGTTTGTGCGGGTGAGTGCGGAATAAAACGGGAAAGGTTGTGGTCTTCTTTTTCTTTCGTTCCGTGAAGACCCCAGCCACGCGGCGTAGGTGGGGGGCGCGAAACCGACATCCTGAGCGCTGCATGCTTGCGACGCCGCCAGATGCTTGCGTCGGTGCGATTTCAGAGCGCGCCGTCATTCGGGCGAAGGCCGGACGGAGCGAAGCGGAGAACGTCCGAAGGACGGCCCAGCAGGGGTGAGCGAGGCGAATCATCCAGTCAAATACGTCGTGCGAAGCACACAAACCTTTTATGCCGTGTGCTGCGCACGCCATCCTTGACTGGATTCCGGCCTTCGCCGGAATGACGAGCGTTGGTCCTCTCGCGGCTGAAGCATTCCCTTCGCGCCAACGCAACCTTTCCCAATACAGCCGGCACTCAACTGCGTAGATCACCCAACCGCAGCCGGCCCATCACATGCAAATCCAGCGAGTCCAGTTGCAGCAGCATGGCGATGAGCGCGGCATGCTCGTAGCCTTGGAAAAGGATCGCAACGTACCGTTCGAGATCCGGCGCGTGTACTACCTGTTCGCGACCAGGAACCAGGTGCACCGCGGCCAGCATGCGCACCGCCATCTCAACCAGCTCGCGGTGACGGTGCGTGGTTCGGTCACGTTCCTGCTGGATGACGGCAGCGGACCGGTGGAAGTGGTGCTGGACGACCCGTCGCAAGGCTTGTTGCTGGGAAGCATGGTGTGGCGCGAGATGTACGACTTCAGCGAGGACTGCGTGTTGATGGTGCTCGCCGACCAGCTGTATGACCCCGCCGACTACATCACCAACTACGACGAATTCCTGCGCGAGGTAAACAGCCCGATGCTGTTGGGGGACGTGGCCGCATGCCAAAGCCGCTAGTGCTTATCGGCGCGGGCGAGTTTGCGCAAATCGCCTGCGAATATTTTCAGCACGACAGCGACTACGACGTCGTTGCCTTCAGCGTGGAGCGTGAATACCTCACGCAACCGAGCCTGGCCGAACGCCCCATCGTGGCGTTCGAAGACCTCGAAACGGCGTACCCGCCATCGGAAGTCGACACATTCGTGGCCGTGCCGGCCAGCCAGCTCAACCGCCTGCGCACGCGCCTGTATCAAGAGGCCAGGCGCAAAGGCTACCGTTGCGCCACGTATGTAAGTTCGCGCGCGTTCGTGTGGCGCAATGCCGAAGTGGGCGAAAACAGCTTCATCTTCGAGAACAACGTGATCCAGCCGTTCGTGCGCATCGGCAACAATTGCGTGCTGTGGAGCGGCAACCATGTGGGCCACCGCACGGTGGTGCGCGACAACGTATTTGTCGCATCGCATGCGGTCATTTCCGGCTATTGCGAGATCGGCGAACACAGCTTCGTCGGCGTGAATGCCACCTTCAACGACGGCGTGAAAGTCGCCGCCGACTGCGTGATCGGCTCCGGCGCACTGGTGGTGAAGGATACCGAGCAGGGCAAGGTCTACGTCGGCTCGCCGGCACGTGCGCTGCCTGGTCGTTCCAGCCTTGACGTAAGGCTTTGACGCCAATGTTTGCCTGGAACAAGCGTGGACTGGTATTCGAGCCTGCGCGGCAGGGCGTGGGCGGCTGGATGCAGCATTCGGCGCTCACGCCTACGCCATACCGCCTGGATGAGGAAACCATCCGCGTCTATGCGGGTTTTCGCGATGCGCAAGGCGTCAGCCGCATCGGTTACGTCGATGTGTGGGCACGCGATCCGATGGTGATGCTGCGCGTCAGTGCCGAGCCGGTGCTGGATATCGGGCGTGGCGGTTGCTTTGACGACAACGGCATGATCCTCGGCGATGTGATTGACGCGCCAGGTGGCCTGCACATGTTCTACGTCGGTTTTCAACGCGTGGCCAAGGCCAAGTTCCTGGCCTTTACCGGATTGGCCATGTCCACCGATGGTGGCGAGAGTTTCCAGCGCGTGCAGGAAACGCCCATCCTCGATCGCGTACCCGGCCGCAGCACCATCGCCGCGGTGCATTCGGCGATGTGGGAGAACGGCCGATGGCGCCTTTGGTATGCGGTGGGCGATGACTGGGAGACGATCGGCGGGCAGCCGTATCCGCGCTACCACATCCGCTATGCCGAGACCGCGTCGCTGCAGGCCATACCGCGTGCGGATCGTGTTTGCCTGCTGCCGCTGGGCAGTGAGTATCGTATTGGCCGTCCGCGCGTCTATCGCATCAGCGATCGTTACGCGATGTACTTCACGCGCGGCAATACCACCGGCGAATATTTTCCCGGCCTGGCCTTGAGCGACGATGGCGTGCACTGGGAGCGCTGCGACGAAGCGCTAGGCCTGGGCTTGTCGGCCAGCGGCTGGGATTCGCGCACGCTGTGCTATCCCGCCTTGATTCGCCAGGACGACACCTGGCTGATGTTCTACAACGGCAACGACATGGGCGTGGACGGTTTCGGCGTGGCCGAGGCCGTGACGGCGCATGCAGGCGGTGGTGCCCATGTTCACGCTTAAAGCCTATGCACCTGACGATGCGGCGCGCTGGGACGCCGTGGTCGAGCAATCGCGCAACGGCAATCTGTTGCACCGGCGCGGCTACATGGATTACCACGTCGATCGTTTCACCGATTGTTCGTTGATCGTCGAACGCAATGGCGAAGCGGTGGCCGTGCTTCCGGCCAGCCGCAAAAACGGCACGGTGAGCAGCCACGGCGGCCTTACCTATGCCGGCCTGATCATGACGCGCGCCGTGCGCACCGAGTGGACACTGGAGGTGTTGGAGCGTATCGGCCAACACTATCGCGCACTGGGCGTGGAACGCCTTGTCTACAAGGCGGTGCCGCACGTTTTTCATGCGTATCCGGCGGATGAAGATCTGTACGCCTTGCATCGGCTTGGCGCGCGGCTTACGCGACGCGATGTGTCATCGGTGATCGCGCTGCGCGAGCCGTTCGCGTTTGCCGATGGACGCAGGCGGGCGGTCGACAAGGCGCGGCGCTCGGCCATTCGCTTGCAACCGGCAAGCGATCTTGCGGATTTCCACGCCTTGCTGACGGAAGTGCTGCGCAGCCGCTACGAGGTGGCGCCCACGCATAGCCTGGCGGAGCTGCGTCTGCTGCAAGGGCGGTTTCCACGGCAGATCGTGCTGCATGAAGCACGCGAAGGGGACGCGTTGCTGGCCGGCGCGCTGGTTTATGACTTTGGCCGCGCGGTGCACACGCAGTACCTGGCAGCCTCGGAAGCGGGGCGTGAGTGCAATGCGCTCAATCTGCTGCTGGCCGAGCTGATCGAGCATACGTACGCGGACCGGCATTACTTTTCATTCGGGGTTTCGACGGAGCAGGAAGGACGGGTGCTCAACGGTGGACTGATCACGCAGAAGGAGTATTTCGGTGCGCGCGCCGTGGTGCATGATTTTTATGAGTGGGTGTTGTGATGGGCGGCTTGTGTGAGATGTCAGGTTTTCTTGCTCTCATTCCCTTGAATGGCGGCGGCACACGCCATCATGCATGCCGCCCATGGGGCCGTCATTCCCGCGAAAGCGGGAATCCATTTTCAAGGATGCGGCAGAGCAAGATGGATTCCCGCTTTCGCGGGAATGACGGCCGTAGGGTGTTTGCCGGGGAAGGAGTGCGTTTTGCATTCCGTGGGACGCCCTGATGGACATCCCCTTCCTCAACCTCCAAGCCATCAATGCCCGCCACGCCGACGAGCTGAAAGCTGCCGCCGCGCGCGTGATCGATTCGGGCTGGTATATCCTCGGCCAGGAACTGACCGCCTTCGAGCAGGAGTTCGCACGCTACTGCGGCGTGCGCCATGCGATCGGCGTAGGCAACGGGCTGGATGCGCTGTCGCTGATCCTGCGTGCCTACAAGGAACTCGGCGCCTTGCACGATGGCGACGAAGTGATCGTCCCTGCCAACACCTTTATCGCCAGTTTTCTTGCCATCACCGAAAACCGTCTCGTGCCGGTGCCGGTGGAGCCGGATCCGGCCAGCTTCAATATCGATCCCATGCGCGTGGCGGCAGCGATCGGCTCGCGCACGCGCGCGATCATGGCGGTGCATCTGTACGGACAATTGGCCGATATGCCCGCGCTGGCCGATCTTGCCCAGCGCCATCACCTGCTGTTGATCGAAGACGCCGCGCAAGCGCATGGCGCAACAAGCGATGGCCGCAGGGCAGGGGCGTTCGGGCACGCCGCGGGTTTCAGTTTTTTCCCGGCCAAGAATCTCGGCGCGCTGGGCGATGGCGGTGCCGTCGTCACCAACGACACCGTGCTGGCGGATCGCGTGGCGGCGCTGCGCAACTACGGTTCGGATGTGAAGTACCGCCATCTCTACCAAGGCATCAATTCGCGGCTGGATGAATTGCAGGCGGCCTTGCTGCGCGTCAAGCTGAAGTACCTGGACGATGACATCGCGCATCGCCGCCATATCGCGCTGCGCTATCGCGAAGGCATCCATCATCCGCAGATCCAGCTGCCGATCGTGCAGAGCGAAGAGCAGCATGTATGGCATCTGTTCGTGGTGCGCTGCGCGCAGCGCGATGCCTTGCAGCGGCACTTGCAGGCGCATGGCATCCATAGCCAGGTGCATTACCCGATACCGCCGCATCGGCAATCGGCTTACCCGGCGTTGCGCGACTTGCCGCTGCCGCTGACGGATCGGTTGCATCAGGAAGTGCTGAGCCTGCCGATCGGGCCGACGCTGCGTGACGAAGACGCCGATCGCGTCATCGCCGCCTGCCAATCCTTCGAGTACCGCGCATGAATATCGTGCGTGCCGGCTTCTATTCCAGCATCGCCACCGCGGCGCGCTTGCTGACCGGCCTGGTGGTGATCAAGCTGGTGGCGTGGCTGGCCGGTCCGGAGGGCGTGGGCAAGCTCGGGCAGTTCATGAGCCTGATGTCGCTGCTGGCAGTGCTTGCCGGCGGCGGTATCAGCGCGGGTATCGTGAAATACGTGGCGGAATACCGCCACGATGCGCAAAAGCTTGCACGCCTGCTGGCGGCGGCCTTGTGGTACGCGCTGGCCGCCTCCTGCCTGATGGGTTGCGCCGCGCTGTTGCTGAGCAAGCAGTTGTCGTTGTGGTTGCTGGGCGATGTGCATTACGAAAACCTGATACGCCTGTTGGCGATCGCGCAGTTGGGCATTGCGCTGGCCAATTACATCCTGGCGGTGATCAATGGTTTCATGGACGTGCGCCGGCTGGCGTTTATCCAGGTGCTGGGGGCGGCGCTCAGCGTGGCGATGGCGGTAGGGTTGTCGCATTGGCTGCATTTGTACGGCGTGTTGCTGGCGCTGGTGGTGGGGCAGTTGCTGTTGCTGGTGGTTGGCGTGCCGGTGTGGCGGTGCAGCCCGTACTTCCAGCGCAGCATGCTGCGCATGCATTTCGATCGCGAGATGAGCGCCAAGCTCGCGGCGTTCTCAGTGATGACGCTCACCTCGGCCTTGCTGCCGCCGCTGATCAATATTGCGGTACGCAATCACCTGGCGTTGCACTTCGGCTGGGAGCAGGTCGGTTATTGGCAGGCGGTGAGCAAGGTGTCGGACGCCTACCTGCTGTTCCTTACCACCGCCATCAACATCTATTACCTGCCCAAGCTCGCCTCCACGCATGAGCGTGCCTCGCTGGTGGCGGAGCTGCGGAACGCCTATCGGCTGCTGCTGCCGGCGGTGATCCTGCTGGCGGCGTTGGTGTATGCGCTGCGCGGCTGGGTGACGCGCATTTTGTTCAGTGCGGATTTTTCGGCAGCCAATGGTTTGTACGGGCCGCAATTGCTCGGCGACGTGATCAAGATCGCCTCGTTCATGCTGTCCTACCTGATGCTGGCCAAGGCCATGACGCGGCTGTTCGTGATTTCCGAATGCGTGTTCGCGCTGAGCTACCTGGCCCTGGTCTACGTGTTCACCGCATCGTTCGGCCTGGTCGGCGCGATGTATGCCTTCGCGGTCAATTACCTGCTCTATCTCGTGTTCAACGTAGTCGTTGCGCGACGTTACCTGGGGGCGCTATGACGAAGGCAGCCGCGCCGCTGGTATCCGTGCTGATCCCGGCCTACAACCACGAGCGCTTCGTGGAACGCTGCCTGGATAGCGTGCTGGAAGATGCCTATCCGGCCAAGGAAATCGTCATCATCGACGATGGCTCCATCGACCGCACCGGCGAACGCATCGCCCAATGGGCGGCGCGGTACCGCCGTCATCTGCGTGTGGAATACGTGCGGCACGATGGAAACCGCGGTATCGCGGCGACCTTGAACGAGTTGGCGGCGCGTGCGCATGGCGAGTTCCTGCGCCTGGGCGCCAGCGACGATTATCTGCTGCCGGGCGGCTTGGCCGCGCAGGTGAACTACCTGCAGGCGCACCCGCGCAAGCACGCGGTGATCGGCGATTCCATCGTGGTCGACCAATACGGCAACAAGCTGCATGACAGCGGCATGCGCGATCTGCATGGCGCGGACAAAAGCCTGTACCGCACGGACGAGGGCATTCGCCGCGCGGTGATCAGCCAATGGGCCATCGGCGGCCCGGTCGCCTTGCTGCGGAAAAGCGCGCTGGAAACAGTGGACCGGTGGACGGAAGGGCTGCGCATCGACGATTGGGATTTCTTCCTGCGCCTGGCGGCGCGCGATGCGCTGGGCTTTATCGACATGCCCGTGTGCGCCTATCGCCTGCACGGCAACAATGTCAGCAAGACGCGGCATACCGCGACGCGCATCGTGAATCTTACCGAGTCATGGCAGGTCGCGCGGCGCCGGGCGGAGATGTTCGACGAGCCTTACCGCAGCCTGCTCAAGGCGCAATCGCACTACATCAGCGCCAAGGTCGCTTTTCTGCAGAAGCGTTCCATTCTGCTGGGTTGCCATTTGCTGGCGTATCTCTCGCTGCTGCTCGCCTCCAAAGTGCGCCTGCCGCCGGCGGGCAGGCTGGTGGAAAAAACATGAGCAAGCTGCTGCAACTGCCGTCGACTTACCTGGCCGTGCCGATCCTGCTGGCATGCGCGTGCACACTGCTCAGCTACGACCTGCCGGGCGATTACCTGGAGGGCATGCTGCTGTTGCTGGCCACGGCGATGGGTATCGTGCTGTTCGATGTATTCGCCGGCCCTCGCTTGCCGACGATGCATGCTTTTCGCACGCGCCACTATGCAGGTACGCGTGAATCCTTCGTGGCCTTGGCGTATGCCGCGGGCATCATCGCCTTCTGCTTGCTGGACCTGGCGCTGTTTCCGATTCCGCTGCTGGTCGATCCTTCTTCCTATGCCACGATGGAGGGCGGGCATGAGCACATTCGGCATATCTCCGACATGTGCTGGACCCTGCCGCCGATCGGCATGCTGTGCACGCGCCGCAAATGGCTGCGCAATCTGCTGGTGTTTGCCGGCGTGGCGTTTCCGGTGCTGGTGATCGATCGCAATCGCCTGTTTGCATCGCTGTTCTCGCTGGCCTTCATGGTGGTGCTGCGCCGTGACGCGAGCAGGCCGTTGCCGTGGAAAGCGGTGACGCTTATCGGCGTGCTGGGCGCCAGCGTGTTCTCGGTGCTGGGCATCTTGCGCTCCGGCACGCTGGACACGGTGGCCTTGCCGTTCAGCGATGCGTATCGCGCGATGCCGTCGGGCATCAAGTGGCTGCTGCTGTATATCAGCGCTGGCCCCTACAACTTCGGCGCGATTTTCGCCAAGCATTACGTCAACGCGACCTTCCTGATCAATCAGCTGGTGCCCGGCGCAGGTTCCATTGCCACCGCCGGCACGGATATCCCGCTGGATGCGCCGAACATCAACGTCGGCACCGAGTTCCTGCCGTTCCTGATGGCATGGGGACCGGCCGGCGCGGTGTTGTCGATGGTGGGCATGTACGCCTTGCTGGCGTGGAGCGTGCGCCGCGTGCAGCCGGCCGCATCGCTGTTTCCGCTGCTGATCTTCCTGCGCGTTTCCTACTGCTGCGTCATGTCTCCGTTCGCCCCGCAGGCCTACACCTGGAGCAGCGCGGGTTTCATCGTCGTGTGCCTGGTGTTGCAGCTGTTGACAGCATGGCTGCCGAGCAGGGCGCATGTCTTGCACCTCCACTCCTGAGCCAGATACCCATGCAAAAAGAAGACATCTACCTGATCGACATGTGGCGGCTGCTACGCCGCGAATGGATGTGGTTCCTGGCCGTGTTCGTGGCGGTCCTGCTGGCCACGTTCGCGTACATGCGCAGCGCCAAGCCGCAATGGCAGGCGGATGCGTGGATTCGCATCGGCCAGGTTGGCACGGCGCCGAGCGGGCAGGATCCGAAAATCGAGCCGCTGCAACGCGTGCTCGAACGCCTGCAACTGATCCCGTTCCAGAACCAGGTACTGCAAGGCATTGGCCTTACCCTGAATGCGCCGGAGGCGAAGCTTTATCGCAAGAGCCTGAAAGTGGAGCCGCTGCCGTATGCCGGCCCGCTGGTGAAGCTGAGCGTGCGCGCGCATTCGCCGCAACAGGCGCGCCAGCTGGCCGAGGCGACGGTGGCTGCGCTGCAGGCCATCCACCAGGAAATGGCAGCGCCGCAATTGCGCCTTGCCCATCAGCGCCTGGATGAAGCGCAGCGCGACCTGCAGAGCGTGATGGCCGATCGAGAGCATCTGCAACAGACTGTCGCGCAGAACAAGGACAACTTCGCCGGCATGTTGCTGATGAACAAGAACGACGAACTCAGCGACCTGCAGCAGACACGCGACGACCTGCTCAACCGCCTTGGCGATGCGTATACCTATGACACGGCACTGATGTGGCCGGTGTACGTGCCGGACCACACGGCGTTTCCCAACCCGGTACTGATCTGGGGCATGGGAGTGGTGGGCGGCTTGTTCCTGGGCATGGTCGCGGCGGTGGGCAGGAATGCGTTGCGGCGTAGGACTTTGCAGCCTGCGGGTTGGGTTGGCGCAGGGTAACCCAACCATGGCGACGAATACGAAGCGCCTCGGCCTTCGCCGGAATAAAAGGCCAGTTGTCACGCCGAGCTGGCGTTCGTGGCTTAATCACACGGCAGGTCCAGGCGCCGCGCTTGGGCCGACAACACACCGAAAGCCAGCGTGCCCATCACGGCATAGCCGCGGTCGTTGGGATGCAAGCCGGCATCGCCAGCACAAACACTTGCCATGCCTGGTGGTAAGGGATGTTGTGACGCCGCGATGGGTGATGGCTGATACTTTCCGGCCAGTGCCGCGGCAAAGGGAAGCACGCCATCGGCTTTCGCTTCGTGTTCGATCCAATCGTTGACCCGCTGGCGCACGGCTTCCTTTTCCGGCGTGAACCATCCCGGCAAAGTAAATCCGGCAAACGGCGGCACGGTAGCGAGGTAGATGCGCAAGCCGTGCTGGTGCGCCACGTCCACCAGCATGCGCAGGCCAGCGATGATGTCGCCGGCAAGTGCGCCATGTGGCTGCCCGGTGCGGTCGATACCGCGGTTTATGTCGTTGGTGCCGAGCAGCACCAGTACGTCGGTCACGCCGGGCTGGTCGATCACGTCGCGCTCGAAACGCTTCAATCCGGACATGCCGGCTTCCGGCTGGCCGATCTGGTCAGTGGTGAGTTCATCGGCGCTGATGCCCATGTTGACCACGGCCATGGGTGAACGCGCGTCCGTTGCATTGGCCAACGTTGCGATCACGCCCGGCCAGGTCTTGGCCGGCGTACTGGCGAATGCGCCATCGGTGATCGAATCGCCAAAGGCAACCACGCCGCGCGTTGCGCTGCCTGCCAGCACATCCACGCCGTTGAGCACGTAGATGTGCGGCGAAGTATCGTCGCCGGCAAGCTTCAGAGGCTTTCGGTGCGCGAGTGTTTCCTCGGCCACGGCGTTGCCGTCCACCGCGACCGTGGTTGCTGCATGTTCCATCGGATGCATGTCGCTCAACGCCGCGCTGCCCTCAAAATAGAGGCTGACCACGACGGTGGACAGTGCCGGCACGTCGAGCGTGACTGCATCGCTGGTGGCCAGCTGGCCAGGCGGAATCGTCACGCTCGCTCGGCCATGAAAACGCAGCGTGCGATCACTGGTCTTGGTGATACGCGTATGGTCCTGCGTATCGGCCGCGCTCAACGCTATATGCGCGGAGGCGATCCGCAGTGGCGTGCTGCCAAAGTAATTCGACAGACGGATGCGAACCTTCCCACCCCCGGTACTGGTGAAGACGGCCTGACGCAAGGTGAAGTCCTTGCTTGCGCTGCCGCTGTGGGCAGTCATTGCCTGCGCCCAGGTAGCCACCCATTTCTGTCCCGCTGCGGACCCATCCGCATGCGCCGGCAGGATCAGCAGCATGGCAAGCATCAGCGTCGGCCACGAACGGAACATCATGCATTCTCTCCATCGGTATGGATCAGGACGGTGCGCAGGACGAATCCCGCTTCACCAGGGTGAACTTCATTACCTGATGCGCCACTGTTCGCGCGCGGGCTTCGTCACGGCGGCGGATCTGATCCAGGATCAGGCGTACTGCCGTTCGTCCCATGGCGGCGACGGGTTGGTGAATGGTGGTCAGCGCAGGCCAGATGGTGACGGCCACCGGCGTATCGTCGAAGCCCACCACGGTGAGATCGCGTGGCACGTTCAAGCCCATGCCATGGGCCACGGCAATGGTGGCGGCTGCCATATCGTCGTTGCTGGAAAAGATCGCGCTGGGGCGATCCGTCTCCTGCAGCAGTTTGCGCGCCGCCGTCAGGCCCGATTTATAGGTAAACAAGCCCTGCGCAAGGTGGGCTTCGGGCACCGCCAGGCCGGCCGCCGCCATGGTGTCGAAAAAGGCTTGCGCACGCAGCTGTGCCGGTGTGTGCGCGGGATCGCCCTTGATGAAACCAATGCGGCGATGGCCCAGCTTGAGCAGGTATTGCGTCATCGCGCATGCACCCTGGTAATCGTCGATGCGCACCGAGGTGACGCCTTCCATCGGCGAACCCGTCGCCACCGCCACCACCGGTACATTGGCGGTGTCCAGTTGCTGGATGGTCTGGCGCGAATCGCACAGCGGCGGCGGCAGGATGACGCCATCCACGCTCGCATCCAGCAAACGCTCCATCGCCTGCCGCTGGCTGCGCATGCCAGCGCACTTCTGAAGCATGATCTGCGCACCGCTCAAGCTGCTTTCTTCCAGCACGCCAAGCATGAATTGGTTGAGGTACGCAGCACTGGGGTTGCTGTAAAGCACGCCGACGCGTGCGATGCTGGACATACGCAGCGAACGCCCGGCGAGGTTGGGCCGATACTCCAGCGTCTTGGCCGAGGCCAGCACGCGCTCGCGCATGGCCTGCCCCACCTGCGGGTTGTTGTTCATCACCCGCGAGGCGGTCATGGGTGAAACGCCGGCATGTCGCGCAACGTCGAGAATGGTGACGGATTGGCGGCGGTTGCGTGGCGGCATGGGCCTCGTGGGTTTGGCGGCTGCGTAGGTTGGGTTGGCGCAGCGTAACCCAACACATCGCTGCGAGCGTGTTGAGGAGTAGCGCCCTCTCTCCCATCTTTGATCAATAACGGGGGCGAGGGCTGGGGTGAGGGGAGAATCTCGCGGGATAGTTAGTTCCATGCGAGATTCAAAAGAGCAAAACTTGCACGCTGACCAAGTTTTCTCGCAAGCCCAGCCCCTCACCCTAGCCCTCTCCCCGGAGGGAGAGGAAACTGGTCTGTCGCGTTGGGTTGTTATCCACTCAAAAATTCGCCCGCACCCCCACCATATACCGCCGGTCGAACATCGTCGTATCCGCCACCTGGCTCGGCCACACCAGGTAATAGCGTTCATGCTCATTGGTCAGGTTCGACGCCTGCACGAACAACTGCACGTTGGGCGTGAGCTTGTAACTGAGCGACGCATCCAGGTAAAACGTGGGCGCCTGGTATACCTCCAACCCAGCCACACCGCCGAAGTTCTGTGACACGGCACGCTTGGAGCGATAGTTGCCGGCGACGCGCGCCTCGAAGCGTTTGTCCTGGTACCACAGCGCTGCGTTGGCCTGTTCCTTGGAGTTGTCCTGGAACGGAATCTCGTTGCCGGCCAGGTCCCTGCCGGTGTTGCTCGGCGAATAGGTGAAGTTGGCATCCACGCCGAAATTGCCCCAGAAGCCCGGCAGGAAACGGAAATCCTGCTTGCCCGCCAACTCCACGCCACGCAGCGAATTGCCGCGGCCTTGCAGCGGGCCGGTGATCGCCACGCAACGGCCGCGCACCACGCCATCTTCATCCGGCAGGCTGCAGGTCTGCACGCTGCCGTTCTCGATAAAGCTCTGCACCTTGATGTAGAAGGCGGCCACGCTGAACAGGGTCGACCGCCCCATGTAGTACTCAAGGGAAAGATCGTAGTTGGACGAGCGCCATGGATCGAGATTGGGGTTGCCGGTAGTGGAACCGCCCAGCACCCGGAACAGCGTGGAGCCCGGCGTGGAGGTGTCGATGGCGTAGTTGAGCGTGAGGCCTCCACCCCATTGGTCGAGGTTGAGCGGCATCATGTTCTTCGAATACGCAAAGCGCAGCTTGAGCGAAGGCGTGAAATCGAAGGCGACGTTCAATGCCGGCAGGTAATCGTTGTAGGAGCGATTGGTTCGGACCGTGCCATTGTCGCGCGCCAGCAATCCATAGGGCTCGCTGTTGCCGACAACGTGCTGCGTGACGTCCAGATCGGTATGCACCATGCGCACGCCCACGTTGCCGCTGATTGGCACCGCACCATCGAAACTGAAATCACCCTGCAGATAGGCCGTGCGCTCTTTCAGCATGAGGTCCCAGCTGCCGCCCGGATCGACGTTGCGCATCTCGCCGGGGTAAAGCGCGTTCTGAAACGCCAGCACGTTGTCCATCGTGGCAGGGTCGAGGTTATAGATCGACACGCCACCGACACCGGCCAGATTGCTGTACCGATGCATATTGCCGCTGATGAGCGATGGAAGCTGGCTGGGGTTCTGCGCGGAAAGCACACCGGCACGGTAATAGCCCTGTGCATTGCCGGCCGTGCAGGCGCCCGGCACGCCGCCGCCGTTGAGCACCACGTCTGCCGCCTTCCAGCGCACCAGGCATCCCGATGGATCGCTGGCGCCATCGCCCGCATACACCGGCGCCACCATGTTGAAATTGACGTTCGAGGCGGTGCGGATGCTGTTGCGCACGCCGAAGTCCAGCTTGAAGCCGGAATCGTCGAAGTTGTAGTGGCCGTCGGCACGGAAGATCGTCATGCCGCTGGAGCGTTCGTGATTGCCTTCGCTGGAGATGGTCTTCAGCGCATAGTTGTTGAGATTGGATAGAAAACTGTTCAGTTGGGATGGCAGCGCCACGGCCATGTTGTCGCCACGCATGTCCACGATCACCGGCACGGTATTGGGCGCGAAACCCGCCGGATTGAACACGCGATTGCCGCCAGGGTAGATGTACGTACCCGGTGGCGCGGCGGTGATCGGGGAGTTCGGCCATTGCGAGCCATCCGCATCGCTGAACTGCACATAGCTTTGCATCAACAGTTCATGCGCGCTGGCCGAGATGCCGCGTACGCTGCCGGTGAAGTTGCCGCCGTTGTCGTAGTCCAGTTGCAGGTTGAAGTTGCGCGACACGGTGCGGGTGACGTCGTCTTCCGCATAGGTTTCCATGTCGCCCAGCCACTTCTGGTAAACCTGCGTGGTGTAGATCTCCTGATTCCAGCCCTGGTTGTCGTTATAGGGGCCGGCGATACGCTTGCCGGTATCAGTCGCCACCAGCGGGACAAAGGTGGCGCCCAGCCAGGACGACGAATTGAGCTGGTAGCCGTTGGCGCGCACATATTGGTTTTGATGCGTGTAGAACACATCGCCGGTCAGGGTGAAGCCGCCGCCCAGATCCGCTTGCCCCGACGCGTTCAGGCCAAGACGCTGGCGTTCGATCTGGCGATCGGAGATGGCGAAATCCTCGCTGCCGTAGAAGGCGTCGTTGGCATTGCGGTTGCCATTGACGTCCACGTTGCCACCGCCGAGCTGGTGGATTTGCGAAGGAATGGGCGCCGAGCCGAATGCACCCAGGAAACCATCGCTGGCCGTCGCGCTCTTGGCGTTCTCACCGAAGAACTTGCCGCCGTAGGAATCCATGCCCGTGATGGAATCGTTCAACGTGGTATCGGAATAAGCCGCCGAAACGAGCACGCCCCATTTGCCGCCCGCATTGAAACTGGCCAGCCCGTTGACTTCCGGGCCGGCTTTTTTCGATGTCCCGCCGTATTCGCCGTCGGCCGATCCGGCAAACGTCCAGCCGTTCTTCAAATCCCAGGGGCGCCGCGTACGCAAGTTGATCGAACCGGTGATGCCATTGTTCAACAGGCTGGCCGTGGGCGTCTTGATCACATCGGCACCGGCGAACAACTGCGAAGGAATATCGGTGAAATTTGGCTGCGCGGAAACGATCTGGCCGGCGGTCAGGAACGTTTCGCCGTTCAAGGTCGTGCCCACTTGCGGCAGGCCGCGCACGTTCACCGTGCTGCCTTCGCCGCCCGAGCGATCGATCTGCACGCCGGTAATGCGTTGCAGGGAATCGGCAATCGTCACGTCCGGCAGCTTGCCGATGTCCACCGCGGAAATGCTGTCCTGGATCGAAGCGGCGTCGCGTTTGAGTTCCACGGAAAGTTCTTCTGATGCGCGGATACCGCCGTTCACGGTGACAGTGGCCAGTTGCTTGGCCTTGTCTGCGTTGGCAGAGCTGCCGTCGTTCTTCTTGCTGGCGGCTGTTTTCGGCGGTGTGGTTTGCTGGGCGGTATTGTCGGTACGCTGCTGATCGGCCGGCATGGCCCACAGGCCCGCAGAACAACCCAGCGATAGACAGGCGGCAACGGCGGCAATCAACGGCTTTGTGCTGCAACGAACATGCTTGAAACGCATCATGGGACTTCCCCTCCAAAGCGCGGCATCCGCCGCGGTTCTGCGTTGTGGTAACGATCTGGCCTGGCGACAACGCCCCTTGCGTCCTTGCGCTGATGCCGCCCATTGCTTCCGCAACTGTTGCAAGCCCGTTTCCCCAAGCTGCACGGGTTCGCGAAAAGCTTTTTCAATGACTGCCTGCGCGCAGCGGAACCGACTGATCCGGCACGTTCCAGCCACGCACTTCCACCTTGGCGGCGTCCTTAAGCGCTGCCGCCGTGATGCCTTCGATATCGATGTCGCGCGATTCGCGCGGCGCCAGGTTCACGTAGTTGTCGCTGTAGTAGGCCGGCAGCACCCGATGGCCCTGCGCATCCACCAGGGTCAGCTTGGTGCTCAGCGCCGCGGCTGCCGCACCGTTGTGCAAGCTCACTCGAACTCGGCCATCCGCCCCGCGCTGCGCATGCACATCCAAGGCGGCCTTGGGCATGCTGTCCAGTTGCTGCAGATCTTTCAGTTCGCGCGATAGCCAATAGAAATTGCGCGACAGCAGTGTGCCATCCGCGCCATGCATTTGCAGTTGGACCAGCACGACGCCATGTGCCTGCAACAGTTGCGCGAGGTTGGTGGACAAGTTTGCCGGCGTAACGGAAACCGCCGCGGCATCCACGTAAGCACGGCTTTCACCCAGTGCATGGCCGTCCACGGCGTAAAGGCGCATGTCCACGGCAACGCCGGGCAAGGCGGTGGTGGTGTCATTGACCACCACCACGTCGTGATCCGGCAGATTCATCTGTACATGGACCGGCTCGGAAGCCTCTTTCACGCCGTAATACGCGGCGTGCGTGTCGTAGTCGTGGCTGTAAATTTGCCAGGTGGTGCTAGGCCACGCGGGATGGCTCATCCATAGCAGGCGGCCGCTGTTCTGCGTCCACAAGTGCGCATTGAGACCCTCGAAAATCGCGCGGTAACTGCCGTAGTTCAGCATCTGCGCCTTGCGCTCGAAGTCGGCAAGATTGGCCGCGTCGCCAAACTCCGTATGCATCGCCGCCATGAAGCCATGCACGTCGCCGTTATCCGATTGATGCCAGTCGTGATAGGCCCAGTCGTCGCTGATCGGCCACTGATCTGCGGTGGGCATCATCGCCTTGAAGGCTTCCAGCGTAGGGAAGGAAGGCGTGCCCACCTCCACCGCAAAACCCTTGGACAGGGTGGTGAAGTACGCTTCATCCGGCTGATATTTGTACGGCCCGCTGCCCCACAGGTTGATGCCGTTGGAACTGGGCATATAGATGCGCGTGCCATCCAGCTGTGCAATCAGGGCATCCAGCCGCTCGTTCAACGACGGCTGCGGCACGCCCTCGTTACGGCCGAACCACAATGCGATGCTTGGATGGTTGCGATAGCGCCGGATGGTATCGGCGGCATTGCGCAGGAAAAGCTCGTCGTCCTGCGGTTCGAAATTGTAGTTCTCCGTGGACTGCCAGAAATCGTTGAGCACGAGCAGGCCGTATTTGTCGGCCAGATCGTAGAACACCGGCTCAGTGTTCTGCCCTGTCCAGTTGCGTACCGCGTTGAGATGCGCCTCGCGCTGCAAGCGGAAGTAGGGCTCCAGGCGTTCGCGCGAGATGCGCTTGAGCAGGTCGTCCATGCCCCAGCTGCCGCCCTTGATGGCAATGCGCACTCCATTGACGCGAATGACGAGATAGGGCGTCAGGTGCGCATCGGCGAGCGCGCTAACCGCCGGCGAATGCTCGGCATCCGGTTGCAGCGAATACGCCCAACCGGTCGGCGTCTGCCGGATCGCCCGGTGGGAAACATCCATCAGGCGCTGGCCTGGCTGCGCGATAAGATCCGGCGTCAGCAAGACACGTCGCAAATGCCCCTGCTCATCGAACAAGGACAACTCGTAGCTGATCTGGCGAATGCCAAAGTGAAACTGCTGGTGATCGGATAGCTTTCCGTTCGCCTCGAACTGCACCTGCATGTCGTAGAGGTAAGGATCGCCGTAACCATTCGGCCACCACAGATGCGGATGGCTGAGCGCGAGTTGCGGAAACTCGCTGGGCCGCAGCATCACCGTGGTTCCGCCTGGCGGCACGACTACTTCCTTCGTCACCGTCACGTTGCCGAAGCTCACCTTCACGCGCCCGGCCACCGGCGAAGTGCTGGCATTCGCCAGCGGGACGTCCACGTCGATGTCCGCATGATCCTTGTTTGCACCGGCAAGCCGCGTGACCACCTGCGTATCGCCAATGCGCACGTCGCCCGCCGCGCTTAGCACCACGTCCTGCCACAGTCCCGTGTTGCGATCGCGAATGGCTGGAATCCAGTCCCAGCCCTCCGTGGCGAAGAAGGTGGGGCCATCCATCGTCTGCATGCCGCCGTTCGGCCCCGGCCCCGCCGCCAGTGATTGTTCGTGCGCAATACCTGGATGCGGCGGCGGCGACACGCGTACGGCGATGGCGTTGCGCCCGCCGGCGTGCAGCAGCTGCGTCACATCGAACCGGCCGCGAATGAAAGCGCCTTGCACATCGCCCACGCGTTGTCCGTTCACCCACACTTCGGCGGCGTAGTTGATGCCGTTGAACGTCAGCTGCCAATGCCGCCCCTGCGCATCGGCCGGCAAGTCGAACGCCGTGCGATACCACCAGTCGTGCTTGTTCAAGGATTCGGGAATGGCCATGTTGTTCAAGCCATACGCCGGATCGGGATACACGCCCCGGTCGACCAGCGTGGTCAGCACCGTTCCTGGCACGGTCGCTCTCATCCATGCGCTACCGGGCAGATACTCCGGCGCCGAAAGCCGCGCGCCATTGGCATCATCGAGCCTGGTAGCCGACGCAAGCAGCCAATGCCCGAGCTGCCAACGATCGGCGCCATCCGGCATCAGCGCCGCCTGCTGGTCGGCTGCATGCTGTATGGGCTGCGAAAAAGGCGCGCGGCTCGCCGGCAGAGTGGAAGCCGCCTGCGGCGCAGCCATGCCGATTGACTGGCGCGTTTGCACCGGCCATGCCTGCGACGCATCGGTAAAACGAATCAGCGCAGGGTCCGGCGCATGCTTGGCCATGGCCACCAGCTGCGCGCTGTCGATGGCCTGGTCCTGCACGGTGAAATCGGCGACTTTGCCACCGAAATGCACCGCGCCATCCCACGGCTGCGCGTCGGGGGCCACCGTCATTTGCGGCGCGATGAGCGACGGCGTAATCGAAGCTTCCGCCACCTGCCTGCCATCGAGATACAACGCAACGCGATCATGACGGCACACGGCCGCGATGAATTGCCAGCGATGCGGCGCAAGGCTTGCCTTGGACAACAATGCAGGCGACACGCCTGACCAGGGCGCGCCCGACTGGAATCCGAAACGGCCGTGATCCAACACAAAGTAGCGCGACGCCTTGAGCGGATCGCCCATGCCGGCAAGCAACTGTTGCGAAGAAGCGATGTCGGCCGGGAACACCCAGGCGTACATCGTCCAGTCGGCGTCAGCGCGAATCACCGCCGCCTGTTCCGGCAACGGAGCTGTCAGACCGACACCACCCTGCAGCACCCATACATTCATAGGCCCGTAGGTGGCGGCCAAGGCCGTAAATGACAGCGCTGTCATAAATAGGGCAAAAAAAGCCCGCCATATGCCTGCGACGCAACTATGCACCATGAAGAAGATCCTCCTGGATCCTTCCAACCTGGTTGTCAGGTGATCACTGCTTAGCACGCTGCCGCAAACACCATCACCGGATCTTCACGATGCTGAAAACGCGAAACCCTGGAAAATGCCGCTTAGGTAACGTTATCTAATGATTTTCACCGATCCAGCCATAACGCAAGTTGCGTTGCACAAGAAATTGCGGGTGTGTGCTTTGGCGGTTGAGACTGGCAGCTGCCTATTTGAAGACTTCACGGCGCGCTGGCGCCGGGCACGCCGGCATATGACAGCGCTAGCCAAAACGAGACACTTGGCAGAAGGAAAGCAGGCGTATCGATCATCGCGAAAGGCTGCCCATTACCCCCGCGCGCAGGCCAGGGCGAGGGTCAACGCTCCGTGTTTCAATCGTCGGAACCTTCCGTCGTCATGCCGGCGAACGCCGTAGTCCGTTCAAAATGACGGGCGTGCAGATGGCGATGCCGTGGTTTGCACCTCAACCTGCGCGGTTTACGGCAATTCAACCAAATCGCTCCGCACCAGCACTCACGACGTACCCCATGCCAAACCGGCGGAGACCGAAGTGAGTCGTACCTACGAGCTAGAAGCAGGAAGCCACGCCGCGACATTGAATGAAGCGCAGCTGCTGGATACCCAGCGTGCCTTTGACAGTGTCGCCGCCGACTACGACGGCCCGCGCGGCAACAACGACCTGATCCAGCGCATGCGGCTCACCTTGTGGGACACCGTGCGCCGCGAAGTTCCGAACGGTTCGCGCCTGCTCGATCTTGGCTGCGGCACGGGCATCGACGCCGTGGAGTTTGCCTCGCGCGGTTACCCGGTGGTGGCCAGCGACTGGTCGCCGCGCATGGTGGAGCGCACGCAGGCGCGTGCAGCCGCGGCAGGTTTGGATGCGCAGGTGTCGGCGGTGCACGTTGGCGTGCACCAGCTCGACCGGCTGGAAGGCGGGTTCGACGGGATCTATTCCAATTTCGGTCCCTTGAACTGCGCGCCGGACATGGTCGAGGTGGCCGATCAATGTGCGCGCCTGCTGCGGCCCGGTGGGAAATTGGTGTTTTCGGTGATCGGCCGGATCTGCCCGTGGGAAGTCGGTTATTACTTTTTCAAGGGACGCTTCAAGCGCGCCGGCATCCGCGCCACGCGCGGCGTCACCGCGGTGGGCATGAATCGCCACACGATCTGGACGCAGTATTACTTGCCGCGCGAGTTCTACCGCGCCTTCGCCCCGCACTTCGATTTGCGCGGCTATCGCGCGCTGAGCCTGTTCATGCCGCCGCCGTACCTGGTGGATGTCTATCAACGCCGACGCAAGCTGGGCGAATGGCTCGGCCGCCTGGACGATCGCTTCGGCGCATGGCCGGTGCTGCGCGACATGGGCGATCACTTTCTGATCGTTATGCAGCGGCGCTAAGGCGATGGAAGCGCTGCCAGGCAGCACTCACATCACGCTGTACCATGCGGCCACGGCCACGCCGCAGAGCGTGACGCGCGCGCCGCTGCCGATCAGGGCAGGGCGTATCGATGCAGCCGTGGCCACGTCGGCGTATCGCATCGACCTGCGCGACCATCTGGTTTTTCCCGGCCTGATCAACGCGCACGATCATCTGCAGGTGAACGCCGTGCCGCCGCTGCCTGCGCATGCACCGTTTCCCAACAGCTACGCGTGGATCGAAGCGTTCCAGGCACATTTCCAGCATCCTGACGTGATCGCCGCGCTGCGGACCCCCAAAGCCCTGCGCATGCGTCACGGCGCGCTGAAGAACCTGCTGGCGGGTACCACGTGCGTGGCGCATCACGACCCGTGGCATCCCGTGCTGGATGCGGATGATTTCCCTATTGCGCTGCTACGCGACTACGGTTGGAGCTACGCACTTGGCTGGCCTGGCTATGGTCCGCCGGTGCAGGAGAGTTTTGCCGCTACATCCGCCGATCGCCCGTGGCTGGTCCATCTGGCCGAAGGCACCGATGCCGTGGCGGCCGATGAACTGGCGCAGCTCGATCAACTCGGTTGCCTGGCCGGCAACAGCGTGCTGATCCATGGCGTGGGCTTAAGCGAACAGGATGTCGAGCGCGTGATCGCACGTGATGCCGCAGTGGTGTGGTGTCCGCGCAGCAACCTCAATTTGCTGGGGCGCACGCTCGATCCACGCCGCTTGTGCGCGGCCGGCCGGCTTGCGCTGGGCAGCGATTCGCGGCTGAGCGGCGCGCGCGATCTGCTGGAAGAACTGGCTGGCGTCGTCGACGGCTACGATCTCGATGCGGCGCAACTGCTCGCACTGGTGACGACGCAGGCGGCGCGCATGCTGCGCATGCCGTCGCGCGGCCACTTGCAGCCCGGCGCAACAGCGGATCTGGTTATCGTCAAAGACCTTGGCGGCGATCCCATGCGCAACCTGGTCGGTATCGAACGCAGCCGCATCCGTGCCGTCGTGCGCGATGGTCTGCCACGCATCGCCGATCCTGATTTCGCCGACTGGTTCGCCGCAGCCGGCGTGGATGCCGTGCCGGTGATGTTGGATGGCCAGCCGAAGCTGCTGGCCAAGCCGTTGGCGCAACCTGCCTTGCTTGCGTTGGAACCCGGACTCGAATTCGCAACGGGGCGCATCGAGCGTGAGCTTGCGACAGCAAGCGGGAGTTGCCCATGATGACCAGTGCACCGGTTCTTTCGCCGACCGAAGCCTATGCCATGTGGGCACCGAGCTATCCCTCACATGCGCACAATCCGGTGATGCAGGCCGAAGAGCGGGCCATGCTCGCGCTGATGCCGGCGGATCTGCACGGCTTGAACGTGCTCGACGTGGGCTGCGGCAGCGGGCGCTACATGTTGCATGCCGTGCGCCGCGGCGCGTCGCGCAGCATCGGGGTGGATCTCTCCGCCGCGATGCTGCGGCGTGCGTACGCCGAACTGACGGCATGCCGCTTCAATGCCGGCATTGGTTTGGCGCAAGGCGGCATGCATGCGCTGCCGGTGCTCGATGCGTGGGCCGATCTCACCATCAGCGGCCTGGTCATCGGCCATCTGGAACAACTGCACGGCGCGCTGCGTGAACTGCGCCGCGTGACACGGCCGGGCGGCATCGTGTTGTGCAGCGACGTGCATCCGATCGGCCCTGCGCTCGGCTGGCAGCGCGATTTCAAGCATGACGGACAGCGTTATGCGGTACGCCATACGCAGCATCTGTACAGCCACTGGCATGCGGCGTGCAAAGCGTTGGGGCTGGTGATCGAGGATGTGCTGGAGCCGATACTGGATCCGGCGGACATTCCGGCGGAGGCGAATTTCGATCGCACCGCGTTGGGAGTGCCGGTGGCGCTGGTGTTTCGGTTGCGTAGAGGCTGAGCATCTTGTCGATAACTCTCACTACTCCTGGCCGTCATTCCCGCTTTCGCGGGAATGACGGCCAGGAACTATGACGTAACGAGCGCACACCTGCATGTCCAACTCACCTCGCACGCTTCTCATCAACCCCACTATCACCTCGCGCAACAGCGCTCGCTTTCCGCTATCGCTGCTGAACCTCGCCGCCGCCCTCGACAAACACGGCAGCAGCGACATCATCGACGGCAACGTCGACCGCGATCTGCTCAGCGCCACCTTGCAGAAAATGGAGCAGGGTGGGTACGAGGCCGTCGGCATCAGCGTGATGGGCGGCCCGCAGATCGCGCCCGCCATTGATGTTTCCAAGACCGTCCGCGAGCGCTTTCCGCACGTACCCATCATCTGGGGCGGCTATTTCCCCACGCTCTACACCGAGACTGCGCTTGCCGCGCCGTACGTCGACTACGCCATCCGCGGCCAGGCCGAAGAGAGCCTGCCGGAACTGGTGCAGGCGCTGCGCCAGCCGGAACCCAAGCTGGCCAACATCGGCGGCCTGTCGTGGAAACACGGCGACGGCATCGTGCACAACCCGAACCGCCGCTTTGCGCTGCCCGATTCCGGTGTGGTGCTGCCCTACGAAAAACTGGGCGATCCGCGCCGCTATCTCGCGCGCACGTTTCTGGGGCGGCGCACGGCGGCACATCAGGCGGCGATCGGCTGCCGGTTCCGCTGCACGTTCTGCGGCGTGGCGGCGATGTTCGGCGGCACCACCATGCTGCCGACGGCGGCGCGGCTGGAGCGCGAACTCAGTTATCTGAAATACGAACTGGGCGCCGATTCCATCCAGTTCTTCGACCACAACTTCTTCGATCGCGAAGAAGACATGATTCCATTGCTCGAAGTGATGGCGAAGCTGGAGCTGCCGTGGTGGTGTTATGCCCGCGCCGATGCGTTGCTGAAACTGTCGGAAAGCTCGTGGAAGCTGGTGCGCAAGAGCCGCCTGAAGATGGCCTACATCGGGGCGGAATCGCCCAGCGGCCAGATGCTGAAGGAAATCCGCAAGGGCACGCGACCGGACCAGACGCTGGAAGTGGCCGAACTGTGCCGGCGCAACGGCGTGATTCCGGAACTCTCCTTCATGGTCGCGCCACCGGAAAACACCGAAGAAGAAACCGAACACACCTTCGAGTTCATCCGCGAGCTCAAGCGCATCAATTCCCTGTCGGAAATCATCGTCTATATCTACACGCCGCTGCCCGAAAGCAGCCGGCACGAAAAAGATCGCGGCAAGCGGCCGGGCATGGCGTTGCGCGATCTCAACGGCGAACCGGTGGTGTTTCCCAAAACGCCCGAAGAATGGACCGAGCGCCAATGGGTGGACTACGCCTGCCATGCCGATGCGCCATGGCTGACCGACAAGTTGCGCCAGCGCATCCACGACTTCGTCACCGTGCTGCGTTGCCGCTATCCCACCGTGCAGGACATGCGCTCGCCGCCGTGGGCCAAGCGCAGCCTGAGCGCGATGGCAACTTGGCGTTATCGCTATCGGCGTTATGACCGGCCGTGGGAATTGAACCTGGCCAACCGGTTGGTGAAGTTGCGCATGCCGCAGGTGTCGGGGTTGTAGGCGTTCGCCGGAATGACGAGCGGGGCTCTCGGCGACAAAGCAGTAGATCGACAAGTTTTTCAAGGAGCAACCACGTGCACGTCGCACACATCAATTTCCTGCCACCGCCCAAGGAGCTTGCTGCTGCCGACGTGTTCGCGCACTGGCCTTCGCTGGCAGATATTCCCGACGCTGCCGCCAGTTCCGGCATCAAAGTCTCGGTCATCCAGGCCGCGGCACGCCGCGAGCGCGTCACGCGCAACGAGGTGGACTATCACTTCCTGGATACCGGTAAAGCCAAGACCCTCATCGACCGCGGTTATCAATTCGCCAGCCAGCTCGACCAGATCAAGGCTGACATGCTGCATGTGCATGGCTTGAATTTCGGCGAGGAGGCGTTTGCCATCTCGCACTACCTGCCGCGCTTGCCGGTGTTGTTCCAGGATCACGCCGACCACCCGCCGCGCTGGTGGCGGCGCCGGTTGTGGCGCCGCTGGTATGCCAACGCGGCGGGCTTGGCGTTTACCGCCAAAGAGTTGGCGCGTCCATTTACCGCCGCGGGCGTGTTGAACGCGCGCACCAGGCTGTTTGCGATACCGGAGTCGAGTTGTCGCTTCGCGCTGGGCGATCGCGCCATGGCCCGTACCCAAACCGGCTGCTACGGCAACCCATGCGTCGCCTGGGTAGGGCATTTGAATGACGGCAAGGATCCGCTGACCGTGCTCGACGGCATCGCCGAGGCAATATCCGAGCTGCCTGATCTGCAATTGTGGTGCGCGTTCGGCAACGCGTCGTTGCTCGCCCGCGTGCAACAGCGTGTCGCTGGCGATGCACGCTTGGCCGGGCGCGTGCATTTGCTCGGCAAGCTGCCGCACGCGCGTATCGAACGCCTGATGCAGTCGGCTGATCTGTTCGTTTCCGGCAGCCACGCCGAAAGCTGTGGCTATGCCTTGCTCGAAGCGATGGCATGCGGAGCGTTCCCGGTAGTGACCGACATTCCGTCGTTCCGCGCGTTGACCCGGGACGGGGCCATGGGTGAGCTATGGCTTCCCGGCGATGCGGCGCAACTGGCCGACGCGCTGGTGCGTGCTGCCGTCAACCGGCCATCGCGCGAGCAGGTGCGCCGCTATTTCGACGACAACCTTTCGTTCGCGGCCGTTGGCCGCAAGTGGGCGGATGCCTATGCGCACGTGCTCGGCGGGAGCGCGCCATGAAGCTTGCACTGGTGCTGCCCGGTGGCGTGGATCGCAGTGGCGAGGTCCGCGTGATTCCTGCCTTCCTTGCCTTGATCGAGCGCCTGGCGCGTGCGCACGAAGTGCATGTGTTCGTGCTGCATCAGGAGGCCAGGGCTGGGCGCTGGGAGCTGGCCGGCGCGCACATCCACAACATCGGCGATGGCTGGACGCGCCTGCGCGCCATCATGGCGATTCGCAACGAGCATGGCCGCGCGCCGTTCGACCTTGTGCAGGCGATCTTTTCCGGTTCCTGCAGCTTTATCGCCGTGGCCGCCGCCAAGCTGTTGCACCTGCCTAGCCTGGTGCACATCGCTGGCGGCGAACTCATCGCGTTGGATGCCATCGGTTACGGCGGCCGGCGCAAGTGGAAAGGGCGCCTGCGCGAAGCATTGGTGTTGCGTGGCGCCGACGCCATCACCGCGGCGAGCATGCCGATACTCGATTCGTTGAAGGGCCTGGGCCTGGATGCGCTGCGCGTGCCATTGGGCGTGGACCTGCGCCGCTGGCCTGCGCTGGCGCCGCGGCGGCGCAAGTCGGCATGCGCGCAATTGATACACGTCGCCAGCATCAATCGCGTCAAGGACCAGGCGACGTTGCTGCGTGCGTTGGCTTTGCTTGCCAGGGAAGGTGTCGAGTTCCAGCTCAACCTCGTCGGCGTCGATACCTTGCATGGTGAATTGCAGGCCTTGGCGAGCGGACTGGGCTTGCAGCGATATATCCGTTTTCTCGGCTTCAAGACGCAACGCGAATTGCGCGCGGTCATGGAAGCGGCGGACGTGCTGGTGATGTCGTCCCTGCATGAAGCCGGCCCGCTGGTTTTGCTGGAAGCGGCGGTGGCTGGCGTACCGACGGTGGGCACGGCGGTGGGACATATCGCGGAATGGTCGCCGACGGCGGCGCTGGCGGTGCCGGTGGGTGATTGGGAAGAACTGGCCGAAGCAATTCGCAGCGTGCTGGACAACGAACCGTTGCGGCTGCGCATGGCGATGGAAGCGCAGCGCCGTGCATTGCTGGAAGATGCCGATTGCACGGCGCGGCTGTTTGAAGGGTTGTACCGCCAGGTATCGCATCGGCGAGAGGCGGTTGCTGCGATGAATCCGTAGGTTGGAATGACAATCCCAGCTTGCTTGTGCTTCCTGCTGGGATTTCACACAGCCTACGCGATCGAACCATGCCTTGAACCGCTCCCCCCTGCGATAGCAGGGAAAGGAGCCGAACTGGGCAAGCGGAGGCAAGCAGGGAGGCGTCGTTTTACGTCGCGGAAACAAACTCATCCAACGCCGCACGCACCACGTACAAGGTATCCATGCGCGGTACCGGCCGCGTCAGCCAGGTCAATAAACGCCGCGCGTGCTTCTGCCGCACCCAATCCTGTCCCTTCAACCAGACCTGTGTGCGCAGCATGTCTGCGCGTTCCTGGCGGGCTTCCGCGGTGGGCCGCAGGCGATTCAGGACACAACGCCCGGCCTCGCCCAACGAGCGCGACCATTCGATGCCCGGCAAGGGGCTCAGCCATAGCGCCGAGCAGGACACCTGCGTAAGCGTCTGGCGGCGTGACAAACGGCGCAGCAGCGGCGGGCATGCCGGTTCCAGTTGCGCCAGCACGCTGCGCGGTATCGCATTGGCGTAATAGCGCGCTACCAAATGCAGCGGCGGCACGGCCCACCAGGCAGGTTCGTGCTGATCCCACAGCAGTTCCCAATCGCTGATACGCATGCGCGTGGCCAGCAGTGAGATGTCGTTGAGATGCACGAGACGCAGGCTGCGGCCGCAGATGTTGCCGGCGGCGTGCAGCAGCAGGTGCGCCATCAAGGCGCCGTCGGAGGGGTAGGGATTCAAGCCCGGCAACGCGTGGCGCGGAAAAATCCAGCGCGTGATGTCCACCGTGCGTATCGGCAGGCGCTCCTGGATGCGCGTGTGCAATTCGATGTTGATCGGCGTGTCGCGATGCTCGCCCAGGCCCATCACCGGTTCGCCGGCCGCCGGCTTGAACGTGCGGTGCTTCCACTGCGTAAAGGACGCGACATAGTCCAGCGATTGCAACAGCTTGCTGGCCTGTTCCATGTCCTCGGCGCGGACCAGCAGGTCGATGTCGGCCATCGGGCGTTCGCCCGGCGCATACAGGCCGATGGCATGCAGGGCCGAGCCTTTCAAGGCAACCATCGCCACGCCGGCAGAACGCGCCTCGGCATCGATGCGCTTGAGCAAGTCGGCGATGCGTTGATGGCGCTGCGCGACGTGTTCGTACTGCGTTTCCAGAAACCGTCGCCACGCCAGGTTCTGCCAGGGCGAGCAGCGGTACAGCAGCGGCGATATGCCATGCGCCGCGCCGGCTGCCGAAGCGAGGCGCCATTCCAGTTCGTTCCATGTCGGCATGGCATGGCCGGGATGCGCCAATTCCGCCGCCAGCGTTTCCGTGGTGCGGCGCAGGCCTTCTTTAACAGTTTTGAGCGGTGGCAGCATGGCGGATCGTCACGGTGGGCGAGGTGGCGTGTTCGGTGCGATGCGCGTATTCGTTCGCGAGCAGGGCATCCCATTGCGCATCCAGTGCGGCGCATGCCTGCGCGTCGTGTGCATCGGGCGACTGCCGCAGCGTGACTTGTGCATGCAGCAGGTCGCGGAAGCGGCGATAGAACTCCGAGTCGTAGGCGCCGCGGAACATCATGGCGAGATCGCCGCTGTCGTCCCAATGGGTTTTCTTGCCAAGCTGGGCCTTCACCTGCTCATAGAACTTGGTGCCGGGCAGGGGATAGGAAACGCTCACGCCGATGTCGTCCGGCGCGGCTTGCGCCACCAGTTCGCGCGTGGCGAGCAGATCGTCCAGCTGCTCGCCGAGGTAGCCCAGCTGGATAAAAAAGCCCACGCGAACGCCGCGGGTTCCCAACCGTTCGCGTGCGGCAATCAATTCCGGCACTCGCGTGCCCTTGTTCATGGCATCCAGTACGCGCTGGCTGCCGCTTTCCGCGCCGATCCACGCTTCGGCACAGCCGGCTTGCGCCAGTGCATCGGCCATGCGTTCGCTGATCAGGTCGGCGCGGGTTTGAATGGTGAACGGTACCGAGCCGTCGGCAGCGCGCAGATGCTGGGCGAACTCGGTGACCCAGTCGATGTGGAAGCCGAAGATGTCGTCGGCCATCCAGATGTGGTCGGGCTGGAAGGTCTGCTTCAGGTAGGTCATTTCGGCAGCCATGTCCTGCGCGCTGCGCTGCTTGTAGTGGTTGCCCCAGATCGGCTTGGCGCACCAGGTGCAGCGGAACGGGCAGCCGCGCGAGGCGGCCATGTTGAGGCTGAAGTAGCCGTGCCGCTCGCGCCACATCGTGCGATAGCGGCCGATGTCGAGCAGGTCCCAGGCCGGACGCAGCGTCAGCCGCGGGTCCGGCGGCACCACGCCGATGCGCGTCACGTGCGTCTTTTCGCTGACCACGCTGGCGACGCCGGTGATGTTGGCGGTCCAGCTTGCGCTGTCGATGTCCGGATCGCGCGCCAGGCGGCCGATGAGCTCGTTCAAGGCGGCGATGCCTTCGCCGATCAGCACGGCGTGCGCACCTGCGGCAAGGAAGGCTTCCGGCTGATCGGACGCATCGGAGCCGGCCACGATCACGCGCACGCCTTGTGCCCGCGCTTCGCCGATCATGCGGCAGGCGGCATCGCGCATCACGCTCAGGCACATCTTGGTGAGGTAGTTGAAGTTGTCTTCGTAGAACACCACCACGTCCGGTTGCGCGGCGTGCAGCGAGGCGGCGTAGTCTTCGACGCCATCGGCAAGCATGGCGTCGAACAGGCTCACCTCGTGTCCCATCTGCCTTAGCCAGGCGGCAATCTGGATCGTCGCCAGCGGGGGATAGGGTTTGCCGCGCTCCCATTGTTTCCGGTCGTACCGCAGGAAATAGGAGTGGCCGACCTGAATTTTCAGCATGTTATTTAGCGCCTCATGATCCTGGGAAACGCGGCGGGTGCAGTGCTGCGTGCCAGTGAGTGCGCCACGGCAGGTATTCGGTTGCGGCAACCTTTGCCGGTCTTGAGCGCACTCACGGCGGTCCCCATCGGCTGCCACGGATGCGTTCGACCAGCATGACTTCACCTCCCCAGTCTGCCGCCTGCGAGCTTCATGCCGATCCATTCGGCGAGCGCTTGCCGCAGCCGCTAGCCGTGCACAAGCAACTGCTGGGCGGACGCTTTCGTTTCGAAAGCAACAGCCAGGCTTTGCTGCATCTGGTCGAGGCCGCGTATGGCGACGTGCCGCCGCATCGCCTGCCGCTCGTGGCACCCGAGCTACGCATCGAATTGCGGTTGGTACCGGGTCGGCATTTGCAGGATGCGGACGAGCCGCCACCGGTGCAGATGCAATCGGGCATGGAGCTGTTGCTTGGCGTGATCGATGCCGCGAACTATGCGGTGATTTCGCCACGGCAGCGGCAGGCGCTGATCGTGGCCTCCGAAGACATGCTCGCGTTTCCCTATCACCTGCGCTACGAACTGATCGAGTTTGCCGTGTACGTACTGGCCACGCGCTGCCTTGGGCTGGTGCCCTTGCATGGCGCGTGCGTGGGCAGGGAAGGGCGCGGGGTGTTGTTGCTGGGTGGCAGTGGCGCAGGCAAGACGACGTTGGCCTTGCATGGGTTGCTGCACGGCCTGGAGTTTCTTTCCGAGGATGCCGTGTTCGTGCAGCCGGAAAGCATGTTGGCGACGGCGGTGACCAACTATGTGCACGTGAAGAGCGATGCCTTGCATTTTGTCGATAACGAACATGCACGGCGGTGGATTGGCGAGTCACCGGTCATTCGGCGTCGTAGTGGGGTGGAGAAGTTCGAGGTGGACGTGCGGTCGGGTCATGGACAGCTCGCCGCTACGCCATTGAGGTTGGTGGGCGCGGTGTTTGTATCGTCTGAGATGGCGAATGATCCTGCTGCGCTGTTACAGCCGATTCCCAGGCACGAGACGGCTGTGCGATTGGATGCGGATCAGGCGTATGCCGTGGGGCAACCCGGGTGGTTGCCGTTCCGGCACAAGCTGGTGGAAATGGGAATGTATGAGTTGCGGCGCGGGGCGCATCCGCGGGCTTCGGTTGAGGCGGTGGGCGAATTGCTTGATCGGATCGGGTGCTAGCCATGGAATGTTTGGATCGCTGCGTGACCCACATGCGGAATGCTGGCCTCGATGCAGTTCCAAGCGCTCCTTTACCTGCGGGGAAGGGCCGGTGAGCCACGTGGACAAACAGCCTCGCCACAACCACGCATCGTTCAGAGCGCTATCAGGCACGCTCAGCCGTACGGACGTAGCAGAAATCCTTCTCTACGTCCTGCTGTCCCTCGCCTGCGCCCTGGCCGGCAGCGCCGCCGCCGTCCTGCTGGTACCGATGGTGCAACCCGGCCATCCGCTGGTACTCGGCGGCCACAGCATAGATATCCACGGCAATATCGAAACGCACGCACTGCTGTTCGCCGCCACCACTGCGTGCTTTGCCGTGCTGCGCTGGCAGGCGGCGCGCCTTGCCGCACGCCTGGCCAGCCGCTACGGCATGCATCTGCGGCGCGCGGTGCATGCGCGCCTGATCGATGCCTCCTTGCCATCGCTGGCCGATGCGACATCGGCGGAAATCGCCAATGTCCTCACCTACAACGTCGAAATCATTACGCAGGGTTTCAACGCGTTGCTACAGTTGCTGGTGGCCGGCATGACCGCACTCGTCAGCCTGGCGCTGGCGTTCTGGGTGTCGCCGCCGCTGGCGTTGGCCGCGCCCTTGCTCGCGGTGCTTGCGCTGGCGACATCGCGCATCAGCAGCCGCAAGCAAGCCGCCGTCAGCCGTCAATACATCGCCGATCTCACGCGCCTGTTCTGGCTCAGCGAGGATTTTCCGCGACGCCTGCGCCATGTGCGTTCGTTCGAGCGCGAGGATGCGGAAAAAGCCAGCCACAGCGATATTTCCGGCAGGCTAGGCCAGGGCTATCGGCATCAGCTTGACCTGATTGCCTCCGGCAGGCTGATGCTCGAATTGCTTGCGGCGGCCGGCCTTGCCGCCGTCTTTGTGCTGGCGTATCGCCTGCATGGCGTCGACCAGGCGTCGTTGATCGCCGTATGCCTGCTGCTCGGCCGCTTGCTGCCTTATCTGGTCTCCACACGGCAAAGCCTGCAACAGCTGCATTCGGCCGTGCCGGCGTTTGAGTTGTGGCAACGCTACATGCATTTGCCGCCCGCCCGCACCGCCCACGTGCCGCTGCACGGTGCGCAGATTGCCGGCACCTTGCATATCGAACACGTGCAACTGGCGCAGCCGCTGGCCGCGCTGGAGGTGCGCGACATGTCCTTGAGTCCCGGCACGCTTACCTTGCTTTCCGGCGATTCGGGCATCGGCAAGACCAGCCTGGTCGATGTGCTGGCCGGCATGGTGCGGCCAGGTACTTTTGTCGCGCGTGCCGGCCAGCGCGCGCTCGATTTCGATGGCTATCGCGAGCTGGTGCGCAACAGCGCCTACATCAGCCAGAGCGTGCGGCCGTGGCAACGAACGGTGCGCGAATGCCTGCACTGGGCCGCGCCGGATGCCACCGACGAGGTGCTGCGCCGCGTGTTGATCGACGTCGGTCTCGACAAGCGGCTGGCCGGATCCGAACACGGCCTGGATACCGCGCTGAGCAGCGCCTCCAGCCGGCTTTCCGGCGGTGAACTGCAGCGCTTGCTGCTGGCGCAGGTGATCTTGCGGCAACCCTTGCTCGCCCTGCTGGACGAAGCCACCAGCGCGCTCGATGCCGCCGCGGAAATCGCCGTGCTGTCGGCGCTTAAGCGACGCCTGCCGCGCACGATCATGCTGGTGGTATCGCATCGCGGCAGCGTGGCGGCGGTAGCGGATCAGTGCCTGGCCGTCGGCGCGGATTTCAATACGACGGTGAGCACGCCCGCGCATGCGCACGCGTGACCGCGGTTGGGGTGTAACTTCCGTCATGGATGCAGCGAAGTAGCCGTGAGCTCGTCGCTTGCTGTCATCGGCGCCCGTCGAGTTCAGCTACGAGGTGCAGTCCCCTCCCCTGCGAAGTAGGGGAGGGCTAGGGCGGGGCAGAGGAGGAACGGCCTTTCTCAGCGATCGCGCCCCGACCAACAAACGGCGGAGTAGGATGCGCCGTGCCATGCTCCATACCCCCACACATCAAGAAGAGAGGAAGCCCGGAATGAAAAAGCACCTCGCCGCATCCATCGCCGCCAGCGCGATGATCACCCTGCTGTTCGCCATTCCGGCTTCCGCCGCACTGGCTCCCGGCGCAGCAGCGCCCGATTTCACCGCCGAAGCCAGCCTCGCCGGCAAGGATTTCAGCTTCTCGCTCAAGGATGCGCTGAAGAAAGGCCCGGTAGTGGTGTATTTCTACCCCTCGGCCTATACCGGCGGTTGCGATATCGAAGCGCACACCTTCGCCACCGACAAGGCCAAGTTCGATGCTGCCGGCGCCACCATCATCGGCGTATCGGCCGACAGCATCGATCGCCTCAATACCTTTTCCTCCGATCCGAAATACTGCGCCGGCAAGTTCCCGGTTGCCTCCGATGCCACCGGCAAGATCGCCGCTTCCTATGAATTGAAAACCGAAGCCGCGCAAGCCGGCGTGACCGACGTGCGCGGCGTGGCCATCAATCACGGCTTCATCGAGCGCACCACCTTCGTGATCAACCGCGACGGCAAGATCATCGCCACGCTTTCTTCCGAGGCGGACCACCTGCATCCGCAGGATCACGTGAAGAAGTCGCTGGCGATCGTGCAGCAGTTGCAGGCGGGGAAGGCGCCGTAAGCTCCGTTCTCGTTTATGCAAGGGCCGGCACGTGTTGGTGCCGGCCTTTTTTATGCCACCGATTTTGGCGACAGCAGGAGTGTGTGATTCGTGCTCGCTTCAAAGCCGAGCCTTTCATAGAGCGCCTTTGCCCGCGGATTCGTACGGTACGCCTCAACCGTGATCATGGCGGTACGCCTGGGCCAAATCGGACTGTTGCCCTGCGCGAGATGCTGGATGAATTGCGTCGCCAAGCCACGGCCTCGATACGCGGGTGCCACATACAGCTCATCCAAGGCGCAAATCTCGCCGCCAAGCTCGTTGGACCAGAATGAAACCAGCAAGGCGTAACCGCACAGCTCTTGCCCGATCTCCAGTACCGCAACGACGCCACGGATGGGATTGGCCATGAATTCGGCGAGCGTCCGCCGCATCATCCCGCTGTCGAATGGCAAGGTTTCGCCAGGGTCTTCGGCATTGAGATGCTCGTTCATCGCCACGATGCGATCGAAGTCGAGCTCGGTGGCCAATCGCCAAGACGAAGAGTCGGTGGACGCTACCTGGGTCGATGCAGGTTTATTCAAAGCGGCAACGAGGGTTTGAAACCCAACCCATCCCCAATAGACACGATGGTGAACGATCAGCCCGTCTGCCACGTCCATGACCTCGACCAGATCCACCTGGTTGCCCTGTGGCGTCTCGCGCGGATATTCCCAGGTCAGCTGCCGCCCGTTGGAAAAGAACAGTCCGCTGCGGTACCAGCGATTGAGTTCGTTTCCGAGCTTGCGGAACCCCGCTTCGAAAAACGGCCTGATCTCGCGCCTTCCTCGCAGCATGCCCTGCGTACGATCCGGCAGCGTGACGAGGATGGCGGGTGTTTCAAATACGGCGTCCTCGGCATAGAGCGCGATGAGACGGTCGATGTCCTTGCGTATGATCGCCTCATGCCATTGATCATAGATGTGGCGGATTTCCGCATCGGCATTTTCGAGGGCAAGGTTGCTCATGACTGTTCCTTTGCAGGCTCGAAGCGCTGCAATACGATGGCGACGCGGGAGCAAATGTTACCGATCGGTTCGGTCCTGGCGAGGTTATGAACCGATCGGTAACATGTCAAGTGAATCACCGGCACAAAGGCAGGGCGCACATGGCCGCAGCAGCGAGACGCAGGGCGAAAGACACCGACGACAGGTCGGCGCGCGAGCGCGTATTGGCGGTTGCCGCCGACCTGTTCTATCGCAAGGGCATTCGCGCCGTCGGCGTGGAGGAAGTCGTCAACGAGGCAGGCGTGGCGAAAATCAGCCTGTACCGGAATTTCAAATCCAAGGACGACTTGATCGTCGCCTATCTTGAACGGCGCCAGCTTGAATTCAGCCGGCAATGGGAGGAGCGTTTTTCGCCCTTTGCCGATGACCCGCGCGCCATGCTTGAGGCGATCATGGATTTTCTCGCGCGCCGCATCGCGCAGGCCGGCTATCGTGGTTGCCCGTTCATCAACTACGCGAATGAGTTTCCCGATCCGTCGCATCCAGGCCATCGCGTGGCGAAGGCCAACAAGCGTGAGTTGCGGCGGCGCCTTACGACGATTGCCGAAGCACTGGGCGCGGCGAAGCCAAAGCTTCTTGCGGATGGCCTGCTGCTGCTGATCGAAGGCGTTTATACCGTCAGCCAGACGCTTGGCGGTCCAAAGGGGCCGGCTGCGGCGCTGGTGGCTTCGGCCAATGCGATGGTCGATGGGCATTTGCGGAGTTGAGCGAATCTTCCAATGACCGGAGATCGCGAAAGTCACTGGGCCCCGGCCTTCGCCGGGGCGACGAATCAGTCGTGTTGCGGCGTGACGAAGGCGTGAAGAAGCCGCCGTAATTAAAGGATTTTTCTCCCGCCGCCGATAGCCTCATCGAACCCTGCATGAGGCACTTTTCATGGATACGCCTGACGGTACGACACCCTCTCCCATGATGGGGGCATGCGCTCCGGAACCCGTTGCCAACGGGAGCGAAGGGACGCCCAGAAAGCCGGCGATTCTTATCGTCGATGACGAGCCGAGTGTGCTGTCCGCGCTTCGGCGCTTGTTGCACGCTTCGCCTTATCACGTGTTGACGGCCGAGAGCGGCACGGCCGCGTTGGACATGCTTGCCACGCAAGAGGTGGACCTGATCATCTCCGACATGCGCATGCCGGGCATGTCGGGCAGCGAGTTGCTCGCGCGCGTGCAGGCGCTTTATCCGGACACCATGCGTATCCTGCTCACCGGTTACTCGGAAATCGAGGCGGTGGTGCAAGCTGTCAACGAAGGCGGCATCTATCGTTACTTGAACAAACCCTGGGATGAGCACGATCTGCTGCTCACCATCAAGCAGGCGCTGGAGCAACGGCGCCTGCGCAAGGAAGCCGCCAGGCTGTTGGCGCTGACACAGCAACAGAACGAGAAGCTGGCTGCGTTCAACCATGCACTGGAAGCGAAAGTGACATCCCGCACGGAGGAAATCCGGCAGACCGTGATGTTCCTGGAAGATGCCCAGCGCGATCTGCGGCGCAATTTCATGACCATGGTGCAGGTCGGCGCCAGCATGATCGAACTGCGTTGTGGCGCGATGGGCGGTGAATCGCATCGTGTGGGCCACCTCGCCAAGCATCTTGGGCTTGCGCTCGGCCTGGATGGTCTCGATGCGCAGGATCTCTATTTCGCTGGGCTCTTGCATGGCATCGGCAAGCTGTCGTTGCCCGATGAGATCCTGCACAAATCCATCGACCGCATGACGCCGGCGGAAGCGCACACCTATTACCGCCATCCATTGCGCGCGCAAATGCTGCTGACGCCCGTGCCGCAGCTCACTCAAGTGGCGCACATCGTTCGACATCAATACGAACGCTTCAATGGCCGCGGCACGCCCGATGGACTAGCCGAAGGAAATATCCCCTTGGGCTCGCGCATCCTGGCCGTTGCACGGGACTACGAAGGCTTGCAGAGCGGCGCGATCACGCGCGAGCGCTTGCTGCCGGAACAGGCTGTCGAACTAATCAAGATGCAGGCGGGCCTGCGCTACGACCCGCACGTGGTGGAGCAATTTCTGCTGCTGTTGAACGATCCAGCCATGCTGGGTGGTTCGACGCCGTTCCGGCACGTGGCCAGCGGCGATCTGGTATCGGGCATGCGCCTCGCGGACGATCTGCGTACCAGCCGCGGCGTGCTGTTGATGACGAAGGGCAGCGTGGTTTCGGAATACCAGGCATCCGTCGTGCGGCGGTACGAAGCCCAGGAAGGCGCGCCGTTCACCATTCTTATCGCGACCGCCGACGCCGAACCTGTCGTGCAGGCCGTGCCTGCCTAGCCGGTTGCACGGGCGAGCAAGGCAACGCCATGAACGCCACCTACGCCATCGCGCTTTTTGCCATCGCGGTTCTCATCGTCGCGCTCGCGATATGGCGCTTTGATCCGCGCACCGCGTTCCTGCGCGGCAGGAACAATGCGCTGGAGGCGCAAGTGAAGCGGCGTACCGCCGAGCTGGAAGGCGTACTGCGCCAATACGAACGCAGCGTGCTTGCGCTCGAACAGGCACGCGCGATGATGGAAGAGGAGATCGAGCAGCGCAAAGCCGTGCAGCAGCGCCTGGAAATCGAAAAGGAAGAACAGCGCCGGCTGATCCACGAACTGGAAGAGACGCACCTGCAGTTGCTGCAGACCGAAAAACTCGCCTCGATCGGTCAGCTCGCCGCCGGCGTGGCGCACGAGATCAACAACCCGATCAGCTTCGTGCACGCCAACCTCAACACGCTGAAAAGCTGGGTGCGGCAATTGCTGGCGGTGATCGTGGCGCAGGAAGCGGTCACCGGTGCGCCTGCGGCCAGCATGCTGGCGCCGGTTTCGCAGATGGCAGGGGAGCTCGACCTGGATTACGTGCGCAACGACATCATGATGCTGATCGAGGAATCGCTCGAAGGCGCCATGCGCGTGCGCCAGATCGTGCGCGACCTGCGCGATTTCTCCCGCCCCAGCGGCGACGAGCGCGCCTTTGCCGATCTCCACACCGGGCTGGAAAGCACCTTGAACGTGGTGCATAACGAGATCAAGTACAAAGCGGACGTGGTGCGTGAATACGGCGAACTGCCATTGGTGGAATGCAATGCGGCGCAGTTGAACCAGGTGTTCATGAACCTGCTGGTGAATGCCGCGCATGCCATCCGCGAGCACGGCACCATCACGATCCGCACCGCCTGCCAGGGCGACAGCGTATCGATTGCCATTGCGGACACCGGCAACGGCATACCCGATCATGTGATGGGCCGGATCTTCGATCCGTTTTTCACCACCAAGCCGCTCGGGCAGGGGACGGGGCTGGGTTTGTCGATCTCGCATGGGATCGTGGAGCATCATCGCGGGCGTATCGAGGTGCAGAGCTCCGCCGGACAGGGCAGTACGTTTACCGTGACGATTCCGGTCAGGCGTGTGACGTAGGTGGGTTGGCACGGATTGCATCTTCGCCAGGAACGTAACGACAACGGCCAGCCGCTTTAAGGCAACACTGAATAAGTATCGCCGTCGTCACCAGCCCTGTCTGTTCGCATGCCGCAGGGCCGTCGGCGAAGGCAGACTGGCTGTCTGTCTGTCGAGATCCCAAGATGACAGCGCAGGTTGGGGTGCGCGGAATGCGAACCCCAACCTGAGTTACACATCAGAAATCCGCGCGCACACTGAGGTTGTAGCGCGTGTCGTCGCGGAAGAAGCCTTTCGGCACGCTCAACCCATCGGTGTTGATGATTTCCCTGGTGCGGAAGGTCGAGTTCAACAGGTTGGCCACCTGTAGTGACAGCTTCACGTGATCGGTAAGCGCGTAGATCAGCGATGCATCCAGCTGGCCCTGCGAATCGGCCATCACCGGCAGGAACGGATAATCCGCCTCGTAGCCGGTAATCAGGTACTTCGAGCGCCAGTTGTAGGCCAGACGCGTGGACAGCGGGCCTTTCTCGTAATACAGGGTGATGTTGTAGGTATTGCGGGACAGTTCGTACGGCGGCAGCTTGAGCTGGTTGACGCACTGCGTGGCCGGCGCGTAGCCGCTGGGGCAGAAACTCGTCGAACCGTAGCTCAGGTTCTGCGGCTTGATGTACGTGTAATTCATCTGCGTGCCGAAACCGGATAGCCAGCCGGGCAGGAAATCGTATTTCTGCTGGTAGGCCAGTTCCGCGCCACGCACGCTGCCACCTTTGTTCAAGTTGGCCAGGCCAATGGTGTATTGCTCCGGATAGCTCACGCCATTGTTGGTGACCGTGGTGTCGACCACGCTGGTGATGGTCTGGATGGTGTTGTTCAACTGCTTGTAGAACAAGGTGCCGGAGATCGAACCGGCATGGCCGAAATACCATTCCTGCGTAATGTCGAAGTTGTGCGCCTTGATCGGCAACAGGTATGGGTTGCTGCCGCTGTAGCCATTGCCCACGGTGGGCACCGTGCTGCCATTGGTGCCGTAAGGCAGCAGTCCGCTGACCGTTTGGCCTGCCTGCAATTGGTTGAGCGTCGGCCGGTACACCGATTCGGAGAATGCGAAACGGGTGATCAGGTCGCTGGTCCAGCCGATGGCCAGGTTGAAGCTGGGAAGCCAGTTGCTATAGGAGTTGCGAGCCGTAATCGGTGTGTACGCGCCGTTGGCGAAGCTGACGTACTGCTGTTGTTGCGCAGGCGTGAGCGCGCAGAACGTGCCCGGCGCGGGCGTGGCGCCGCCTTGCGTTTGCGTGAGGCAGTACTGCGCGATGCCGACGCCATTGAGTACCGCCGACTGATTGGGCAGGATCAGGTAGCCTTGCGCATCGTCCTGGGTGCGCACGTAACGCAAGCCGACGTTGCCGCTGATCTGCAGGCCGCTGAGAAAATCGGTGTTGTCGTTGCCGAAATTAAGGCGCACGTAGGCGGCGTTGGTCTTCTCCTGGTTGGAGGCGACTTCCTGCGGCAGGTAGAACGTGCCCGGTACGAACACGTCGCCGTTGACATACTGCGGGCGCTCATAAAGCGTGTAGTACGGGCCGACGCTGCCGGGCGGGTTCATCGCCATCGCCTGCTTGTTGATCTGCTGGATGATGGCGGCGGCCTGGTGGAATTGCGTGAGCGGATTGAGGTTGAAATAGGGCGCAACGATGCCGCCGAAATTGCTGTTGCTGAAACCGGGCAGATTGAGGTTGTACAGCGACGTGTCGCCCGGAGTATTCGCGGCCGTTACCGCGTTCTGCCCGTAGGGTGAGCTGATGGCCGAATAGTTGTACGCCGAGTTTTGCACCGTTTCGCGCTGGTCGGAGTGGCGCACGCCGAACTGCAGGTTGTCCAGGAAGCTCTCGTCGATGTCGAACGTGCCATCCAGCCGGAAGGTGCGCTGGTTGCCCCAGGAGTTCGCGAAGTGATCCTGCGCCGCTGCCCAATAATAATTGTTGGGATTGCTGTAGTACTGCGCCGCCGTTTCATTCGGATCGGGCGAAAGCAGGCTGACGCTGGGCGTGCTGCTGCCGTGCTGGGTGATGTCCCAGTTGGCCTGCGTCAATTGGCGAATGTAGTAGTAGAAGTTGTTGAACTTGGAGTTGGTGTCCTGCACGTCGGCGCTCAGGTGCAGCCGATCGTTGACGTTCCACTTCAGGTTGAAGCTGTAATCGTTGGTGACATAGCGGTTGCGATACGCGGTGCTGTCGACCTGCGTCTGCACGCCGCCATAGGTGATCGGCAGGAAACTGGACGAACCCGGCGCGCCGCCGATGATACCCGACTGGAACACGCCGTTGCTGTCATAAACGGGCGTTGCGCCGGCCACCGGCACGGCGCAGCCAGCGAGCGACTGGCCAAACGCGCAGCCATCCGTCGACGCTTGCAGGGTGTGCTCGTAGGTAGTTTCCGTGTCGGATGCGCGATCCCATTCCAAGGTCGCTTGCCATGCCTTGTCCGGGCTTTCCCACTGCGTGGAAAGCACGTGGCCGAAGCGTGTGCTGCTTTCGTTCTGCACGCGCATGTCGGCACCAACCGGCACGTAGGCGTATTGGCCTGGCGCCAGGCCAGGGAAGCTGTCGGTTCTGCCATTGGGCAGCGCGCAGCCATCGCAGCGGCGCTGGAAATCGACCAGCGAAATCGCGTTGTCCTGCTGCTTGATGCGGTCGTAGGCCACGTTGAGCAGCACGCCGAAGCGGCCGATCTCGGTGTTCCAGTTATGGCTGAAGAGGCCTGCGATCTGCGGCGTGCCTTTCTTGTCCAGGTTGCCCCAGTAACTGCCGAGGGTGAGCGATACCTGCGTATCCTTTTTGCTGTCGAAAGGCTTGCGCGTATTCAGGTCGATCGACCCGGCGATGCCGCCTTCGATCATGTCGGCCGTCTGGTTCTTGCTCACCACGACCGAACCGATCAATTCCGGTGACACCGTGAAAAAGTTCAGGCCCTGGCCGCCGCCGGCGGAGAACACCTCACGTCCGTTGAACAGGGTGCTGGTATAAGGCAGGCCTTGCAGGCTGATGTCCGAACCCTGGATGGAGAAGTGGTCTGGATCGGCTGCCACGCCGAACGCGCTGACCGCCACGCCCGGCACACGCTTCAATGCTTCGGTGACCGAGGTGTCGGGCAGGGAGCCGGCGTCCTGCGCTGAAATCGCATCGACCACCGTATCGGCGTAGCGCTTGATGTTCTGCGCCTGGTTCAAGCTGTTGGAAAAGCCGTTGACGGTGAGGCCGCTGAGCAGCTTGGCTTCTTTCTCGTCGGTTTGGGTGGCGCTGTCTTTTTTCTTGTTCGCCGTCTTGGCGTTGGCGGTTTGGTCGCTTGGCTGCGGTGTCGGCTGTTCGGTTTGAGCATGCAGCTGTCCTGCAGCGAACAACGTTATCGCAATGGCGAAGGACAGCCGGCAGGGCTGATGCATGGATTGCTTCTTCATTACTGAATCTCTCCCAAGTTCAGTGAACAACCGCCGTCGCTTGCCTTGAACAGTCCCCGGAGCGAGGCGGCGAAAAGTGCTGCATGGCGCATCGCGGCGCCTTATGTGGCGCCCCTTTTTATGGGCGATGCTTCGAACTTAAGGGTGCCTGGATGTCTTTGAACCGTCGTCCCGGCGTGGTTGACGGTCGCTGGCCCCCGGCCTTCGCCGGGTGACGGCGGTGACACCCTTAAGTTCGAAGCATTGCCTATTCCCCTCGCGTTGCGCGCTGCAGCATGCGGGTTTGTGCCCGAGACGCACGCTATTAAAAATGTACAAGCGCTGTCAATACGAAAATACCAGCGCTGGTACTTTGGATCGGAAAGAGTGAAATTCAGGTGGTTGCACGGCTTGTGCTTGGGGTAGCATGGGCCGTTGCAAACCATGAACAGGTCAGGGCGATACATGCCTGCGAGAATCGAAGACGTTGCTGCGCATGCAGGCGTGTCCACCAAGACGGTATCGCGCGTCCTTAACGGCCATACCAGCGTGCGCGCCAAGCTGCGCGCACGGATCGAAGCGTCGATTCGCGCGCTCAACTACGTGCCCAATCCGGCGGCGCGAGGCCTGGCGGGGAACCGTTCCTACCTGGTCGCCCTGCTGTACGACAACCCCACCGCCAACTCCAGCTACATCATGGAATTGATCGTGGGCGTCCTGCAGGCTTGCAAGGGCACGCCGTACAACGCGGTGCTGCACCCCTTCGAGGCGGGCGACGACCTGGCCGCGCGCATCGACGGCTTTGTGGCGACGCATCGTCCGGACGCCCTGGTGCTGGTGCCGCCGCATGCGAATAACGCCAAGTTGCTGCAGCGCCTCGATGAGCTGGACATCCGTTATTCGACCATCTCCTCGAAGCTGCGCGCATCGCGCATCGACATCGGTTTCGACGAGCGCAAGGCGGCGGCCGGCATCGTCGAGCATCTGGTGTCGCTGGGGCACCGGCGCATCGCCCATATCACCGGCTTGAAGGGACACGGCGCGTACACGTGGCGGCTCGGCGGTTATCGCGATGCCTTGCGCAAGGCTGGCATCGCGTTCGACGAATCGCTGGTGGCGGAGGGGGACTTCACGTTTGCATCCGGCATCGCCGCGGCGAAGACCTTGCTCAACCGGCGGCGTCCGCCCACCGCGGTCTTTGCGGCGAACGACGACATGGCGTGCGGGGTGATACGCGAAGCTTACGCGCGCGGGCTGGCCATTCCCGACGACCTGTCGGTAGGCGGTTTCGACGACACGCCGGTGTCGCAATTGATCTCGCCCGGCCTGACCACGGTGCGCCAACCTTGCCGTGAGATCGCCTGCCTGGCCGCCGAAAGCGTCCTGCAATCGATCCGCGATCCGGCCATCCGCCTGCATGCGCGGGTGCCGTACCAGATGCAATTGCGCGCCTCCACGACCCAACGCAAAAAGCCGTAGGATGGCCGTTCGCCGTCGTCGGGCTCGCCACGCGCCTGACACATGGCATCACGGAGGGGCGAGCGGTGAGCGACGAGATAGCCGAAGCTGCGTTACGCGGGCTCCCGCGGGGCGGGGTGACCGTTGAAGCGACCAGGCCGGCGCGGCAGGTCGGCTGGTTGTTCATCGTGGTCTACGGCATGGCCTACACCGGCCTGTGGATGGCGCTGCTGCCGCCGATCCTGACCGGCTTGACGATGCGCGTGCACGAACTGGACCCTGCGCATGCCACCGCCAGCCTGTCGTTGGTGGTTGGCGTGGGCGCGCTGATGGCGTTGTTCGGCAATCCGTTCTTCGGCCGCTTGTCGGACCGCACCAGCTCGCGCTTCGGCATGCGCCGGCCGTGGCTGATCGCAGGCGCGCTGGGCGGGGTAGCGGGTTTGGCGGTGATAGCGACGGCGGCGTCGGTGCCGCAACTCTTGCTGGGCTGGTGCATCACGCAGCTTGCCTATAACGCGGAACTGGCGGCGTTGGCGGCGATCTTTGCCGACCAGGTGCCGGCACAGCAGCGCGGTACGGTCTCGGGCATCGTGGGCATCAGCCTGCCACTGGGCATGATCGGCGGCACCTTCCTGATGCAGGCGCTGGCCGATTCCACGCGCGCCATGTTTTTGGTGGCGGCGGTGATGGCGTTGATCAGTGCCTTGATGCTGGTCTGGATGCTGCCCGACCAGCGCCTGGCCGACACGCAGCGTCCGCGCTACGGGTGGCGCGAATTGCTCGGCAGCTATTGGATCGATCCGCTGCGCTTTCCCGATTTCGGATGGGCGTGGGGCAGTCGTTTTCTGCTTTACGCGGGCATCGCGGTATTGATGACTTATCAGGGGCTTTATCTGATTCATCAATTGGGCTGCGCGCCGGCTGATGTGCCGCGGCGGATCTTTTTGTCCACGCTGGTGCAGTCCTGCGCAGTGGCGATCTTCAGTGCGGCGGGCGGCGGTTTGTCCGACGCGATCGGGAAGCGCAAGGTGTTCGTGGCTGGGGCCGCGGTGGTTTATGCATTGGCCTTGCTGATCGTCGCGTTCGCCGTGTCGTATCCCTGGTTCCTCGCCGGCATGGCGATTACCGGCGCGGCGCAAGGCGTGTACCTGGCTGCCGATCTGGCGCTGGTGACCGACGTACTGCCGCAGCGCGAAACCCACGCGGCGGGGAATCTTGGCATTTTCAACATCGCCAACGTGATGCCGCAGTCGCTGATGCCGGCGGTGGCGCCGGCGATTCTGTTGGCGAGCGATGGAAGCTATACGGCGTTGTTCGTCGTGGCGGCCATGCTTGTCGCGCTAAGCGCATGGGTCATCTTGCCGGTACGCGCACAGTAGGTGGGGGTGAGACCCGGCCGAACCCCAACGTGGCGGCGTGTATCCAGGAAACGTTTGAGGGCGCGTCCGGCTCATCTCGACCCGCGCGGTCATGCGCAGACATAGGCTGACGCTTGCCTGACGTTATTCCGGCCCTCGTCCTAAGCAAGCACCTGTGCTTATCGGATGCCAATCTTTTTGCCGGCAAACGCAACGCTCCCGAGTCGTCGCCCCGGCGAAAGCCGGGATCCGGTGACTTTGAGGCTTTTCAAGTCGCGGCGTTATTCGCTTCGCTCACCCCTTCGGAGCCGTCCATGCGGACGTTCTGCGCGCTTCGTGCTACGCCCGGCCTTCGCCGGAACGACGATTCACGGCCAGCATGACCGCCATCACGGAAAAATGACAGCGCTTGTATTTTCATTTTGACAGCGCTTGTACTTTCGACTTGACAGCGCCACCACAATCAGAAAATACCGACGGCGACTGTCCCCACACGGCTGCATCCAAAGCGTGCCGTGGAATCGCCCATTCCCATCGTTTGGTAGTGATTTCACCCATCGCAAAGGAGACAGTCCATGCAAAAGAGCATTCATTCGACGCCGTGGTCCACGCTGGCACTGAGTTCGCTGGGCACCTCGATCGGCGCCGTGCTTTCCACCGCCGCGCTAACGGCCATGCCGATACAGCCGGTGCATGCGCAGACGACGTGTGCGTCCGCCTGGAGTGCTTCGACCGTGTATACGCAAGGCCAGACGGCTAGCGAAAAAGGCATCAACTACGTGGCCAACTGGTGGACGCAAGGCAACGATCCGGCCACCAACAACGGCGGCGCCGGCAGCGGCCAGCCCTGGACGTCGCAAGGCGGTTGCGGCAGTACGCCCACGCCGACACCAGCGCCAACTCCCACCCCCACGCCGACACCGACACCGACACCGACACCGGCACCGTCGTCGAGTTACGGCGCCATCGACGAACCGGCTGGCGTGGCACAGTTCTATGCTGATGGCGGCACATGGGCCGATCTGCACTACACGCCTGCCGGCGGCAGCCAGCTCAATGTACGCATGAGCAACAGCGGTACCGACAACACCTATGACGTTTCCGGCCTCGCCAATGGCGAGCAGGTGAGCTACTGGTTCACGATCGGCCAGAGCGACGGATCGGCGGTGAACACGCCTTCGCAAACATTGATCTACGCCGCGCCAACACCCACGCCGACACCGACACCTTCGCCATCCGGCCCGGTATTTCCGGCCGCAGGCACCACCTTCAACCTGGTCAACGGCACCAACGGCGCGTATGCCGATAGCCAGGTCTACTGGACGATGGTCGGGCAGGATCCAGCGCACCCCGGCACGTTCGTGCACGTCGATTGTTCGGGCAACCTTATTCCGATGGCCCCGGGCGACAACGGTGCACTGAGCAGGAACGGCCAGAGCTATGCCGATTACTCGATTCCGTTCTCGCAGTGCAAATCGTTCACTGTTCCGCAGATTCTTTCCGCGCGCATCTACCTGAGCGTGGCCAGCCCGATGTACATCCAGGCCGTCGGCAATCCGGTATACGGCTACACCGGCCCCAACATCGACAACCCCACCGATCCCAACATCAACGTGACGTTCGACTTCGTCGAAGTGAACATCAACGCCACCAACTTCTACGGCAACACCACGCGCGTCGATCAGTTCGGCATGCCGGTTCGACTGGAGTTGCAAGACCCGAGCGGCTACGACCAGACCGTGGGTGAAACGGAAAGCCGCGCCGCGCTGTTCCAGGAATTCGTGGCGCAGGTGCCGGCACCGTTCCAGTCACTTGCCCAGGTGCAGGCGCCTTATCGCATCGTGGCGCCGGCACACGGCAGCTTCGGCGCGGGTGGTTCGCAGACCACTTATCTGGATAGCTACATCCAGTCCATCTGGAATCAATACCGCACCCAATCGCTGGTATTCACCGATGCCCAAGGCACGTTCACCGGCAACGTCGTCGGCAACCAGTTCGTGTTTACCGACGGGCAGGGTACGTATTACATCAACAACGTACCGACCACGCAGGAGGTGTTGCTCGGCAATGGCGTATTCAACGATGCCAGCAACGCCGCCGCGGGCGTTGCCACCGCCAAGCAATTGCAAATTCAGGCGCAGGTGGATGCCGCGTTGAACCGTCACGTGGCCGAGAACGCAGCGGCGTGGAATACGTCGGCGGACTTCTATAACAGCGCACCGACCAACTCCTACTCCGCGTTCTGGCATGCGCACAGCATCAACGGACTCACTTATGGTTTTCCGTATGACGACGTGCGTGGCTTCAGCTCCTCGCTGATCGGCACCAATCCTACGGTGGCCACCATTACGGTGAGTTGGTAAGAACCGGTTCGCACTGAGGTGGGTTGGGGTGAGCGGAACGCGAACCCCAACGCTTCGGTTCGGTACCGGGGATGTTGGGGTTCGGGGGTGCCTCATTCCAACCTGCAACGAATGGCGTGCGGCTAGTCGTGATATAGCTGGCTGCGGCCGCCGTCGATGAGCAAATCGGTGGCGTTGATAAAACGCGCCTCGTCGCTGGCCAGGAACAGGGCGGCATAAGCCACTTCGTCGGGCGTGCCGATGCGTTTGCAGGGCAGCAGCTCCGCCTGCCTGCGGCGTTCGGCGTCGGGGTCCGGGCATGATTGGAAGTAACGTTCGGCGGCCGGCGTCAGGATCAATCCCGGCGAAATCGAGTTCACGCGAATACCGCGGGCCGCATATTCCAGGCCCAGCGCGCGCGTGAGTCCGATCAGGCCGTGTTTGGCGACCGGGTAGGGGAAACAGCCCGGGATGATCTTATGCCCATGTACGGATGCAATGTTCACGATATGCCCGTAGCCGGCTTCGAGCATCGACGGCAACACTGCATGCGCGCAGTGCCACGCACCTTGCAGGTTGACGCCGAGATTGAGCTGCCAGTCCGCGTCGCTCAAGCTCAGCGGATCGCGAAAGACGTTGATGCCCGCACCGTTGACCAGGATGTCGATACGGCCGAGCGCTTGCTTGGCGTGCGCAACAGCGCGTTGCACGTCATCGGCTTTCGATACGTCAGCTTGCACGGCGACGGCATGGTGGCCTGTGCCGGCGAGCTCGCACGCCAATGCGTCGGCGGCAGCAGCATCGACGTCCAACAACGCGAGCACAGCGCCTTCGCGTGCAAACAACCGCGCGATGGCGCTGCCGATGCCACTGGCAGCGCCCGTGATCAGGGCCGTTTTGTTTTCAAGCCGCGGGCGCATGTCTATTCGCGATCGAAGGTGATGGCTGTCGCTTGGAAGTCGCCACGCATCACGACGTCGATGCCCTTGTTCATCCAGTAGGCGCCGCTTGCCACAGTAGGCGTGTGCGCCGCCAAGGTTCCCTGCAGCACGTGCACGCGATAGCGCGCATCCGGATCGAGCCCTTGCAGCCGCACCGTCGGATACGGATAACCTTCGGTGCTGGAATGCAGGAAGGCGAACAGCACGGCATGCGCCTTGTCGGGCGATACATCCTCCGTGGCCGAATGCTCGCTGCCGTTATCCGGCGACACCAGGCGGTACAGATCGCCATGCTGCACGGTCTCGCGGATGGCCTTGTAATCGGCGACCAGGCGCTTGGCCGTGCTCATGTCCTGCGCGCTCCATGTCGCGAGATTCGCACCGATGCCGAGCGAGCCTTGCATGGCCGAAAGGAAACGGTATTCCAGCGACACACTGCGCCCATCCATGAAGGAGGGCGAGTCGGTCACCCAGGCCATCATCACCGCCGGCGTATGCGCCTGGGTAAAGCCGTCCTGGATGCGCAGGCGGTCGTAGGCATCCGTGTTGTCGGACGGCCAGACTTCATCGGTGAAATGCATGATGCCCAGATCCACGCGACCACCGCCGCTGGAGCACGATTCGATCTCCACCGTCGGATGCTTGTGGCGCAGTTCTGCCAGGATGCCGTAGACATTGCGCACGAAGTCGACATAGACGTTTTTCTGCTGATCCGGCGGCACGGCCGGCCAACCTGGCTCGGACCAGCTACGGTTGTAGTCCCACTTGAGAAAGGCGATCTGGTTTTCGCTCAGCAATTTGTCGAGGGCGTTGAACACGTAGGCGCGCACGTCAGCACGCGCAAGGTTGAGCACCATCTGGTTGCGGCCCAGCGTGCGCGGGCGGCCGGTCATGTTGAGCACCCAATCCGGATGCGCGCGGTACAGATCGCTGTCCGGGTTGACCATCTCCGGCTCAACCCAGATGCCGAAATCCATGCCCAATGCGTGGACGCGATCGATCAGGGGCTTCAATCCGTGCGGGAATTTCCGTGGATTGACGGTCCAGTCGCCCAGGCCGGCCTTGTCGTTGTTGCGCGCGCCGAACCAGCCATCGTCGACCACGAAACGCTCGACACCGATGCTTGCGGCTTTTTCCGCGAGCGCGATCTGCCCCGCTTCGTTGACGTCGAAGCCGGTCGCCTCCCACGAGTTGTAGAGCACGGGGCGCGCACGCGGGTGCGGTGCCTGCGGCAGGATGCGCGTGAGTTCCAGCCGATGCATCAAGCGCGACGCTTCGCCCATGCCGCCATCCGTGACGCCTGCATAAAAGCTGGGCGTTTGCAGGCTTGCACCGGGTGCCAGCTTGTAGCCGAAATCAAACGGATTGAAACCGCCGGTGACGCGGACCTGGTCGGCCTGGTCCTGCTCGATCGTCATCTGCCAGGAGCCGCTCCAGGCCAGCGCGCCGAACCACACTTGCCCGTGGGTTTCGTCGGCATCGTTGCGGCGAATGGCGAACCACGGCTCGTTCTGCATGCCGGTGCTGCCGCGGCGGCTTTCCAGCACGGTCTTGCCCGGTTGCACCGGATGCTCGTAAATATCGTTCTCGCCCGCCCAACGGCCGGCAAGGTAACGCAGCGTGTAATCGCGCCCGCGCGGCAGGAACCACGTGCCCGCGGCCGCCTGTTCCACGATCACCGGCGTCGGGCTGCGATTCTCGATTGAGGCGCTGCGCCGCACGATGCCGGTGCCCGGATCGATCTCGTATTGCAAGGTGACGAGGATGGGGCGCTCGATGTCCTGCATGACGATGGACAACACGTCGCCGTGCACGCTGTTGGATACGTAGTGCAGCACCAGGTCGCGATTGCCGTCGGGAAAGGTCACCTTGAGATCCGGTTCGTAGTAGAGCCCTTCGCCCCAGCCGGTGTATTCCTGCGGAATGACGTTGACGCTGCCGTCGATCGCGTCACGCTCTGGCGGCGCAACCGGGTTCGGCAACGGATCGCCGGCTGCCAGTCGCGGTCCCCAATAGATCGACTGCAACTGTCCCTTTTCGTTGACCCCGAATGCGTAGGTCACCTTGGCCGCATCCAGCCGGAATACCTTGCCGGATACCTCGATGTGGGCGGTGTCGTTGCGGGTCGCTGCGCGCGCATCGTGCAGGACGCAACACGTTATCAACACCATGGCGCCGAGGATCGCCAAGCCATGGCGGGCGCATGCTTTGGAAAGTTTCATCGAGCGGGAACCCCTTTGATCATCGAGCACGAGGATGGTGGTGCGCGGCAAAGGTGGTTTTATACGACAAATGTGGATTTGATGCTTGTTGCAGCGTGGCAATTCATTGCGTGATGACGTCCGGGAATATCGTCAAAACGCTGTATTGCTTCATACACCGCGTGCAAGGGACTTGCGGTGCGTCAACGTCACGGGGCTCCGGCGTTCGCCGGGGTGGCGAATCGGTCGTGTTGAATTTCCTGGCAAGAAAGGCACACGTCGATGTGCTTATGCAGGGATTTCATTCCACTCATGCAGCTTTGCGCACTCGTGATGATGAAACTGGCCTGATACCCGTCACCCCGGCGAACGCCGGGGCCCAGCGACTTTGCTTTTCCATCAAGACACAGGGCACCTCCTTCCTCACATCAACAAGGAAGGAGGCACCCGTACAACTATTCGACGATATTCGCCGTCACGTGATACACCCGTCCGCCCCAACCATCATGGGGGAAGGCATCGGACACCTTCACGTAGACAGGCTTGGCACCATTGGCGGCGGCGCCGAGGTACGGTGTCAGGTCGATGGTGCGGGCAGCCTTGTTTGAGCCGTCGGTGACCGGCTGGGTCTCTTGCAACACGGTTGTCCAGTTCTGGTTGTCCGTGCTGACTTGCACCAGGAATTCGTTGTCGATGGTCAGCGTGACCTGCGCCGACGTAGTGTCGGCCGGGAAGGGGAAGCGATAGGTGAAATGCGCCGTGCCGTCGGCGAAACGGTTCTGCACGCCATTGCTCTGCGAACCGTCAGGATCGAACAGCCACGGGGTTTCATCGACGGTGCCGGTGTCAAAGTCGATCGTGTGCGCGATCAGCACGTCAGCCTGCGTGGTAAAGCTCATTCCGGCCGCGGCCACGTTGGCGGTGACCATCTGATGTCCATCCGCCGCCGTGCTAGGCACGGTGATGGTCAGCGGCAGAGTAGTGCTTACCGGATCGGCGTTGCCGTGCGGTTGCAGGCGCACCATGCTGGTTGGCGGTGTGGCCGTCCAACCGGCGGGTGTCGTGATGGCGGCGCGTGCTTGCAGGGGGAAGAAACCGGTGGCCGAGACCCCAAGAGTAACGGCGATGGACGTGCTGCCCGATGCGGGCGGCATGATGACCGGTTGCGCCGGGGACATGGTGGCCGCCAGCGATTCCCACGGCGTTACGCTCGGTATGTCGCCGATCAGCGCGCTCAATGCGCTGGCCTGCGTGCGCCAGTCGAACACGTTGGGATGGTCGTCATTGGTGACACCGGACCAGCGCGTGCCAAGCCGACCGGCGGCGTCGCGGTCGTCGTTCCAGATGCTTTGGGCTTGCTGCTCAAGGAAGGCGGCGTAGCGCGGATCGCGGGTGGTGTCGACAAGATCGGTCCAGTAGCGCATGAAGATGCCCTTGAACTGCTTGCCGTTGTCGTCGCAGGTCTGATCCGCGGCATCGCAGCTTTCGGTCAGGATGCCGTTCGTCACCAGCGCATCCGGGCCGATCGCGGCATCGGCCAGGTGCTGCACGCTTGCCAGGATTTTCGGATCGCGCGTGGCCCGCCACAATTCCAGGCCGGCGCCGATCGCCATGCCCTGGTTGTAGCTCCACACGGTCTGGCCGTTGTTGGTGCAGGCGTTGGTAAGGCCATCGTTGACCAGGCCGTTGGCGTTGATCATGCCGCTGTGCTGGAACCACGCCCATGCGGTGCTGGAACGGGCCAGCCATTGCGTGTCGCCAGGGATGCGGTTGTGCAATTCGGCGGTAAGCCGAATCCATAAGCCATTGGTGACTGCGTTCTTGTAGGTGCGTTCGGCATTCCACCACACGCCACCGCCGCAGGTGCTGGTGTCCCAGTAGCCGTACACGTAGTTGGCGATGGTGATGGCCATCTCCAGGTACTTCGGATTGCCGGTGAGGTCATAGGCCTCCACCCAGGTCAGCGCCCACCATTCCGAATCGTCGATGGCCCGGCTGGTGAAGTTGCCCAGCAGCGGATCGCCCGACAACACGCCGGCGGGAAACGCGCCTTTGTCTTTTTCGAATGTGTTATCCAGCTGGCCAAGATAGCGGCGGTCGCCGGTGCGTTGCATGTAGTCGCCGATGGTCTGCAAGGCGACGGCCGAATTCCACCAGCTGGACGGAAACCATGCCTTGTCGGGGTCGTAGGAACTCATCAGGACGTCCGCCGCCACCCGTGCGCGCGCCACGGCGGTGGGGCCGTCGGTGTGGGGATTGGCCGGGTACGTTCGTTCGGCTGCCATCGAAGGGAAGGCGGCCAGGACCGTCAGGCTGGCCACGGCCAGCAGGGTCAGGACTCGTGTGCGTATGGCGTCGAGACTCATGATCAGAAGCACTCCGCTCGGATGCCCACGACGGGAATGCCAGGACCGGACCGTGGGCGGTTATCCGGCCTGGAAACGTGCGCGCACGAGCGGTCCAGCCGTTTATACGGCTATATCCGCATGCGCCTGCAAAGGCCCCCTGGCGGGATCGAGCCCGCCCCATGCCCAACTTTTTTTCCGACAAGCACTGCCCGATGGCGGCTGCGCTCCCCAGCTGCCATGCGGTATTTATATCGATCTAAATTCGATTTCTTAAAAAAGGCATCGTGATGGCCCGGTGTACGGATGCTCAGCGATCGATGCCTGCGCGGACTGTAGCGCGCTTTGGTGCGTGATGCTCGTTGCAATGCAAAAGGGTGGAGAAGGGTGTACGTAAGGGAGCCATTGACTCATGCCTCGTGGCAGTCATTTCCGCGAAAGCGCACTGCTGTCCGGAGAAATTTTTCGCCGTTCTTGCGGGAAAGCTAAAACGACGTCATTCCAGCTTTCGCTGGAATGACGAGTTGATGGCACTGAATTTCCAGGGAAATTTTTTGATGCCGGGTGCTATGCCCGCGCATTTCTGAAGAACTTCATTTTCCCCGGACAGCAATGCGCGAAAGCGGGAATCCATTTTCAGGGATGCACGAGAGCAAGATGGATTTGCGCTTTCGCGGGAATGACGGCCGTGAAGGTGACGTGTTACCGCGACTCTCGATGCTGGGATTATCATCCCAGCCTCCTTGGACGTGCGCATGAACAATCCGGCCGATATCACTCCAACCATGCCTGCGCAGGGCACAACGCTCACCCTCCTCAAGGCGACGCCCACCGCGCTGTGGCATGAAGCCCGCGAAGCCTGCGACGATGCGTTGCGGCAAGGCCATGCCTTTGTGGCAATCCTGCACGGCATGGAGGCCTTTGCGGACGAGCGTGTATTGACCGACGAAGATCGCCAACGCGCCGCACGCTATCGCCAGGCCGGCGATCGTCACAACTTCGTGCTCGGGCGCAATCTGGTTCATCACCTGGTTCGCCCGCGCGGTATATCCGCGCCGTGCCGTTTCTCGATCGGTCCGCGTGGCAAGCCGTTTTTGCCGGACGCACCAGCCTATAACCTCTCGCATTCAGGGCGCTGGGTTGCTTGCGTGGTAAGCCACGACGAAGCGGTCGGCATCGATGTCGAGACCTTTGCGCGCCTCAAGGATTATCGCGACCTGCTTGGCATGGTCACGCATCCGGCCGAGCGCCACTGCATCGAGCAAGCGTCACCGGAACATGGCCTGGCGCTGTTCAAGCGTTGTTGGACACGCAAGGAAGCGGTCTTGAAAGCGACCGGCGAAGGGCTGCATGACAACCTGCCTGGCATCGACGTGTGCCTGCAACAGCATGAGCCCGTGCTCGATCACCCCATGCCACTGCGCCTGATGCACCTGACGGCGGACCATGACGAAGCGACGATTGCGCTGGCCTTGAATCCGTCGCTCCCGGGCGTAGTGGCGATGTTTGTCGACCAGCCGCGTTGACCTGTTCGCGCGGTGGATGTGCTCACGCCCAGCCGCGCAATCGATACCACCAAAGGCCGGCAAATTCGCGCAGGCAGTGGCCGCTTAAATGTAGAGCGGACCGCCGGGGCCACCAGGAATGGGCCTGCCAGGACGGGTAAGTCGGGTCATACGCCGGTGCGGGAATAACCTCCAGCCCTTGCTTGACGAACGCCGCCGCGGCGCGCGGCATATGGAAGCCGGACGTCACCAGCAAGATGCGCGACAGTCCTGCGCGCTTGAGCATGGCGGCCGAAAACTCGGCGTTTTCGTGCGTATTCCGGCTCACGCATTCGGTTTGCAACGCGCTGGCCGGCACGCCTTGCTGCAGCAGCCTGCGCGCCATGCGCTGGGCCTGGTCATTGCCGGAAACCAATATCACCCCGGCGCGTGCATCGCGAAACAACTGCAGGCCAAAACCGATGCGCGTGGCGAGGCTATATGCGTCGTCCGCATCCCAGTCCGAACCGGATGGCGGCAACGCACCGCCGCCCAGGATCACGATCGCATCGGCCTTGGCATAGGTGGATGCATCGCGCTGCGGATAGTGATGTTCCAGCCTGTCCCGCAAGCACATGGCCATGCCGGGCGTGGCGCACAGCCATAGCCAGCATGCACCGAATGCCAGCAGCACCAGGGCGGGGCGATAGCGCCGGCGACATAAGAAACCCAGTCCGGCGGCGGCAAGGATGGCCGTTTGGTAGATCGGATAAAGCAAGTGCTCAAGCAGGTCCATCAGCGTTCTCGCGCGGAGCGAAAGGGGAGGTGGGTTGGGGCGAGACGCCGCCGAACCCTCGCGTCGCATGCAAGCGCCAGGAGGGTTCGCGTTCCGCTCGCCCCAACCGGCGTTCCCATGCGGGTACGCGGGACTCAAAAACCATGCCAGGTTTCCGACCGGAAAAATCTCTTCGCCGTTTTTAACAAACTCGCCTCTTGCGTCGAGAGTTTGTCAAGAGCATATAATGAGACAGGGATCACACTTTCACTTTCCACTACCGGCCGAGAGTGCTTATGAAAAGCCTCAGTCGTTGTTTTGCGCTGTTCCTGCCATGGCTGCTCGCCGCCTGTGCCACCACGGGTTCCGGCGCGCCACCGAAGCTGGATGCAGACGTGCAGGCCGTTACCACCTACCACATTGGTGTGGACGACCAGTTACAAATCACCGTCTGGCATAACCCGGACCTCAGCGTCAGCGTCCCGGTGCGGCCAGATGGCCGGATCACCGTGCCGCTGATCGGCGACGTGGTGGCCGGCGGACGCACGCCCGACCAAGTATCCGCCGAAATCAAGGACAAGCTGCAATCCTATATACGGGATCCGCAGGTCGCCGTCATTCTGATTGCTCTGCGCAGCAACGAATACCTGTCGCGGGTGCGAGTCACCGGTGCGGTACGCAGCCCGATTTCGATTCCTTATCGCCAGGGCATGACCGTGCTCGACGCGGTCCTGGCTGCAGGCGGCATTACCGAGTTTGCGGCGCCGGACCGCACCGAGCTGTATCGCAAGGGCGATGCCGACAGCCCCGTCGCGTACGCGGTGCATCTGGAAAAGATCCTGCAGAAGGGCGACCTGGCCAACAACTACCCGGTACAGCCCGGGGATGTGATTACGGTGCCGCAGCGCGCGTTCTGATCGTGTGCTCCATGGGCATGGAGCGCAGGCGGCGGCTTTTTAGGGATAGCAAAGGGAAGGGGATGTCATGGGGGGAGAACTTGCACCTTTGGGCGGCATGCTGCCAGCGCTGATCAACGAGGCGCGGCGCCGCCGCATGGCCTTGGGCGTAGCGTTTGCCGTGATCGCCATCGCGGCCCTGGTCGCCGGCATGTTCTGGCCGAAAAAATACGAAGCGTCCACCACCATCCTGGCGCAGGAAAGCAACATCATCACGCCACTGATGGAAGGCGCGGCTTCGGCGACCGCGAATGCCAACCGGGCGGGTATCGCCCAGAACGTGATTTTCAGCCGCAAAGTGCTCGATCAGATTCTGGAGGTCGGCGGCTGGACGGCCATGCATCCGACGCCGATCCAGCGCGATCTCATCCTCGAGGGCATTCGGACCCGCACCAAGGTGCAGATCTCGCACGGCAATCTGATCACCATCAGTTATACCGATTCCGAGCCGCGGCGCGCGTTCGTGGTGACGCAGGCGTTCGCGCGTCTTTTCATCAGCGAAAGCCTGGCCTCGAAACAGCGCGAAAGCCGCGACGCCTACGAGTTCATCAACAGCCAGGTCGAAACCTATCGGCGCAAGCTGACCGATGCCGAAGACAAGCTCAAGGCCTATCGCGAATCCAACGTGGATGCGCGGCCGGGCAGCGATGCCGACACCAATTCGCGCATCAGCCAGCTGCGTACGCAAATCGAGAATACGCAGCTGGAACTGACCGAAAAGCGCTCGCAGGCAGCAGCGCTGCAAGCCCAGCTGTCGGGCGAATCGGAAGTCAACGCCGTGCACACTGCGCAAGGCATCTACGACGTCCAGCTTGCCGATCTGCAGGGTCAGCTGGACAAGCTGCTGCTCACCTACACTGACCAATATCCTGACGTGATCCGGCTGCGCCATCAGATCCAGGATGTGCGCCAGCAGATGGCCCAGTCCGACCAGCGCAAGCAGGCGGCACGCGCCGCCGGCGCGCCGATACCGCTGGATAGCGCGGTGCAAATGAACCCGCTTTACCAGCAACTGAAGATCCAGCTTGCCGCCACCGAGGGCGACGCCGCCGCAGCCGAGGCACGCATCCAGGCCAGCGAAGGAATGCTCGCCACGGAACTGGACCGCAGCAAACGCATTTCCAGTTCGGAAAACGTCACTTCCGAACTGACGCGCGACTACGACGTCAACCGCGACGTTTACCAGGATCTGTTGAAGCGTCGCGAGAATGCGCGCGTGTCGATGAATCTCGATGCCGAACAACGCGGCTTGACCTTCCTGATCCAGAATCCCGCAGCGGTGCCGCTGGTGCCATCGGGCCTGCGCTTCATGCATTTCGGCGCGGCGGGCCTGGTGTTGTCGCTGGCCATTCCGTTCGGCCTGTTGTTCGCGCTGGTGCGTTTCGATCCGCGCGTTCGCTCGGCCGACCAGTTGGAGCGCGCGCTGGGCAGCAACGTGCTGGCAACGATTCCGTTCTACCCAACCCCGCGCGACCGCCGCCGCGACCGGTTGCATAACACCATGCTGGTGTTGATCGGTGTCGGCGTTGCCGCGTTTTACCTGATTCTGTTCTGGATCCGGCATAAGGGTTGAGCATGAATACCCAAGACGAAAACGTGTTTACCAACCGCCGCGATCACAAGCCCGAAGCCGGCGTACGCAACATCGACGAGACGCCTTCGAGCGGGCACTCGATTGCGTTGATGACGGAAGTCGGCCACGCGCTGGTGCCGGCGCAGCTGGAACAGCGCCGGATGATCCACCGCGAAGATTCGGTGCGTCGCCAGTCCGATGCGTTCCGCGGCATTCGCACGCGTCTGCTTGAGCTGGCGGGGGCGCAGAACTTCATCACGCTGGTGGTATCGGTCAGCCCTCATTCGGGCGGCAGTTTCGTGGCGCGCAACCTGGCCGCGGCGTTCGCCTTCGACGAAGCGAAGACCAGCCTGCTGATCGACTGCAACCTGCGTTATCCCAGCCAGCACAAGGCACTGGGCGTGCAGCCGGAAAAGGGCGGCTTGATCGAATACCTCGAGCATCCCATCCGCGGCATCAAATCGATCATCTACCAGACCGGCATTCCGCGCCTGCGCCTCGTGCCGGCGGGCACGTCGCGCGAAAACGGCGGCGAATTTTTCTCGTCGTTCCGCATGCGCGCGATGCTTGATTCGCTGCGCTGCCGCTACGCCGACCGCTATCTGTTCCTGGACGGACCGGCGATCAACGGTTCGCCGGATGCACGCATTTTGTCCGACCTGGCCGATTTCGTTGTGGTGGTGGTGGGCTATGGACGCGATACGCCGGCTGCCGTCAATCAGGCCGTCGCCAATTTCGATGCAAGCAAGCTGGCAGGAGTGGTGTTCAACCAGTCGGCGTAGGACGCAAGGCGACTGGGATGCAACGGATTCAACGCAGCACATTGACGGAAGGGAGGGGAGACATGCCGGCATCCACCACGCTAGTTCGAGCCATGGCGCTTGCGCTCGTCGTCGTGCCGGGTGCGGCATCGGCCGCGCAATTCAATTATTCGATCTTCGGCAGCGTCGAACACAGCGACAACATCACGCTGAGCGACAGCAACCCGATCAGCCAGAACGTCTTCATTCCCGGCTTCAGCTTCAACTACCAGCAGCAAGGTTCGACCTTGCAGGCGAACGTAAGCGGCACATTTCAGGACAACGATTATCTGGGGCACCAATTTGCCAACCAGACGCAGACCGAACTGGCCGGCCAGGCCAATTGGACGGTGCTGCCCAAGCGCCTGGACTTTACCGTCGAGGATTACGCGGGTGTGGAGCCGGTGGATTCCCTGGCCAGCAACGCGCCGGACAACCGGCAGCAGACCAACGTGCTGTCGTTGGGCCCGACCTTGCACCTGCAGTTCGGCAACGTCATGCGCGCGCAGGTCGAGCTGCACTATCTCAACAGCTACGCCTCGAAGGTGAAGGATTTCAATTCGAACCGCGGGATGGCGGCGTTCCGGCTGTATCGCGATCTCAATCCCACCGACACGCTGTCGCTGAACCTCGAATCGCAACGGGTGCGATTCAACGACAGCACCAACACGACACTGGTCGATGGCGTCGACAGCAGCATTGCGACACCCAATTACACGCGTGACGAATTCTACGCGCGCTACACCAGCACGCTCGCGCACTTCAATGCCGACGTGCTGGCCGGCTGGTCGAAGATCGATTTCGATCACGCGCACGGCGATTCCAAGCCGCTGGGCAGGGTCACCTTGGGTTGGCAATTCACCCCGCACCAGACCTTGACCGCCACCGGCGCCTATCAGTTTTCCGATGCTGCGCAAGACATGTTTTTGCAGCCGGGGCAGAGCGTGGTCAACATTCTGGATGAGAACCCGACCGACTTTCTCTACAACCCCGGCGGCGGCATCAGCACCGGCAGCCTGGTGATCGATTCGGAGGTTTACCTGGAGCGAATCCTGGAAGCGACCTACACCTATCACACCGAACGCTTCCAGCTGTCGATTGCACCGACGTACGACAAGCTTGCCTATCTCGATAACTCCACTTTCAACCAATCCACGCGCGGCGGCACCATCGAAGCCAATTTTCACCTGCGTCCGCATACGTCGCTGGCCGCCTTCGTCAATGCCGAGCGTCTGACCTATACGTCGCTGCAGCGCACCGACAAGACCTATCGCTACGGCGTCGATCTGGGGCATCAGTGGGCGCCGCATTGGACCTGGCACGTTTCCTATATCCGTCAGCTGCGCAGCAGTAACGCGGCTGACCAGAGCTACCACGAGAACGAAATCTTTTTCAGCGTGGTGTTCAAGCGATGAGCGTGCGTGCCGAAGCGGAACTGCCGTTCTTTTTCGGGCCGGAACAAAGCCTGTTCGGCCTGTTCCATGCCAGCGGCAAGCCGGCGCGCAAGGCGATGCTGCTATGTCCGCCGTTGGGGCAGGACCAGATCCGCTGCCATCGCCTTTACCGGCAGCTGGCGCAGGCGCTGGCCGCCGAAGGGGTTGCCGTGTTGCGCTTCGACTACTACGGCACGGGCGACTCGGCCGGGGACAGCGTGGACATGGATTGGCAGCGTTGCCTGGCCGATAGCGCCGCCGCCGCCAACGAATTGCGCGCGCGCGCCGGTGTCGATCGCGTGTTGGCGTTTGGCGCGCGCCTGGGCGGAAGCATTGCATTGGCTTGTGCCGCGCAAGCGCGCTTGGCCGGCATCGTGGCGTGGGATCCCGTGCTCGACGGGCGCGCGTATGCCACGCATCTGGATGCCATGCAATCGGCGCTGTGCCGTGACAGGCAGCGCTTCATGGTGCCGCGCGATGCAGCAGACGCCGCGGCGCAATGGCTCGGTTTTGCGATCAGCGAGCGCTTTCGCCAGCAGATCATGGATTTGCATGTCGAGCGTCCGGCCGTGCCGACGTTGCTGCTGGATTCGCTTTCATCGGATGGGCCGCAGTCGTGGGGCAGTCTTGTAGCCGATGCCGCCGCCGTGAGGCGCGTGCAGCCGCCCACGCCGTGGAATGATCCGCGTCGACTCGAAGTGGCGATTCTCTCGCACCCGCTGATCCAGGCCGTGACGCAGCACGTGCAGGAGGCGGCGTGATGCAGGAGCGGGCGTTTCGTTTTGGACGCGCGCGGCATCTGGTCGGCGTTGCCGGCGTGCCGCCGCCGGCCGCGTCGGAAACAGTGGGCGTGATCGTGCTCAATGCCGGCCTGGTGCATCGGATCGGGCCGTTTCGCCTGCATGTGGAGATGACGCGGCGCTTGAACGCCAGCGGTTATCCCACCTTGCGCTTCGATCTATCCACCATCGGCGACAGCGCCGCCAGTGGCGAATCGCAGACGCGCAAGCAGCAGATCTGCGCGGACGTTGGCGATGCGATGAAGCTGCTTGGCGAACAGGCGGCATGCAAGCGCTTCGTCTTGATCGGCCTGTGTTCCGGTTCGCAGAGCGCGCACATGGTCGCCTGCAGCGATCCCAACGTGGCCGGCGCGGTTTTCCTCGATGGCTATGCGTATCGCACGCTGGGTTACCACTTGCGTTATTACCTGCCGCGCCTGCTGGACATGAAGCGTTGGCTGCGCATGCTTTCGCGCCGCCGCAAGGCGCAAGACGGCAGCGGCGAGCCGGCTTTCACCGTGGCGCCGTTGCCGCAAGCGGTGGTGCGCTCCGACCTGGCCGGCATGCTCGATCGAGGCCTGAAGCTGTGCCTGATCTATAGCGGCGGCATCAGCCGGTATTTCAATCACGCGCGCCAGTTCCGCGAATGTTTCGGCGGAGTCGTCAGCCGTCCCGGCGTCTCCACCCGTTTCCTCAAGGAAGCCGATCACACCTACATCCTCACCAGCGACCGCAACCGCTTGCTGGACAACGTCGAGCGCTGGCTCTTCGACAATTTTCCCGTCACCACGGGTGGTACCCCATGAATACAGTCCTGGTTACCGGCGGTGCCGGCTACATCGGCAGTCACGTCGTCCAGCAGTTGGTGGCGCGGGGCGAGCACGTGGTGGTGATCGACAACTTGAGTACCGGTTTTCGCGAAGCCGTGCGCGGCGCCGAACTGGTGATCGGCAACGTCGGCGATCCGGGCCTGGTAAGCCACGTGATGGCGGCGCACCGCTTCGATGCGGTATTGCATTTCGCCGCCCATACCATCGTGCCCGAGTCCGTGTGCGATCCGCTCAAGTATTACGGCAACAACACCTGCAACACGCGCAACCTGCTGGCGTGCTGTGCCGATGCCGGCGTCGACAAGTTCATCTTTTCCTCGACGGCGGCCGTCTATGGCGAGACGGCCAACGGCATTGCCGACGAAGACACGCCGACCCGGCCGATCAATCCCTACGGCACGTCCAAGCTGATGTCCGAAACCATGTTGCGCGATCACAGCGCGGCGGGTGCGATGCGGCACGTGATACTTCGTTACTTCAACGTCGCCGGCTGCGATCCGGCGGGACGCATCGGCCATTCCACGCCCAATGCGACGCTGCTGATCAAGGTGTGCTGCGAGCACGCGGTGGGCATTCGCGACAGCCTGTCGATTTTCGGCACCGATTACGACACGCCGGACGGCACCGGCATTCGTGACTACATTCATGTCGACGACCTGGCCGCGGCGCATCTGCATGCGCTCGATCATCTTCGTCGCGGCGGTTCGTCGCTGACCTTGAACTGCGGCTACGGCCATGGCTACAGCGTGCGCGAGGTGATCAACGCCGTGGCCAGGATAGGCGGCAAGCCGCTCAACGTGATCGAACTGCCGCGCCGCCCCGGCGACATTCCCAAGCTGATTGCCTGCAGCGATCGCCTGAAGCACGTGCTCGATTGGCGTCCGCATTACGACGACCTGGATGTCATCGTCGGCACGGCGCTGCGCTGGGAACAGCAGCTTTTGTACAAGCGCGTTCCGCTGTCGTCGGTGGCTTGAATGCGTGCTCGCCGGTTGACGCTGATGACAGCTTGGCTCCTGATGGCCGTTCTTCTGATCGGCGGCACAGCGGCCAGCGCGGGTTCACGCCCATTGGCAAGCCGTGCAGCGCCGGCGGATACCACGCCGGATCAACGCATCCTCGTGCATCGCAATGCGGGCAAGGATGCGGACGTGCTGGTGTCGGTCGGCATTCCGTTTCCACCCGGCACACTGCGGGATGCGCATCTGCTACGCATCCTGGATGAAAGCGGCGCGGAAGTACCCGCGGCCGTCCAGACGACTTTGCTGTGGTACGCGAAAGACGGCAGCGTGCGCGCCGTTCGCGCACAGTTCCACGCCCACCTTGGCGAGGATGCGCAGGCGTTCTATTTCTCGATCGGCAAGCCGCGCCAGCGGGATCTGCCCGGATGGCCGTACGCCAAGGGACTGGTCGCCGACGTGCAAGGCTTGAAGGTGGCCACTGCCTTGGCAACGCTCAGCCCGGCGTGGCTGTGCAACTCGCTGGTTGCCGGTCCGCAATTTCCGGCGCAGCCCAACGAGGCGTATGCCAATTATGTTGCGACGCAGTTCCAGTGGGCGCGGCCGTTGCCGGTGAACGATCCCACCGCATGGCTGTTCGACCGGCCTTCCACGCTGTTCAAGGCATATATCCGCACCGGCCGTTTCGATTATCTGCAAGCGGCCGATCTCAGTTATCACTTCTACATGAAATACATCCGCCGCGACGGCTTGGCGATGAGCCCGTTCTGCGCCGGCGGCTGGGCCTACAACGACAAGCCATGCGACGTGAAATACGTCTACGTCGAGCCCATCCTGCTTGCATTGGCGCTGACCGGCGACGATAGCGAGCACGATCCGCAAACCGTCGACAAGATGATGACGCTGTGGGAAAACGGCGGCTGGGGCAATCGCCCGGGGCCTTATACCAGCCCCTCGCAGCATTTCACGGAACGCATGACTGGCCTGGGCTTGCTGGAAACCGTCAGCGCCTATGAATTGACCGGCGACCGCCGTTATCTCAAGCGTGTCAACGATCGCATCGGGTGGCTCTACGAACATCAGCGCAACAACCCGGATGGCCTCGGCGATGACGGTTCCTGGCGCAACAGCTGGAACCTGCATGAAGACGACTCCTGGAACCCCTCCACCGACGTGCGCGGCAGCTCGCCATGGATGACGGAAAACATCATCGATGGCCTGTGGCACGCATGGCTGGTCACCGGCGATCCGCGCATACCCACCATGATCACCGCGTTTGGCCGTTATCTTGAGCAATACGGCTGGATCAAGTCGAACCTGCTGCATTACGAGCACGACTGGCGCAATCCCTGTTCCGGTCCGGACGGCCAGATCACATGGTATTGGTCATCGTCGCACGCCGACACGAAAGCGCTGTCGCATATCGAAGACTCGGATGGCTGGTACAGCGATGCGCATACGGTCGAGATCGCCTTGCCGGTGGCCGCGGCTTACTACTTCGAGAAAGATCCCAGGCAAAGCGCCGCATTGAAGCATCGGCTGGATGCACTGGAGTCGTCCTACAACATCGATTGCGCCAAATCGGCCGATCCACTGCGACGCTTCAATTGGAACAACCGCGGTAGCGGTGTCGTCGCGTGGCTGATTCGCCAGCCCCCCGGCAGCGGCGCCGCGGCAGGGCCGTCAACAGCAGCCAAAAGAGTGACGCCATGAAACAACGCATGGCGGTATTGCGCAGCGTCACCTTGGTCTCGGTCGCCACCTATGCCGAGTACGCGCTGGGATTGGTCGTGAGCATCTGGATCGCGCGCACGCTGGGGCCGGCCGATTTCGGCCGTTACGCGTTTACCGTGTGGTTGTGCAGCTGGTTGATGACTTGCAGCAATCATGCATTGACGACCTCCTCGACCAAGTTCATCGCCGAAGCGGATGGGGCAGGGCGGCCGGACCTGGCCTCACATATCGCCCATCGCTTGAGCCGCTACCAGCACGTGAGTTCCCTGATCGTGATGCTGCTGTTCGTCGCGGCGATCGTGGCGATCCGCCCGGTCGAGTGGCGGCAATCGCTATGGCCGATCACGGCATTGGTGATCGTCGCCGTGGTGTCCAAGGCGAACTACGCCATGCTCGTGGCGATCGAGAAAGGGCAGGAGAGTTTTGAGCCGGTATCGATTGCGACGGTGCTGGCCGGGGTCATCAACGTCGGGCTGATCACCGCGGCCACCATGGCGCACGCTGGCATGGTGGCGTTCTTCGCGCTGTTCGCGGTGGCGTGCCTGATGCTGAACCTGATCAACCGGTTCGCTTTTCATCGTTTTTGCCGGCCCTTCGCCGCCGGCCCGATTCCGGATGATCTCAGCAAGCGCATGACGCGGCATCTGCGCTTGACCGCTGTGCTGGTGTTGTTGATATCGCTGCGTTCGAGCACGATCGAAGTGTTCCTGCTCAATACCTACGCCACCTCCACGGCGGTCGGCTTCTTTGCCATTGCCGCCACACTCACGCGCGGGGCGGTCGAATTGCTTTCGGTTGGCCTGACCACCACCTTGCTGCCGTACATGGCCAAGTCGTTCGGCAAGAACGGTACGGGGCAGGCGGCGCGGTTGCTCACCGAGTCGGCGCGGTTTTACTGGGCCACCGGCTTGGTGATCGCGGGCGTCGGCCTGGTCACCACGCCCGAAATCGTCACGTTGATGTACGGCAACCGTTACGTCGGCGCGATTCCGGCGATCGAAGCGATGCTGGTGCTGGCCGGGTTGCTCTTGGTCAGCAACAGCATCGGTGCATTCCAGATCGTGGTCGACCGCCAGGACGATCGCGTGCGCATCTCGTCGCTCGCGCTTATCGTCAATGTGGTGTTCGGCGTGGCGCTGGTGCCGTTCTTCGGCCTGACCGGCGCGATGATCACCTATGCAAGCACCCGCTTCGCGGAACTGGGCCTGGCCATGTTCTATTTGCGCAAAGCCACCGGCGGCGGCTTGCCGCTTATGCCCATGGCGCGCCTGTTCGTTGCCGCGCTGGTGGCGACAGTGGCGGCATGGCTGAGCGTGGATGTGATCCCCAGCCGCTTTGGTTTCATCGCCGGTGGCCTGGTATTCGTGGGTATCTTCGCGCCCGCCAGCTTCATCGTGCGGTATTGGAGCGAGGCAGACTGCCAGTTGATGACGATGATCACCAATCGCCTCGGGCCGCCCGGGCGCACACTGATGCGAGGCTTGACCAGCTTGCATGGAACGGCGGCCAAGGCGTCGCCCTGATCTGAAAGCAGGCACGGGAGCACTGTCATGCGTTGGAAAACCAAAGCAACGCTGCAGAACGCAGTTTCCCGGCTACCGGCAGGGTCGTCCTACGCCACTTACTATTGGCTGCAACGCCATTTTGGCGGACTGCGCCGTATCAATCCGGTCGCGCGACTGCGGGCGGGCATCGAAACTTGGCGGCAAATCGAAAAGCTGGGCCGCGATCCGTTCAATAAAACATTTTTCGAGGTGGGCACCGGGCGTGTCCCGATGACGCCGCTGGCTTATTGGCTGATGGGCGCCAAGCGTGTCATAACCATCGACCTCAATCCCTATCTGAAGGCGGAGTTGACGCGGGAGTGTCTGCAGTACATCGCCGATCACGAGGGAGAGCTGCGGACCTTGTTCGGTCCACTGCTCAATCGAAAGCGATTCGAAGCATTGCTTGAATTCGAGCGGCAAGAGCTTTTTAACCTGCAGCATCTGCTCGATCTTTGCCACATTACCTATATCGCCCCGGGCGACGCGGCGCACACCGGTCTTGGCGCTGACGAAATCGACTTCCATACGTCGTTCAACGTATTCGAACATATCCCGCACACGGTGCTGGTTGCCATTCTTGATGAAGGCAACCGCATCATACGCAGCGATGGACTGTTCGTTCATCGCGTGGACTATTCCGACCACTTCTCGCATTCCGATTCGCATATATCGCCGATCAATTTCCTGCAATATTCCGATGTGCAGTGGGAGCGCTACGCGGGCAATCGCTACATGTACATGAATCGCCTGCGCCATGATGATTTCCTGGCGCTGTTCGAATCGGTGCGCCATACCATTCTTGCGGCTGAGCCGACGGTGGACGCTTCATCACTGCAATTGCTGCGTGATCGCCGATTGACGATCGATGCGCGGTTTGGCGGCAAGACGGACGAGGTTTTGGCGACGACAGAAGCGTGGATTGTTTGCGCCAAATCGGAGCGAGCCCTGCGCTTGGGCAGGTTGGGGTGAGGCTAAACCAAACCCTAGCCTGGCGTGGAGGTATTCAGGAACGTCGGGGTTCGCGTTCCGCCCATCCCGGCCTACACGATGTAACAAGATTTTCGCCGTGATCGCATTCTCGCCCGTTGTAAAGGCCCCGAGACAGATCGGTGCTGCGACGAAATCGTGGTTTACGCCGGTCTCATGTTGAAGCATGTCGTCATTTCCGCGAATGCCGCTTCAATCAAAATAGACGTCCGAAGGACACATCCCTTCATGAGCAGACCTTACTCAACGTGTCTGCATAGCGCCGCGCGACAGTCTTCTTCGATAGATACATAACACCCTCACGGCGGCAAGATGCCATTCAATCGCTACATGAATATTGCCTCCAAAACAACTGGATCGGACAACCTTCCTTCAGTTTCCGTATCAGGTGCGAAGAGGCTGGAAATCTCTGTCGTCGTGGGTTTGAAGACGGGAGCGTAGTAAATAAGCATTTACACGGCGTTCTAAAAACGACGACAAATTAAATATAAATTATTTAAATATAAATAATTTATACATAAATATTAATAATTAAATTATCGCTACGTCATAGTATCTATAACGCATAGGACTCTACAATGAATAAAATAACAAATACATCGATGGAAAATGTCATACGAGTGCAAGCCAGCGAACTTCTGGGTGACCGCGCGGCAGAGATTGCCAGCAAGTTTGAAGATGGTCACATGATCTTGGTGCTCAATGAGCATTGTGACGCGTCCGTGGCGAAGAATATCGTGAGTGTGTTTGGTTATGGAACTTTGGCCACATGTTCTCTGTTTGCGATGTCGACTACAGGCATGTTGGTGGACGCTGCGGACCTATCCGATATGCAACCATCATCGATTGATAAGTGGCTCGACGGTGCGGTGGCGCGCATACAAGCCACCTCATTCGAGGGCGTATCTATTAGTGCAGCGAATTCCGTCGGTCAACAGCCCGATGCAATGGCTCCCCGTATGCGTATTACTGCTAGCGGCGTAGGGCCGAATAACTTTGCATACACTTCAGAGTTGATTGTCATGAGGGATGCGCAACCCGCATCGGATAAAAAAGTGGTTCTGGCGCGCACTCAATTTGACATCAAGCCAGACCTTAAAAGAGGCTTTAGAATTCAAGAGTTTTCGGTAGCTTCATCGATCAGATCTGGAAGCAATACGGGCTTCACTCGGTTGGACCACGAGCCAAAATCTGATGGTCGCACCGATTTCACCATCGAGAAAGTACACGAGAAGACTGTGGGATATTCATTCACAGCAGGCCTCTCCGTCGGAGGGGGCGTCAGCTCGACCGGACCAACATTGAGTGCGAAAAGCGCTTTTTCGTTTGGTTACAACCGGTCACGTACGGATCGCCAAGGAATCAGCTATGCAGTCAAAGACTACAGGGTGGAGTCAAACCCGATACTACGTCCAGATGGAACCAACCTGGTTGAGCTGCGAAGCATTCGTGACCGGCGTGCAGCTGCGGCAACCCCAATGGGGTCTGTCCAACACCTCCAACAACTTGTCCGTTGGGAAATCGACGCTAGCTATAAAGACGTGGCTGCTTTCCGGGTGGTCCTGCAACGTTTAGACATAAGAAGCATACTAGGCACTCCAGGGGAGGGTGGCCAAAATTTTTCGTTTACGGCACCAGCCGTGTTTGTTCCAATGAACAGTCCATTCATCACTCGCTCTCCGACTGTTCTCATTCAAAGCACACACCTTACCGGCCATGTTTTGGGGGCGCAGCCGAACGGACGCGGTGTACAGCTTGTGAAGGCTGAAAGACCCGAGACCAACACCGCAATTCAATGGGAATTCGATGCGGAAAGCCGATACATAAACCGCCTGACGGGTACGGCACTCACGATGGACCCGACATCAGGAGCACTGTCGCTCCAGAAACCCACCCTCGACTTGACCCAGCGTTGGGAGTGGCGGGCGGATCGACTTCACTCACAATATTCTGATCGGGTTTTCCGGCTCACGAATGAGCGCGGGCGGCCGACGGCGGCTCGCAGCCAGGATCTCCCGCTCAACGATGAGAACAGCCTCTTGGCACCCTGGGGCCAGTACCCTGGGAAACCCGCAGTCGGCGACACAATCCCACGATCAGGTCCAGGACTTACCCGTCCGCCCATTCCTCCCGCGTGGCCAGAACAGTTTGACGCGGTGCCGGAAACCGAGCGCTGGCAGCTTGTCATTCTCCGCGCTGGGATCGGTAATTCATAGAGTATGCCCGACTAGCGTGGTCGGTCGCGTGTTCGATAATGCGCCCTTTATCCGCGTTGCCCGTCGTATTGCGCGCCGTCGCTGCACTCAGTAAGGGCAGTTTTGGCCCTCACTGAGACCACGCGCCACTGGCCGCAGGCTATGCAAGTGGTCGCGCCCTTGAAGGCCACCGATCGTGTGTTGCGCAGTGCTCTCCTGACGTCATCGCGGTGCACTATATCGAGCGATGACGCACTGGTTGATTCGCCATAGACGTCCCGTGATCGTCATGGATGGGTCGGAATTTAAAGGACGACGGCAGTTTTAAATTGTTGCGCACGGGTCTGCTCTCACGAGGATGCACCATCACGACACCCAGGGCGATTTGGTGTGAACAACGGAACTTCCCGCATCGTTTCCTTACGTCCGTTCGGTCCTGATCTTTTACGCCTTAGGGATTGCGCTCAACGCGTTCCGATGCTTGATTCGAAGAGGGATCAGTACAAGAACGATCACGTTAAGAAGCAGCGGCGCGATCGCCATCGTCCCTGCGATGAAAGAGGCCACGGCAAGCACAATGGCTAGGACTGCCGGAAGTACGATGAGCCACCACTTCGGATACTGCTTGAACCACACTTCAAAAGCGGCAACGGCATAGAGGGCGCCGAGCACCACACCAAGAATAGGCTCGATGACTGTCTGGCTGCCACCGATTATACGAATGACTCCCATGATGAGATTGGCGACAGCCGAATAACCAAGAATGCCAAACATCACCATCATCGCCTTGTAGTCACGGCTCTCAATGGCTCGGCGCTGGTTGCGGCGCGCTATGCTGGCGCGATGGTTGGTTCCAAAATCCATTAGTTCACTATCCTTCTATCAAGTCACTTAATTAATTGCACAAATCAAAGCGGCCTTTACTGCCGATTTTCGTCCTTTCCTGCGCTTCTATTTGGAAGTCCGGGGGCGCAAATCACCACCAGAAGCACGCACAATGCTCCTATAGCAAGCGGGACAAGAATACCTGCCGGCGTCTTCAACATCTCGACGGTCCGTGTCATCGCTGGGCGCCAACCATGTGACAACGCATCCGTCAGAAACGGGCCGAGGTGCGTGCCAATGCAACCAACTACAAAAATTATCCGCAGACGAAATCGACGAAGAAATTTTGCCAACGGTTTCGCGAACAGGCCACCAAATATTCCAGGCAATAACCAATCAGTCATTGTGATCGCCTATAGCCCCTGTCTGATCGGGACATCATGACGTCTCGCTGAGAATCACTATCAATCTTTCAAGCTGCGGCCTCTCCGTTGCGCCGGCATGATTGCTGTGCTGATCCCTACAACGAGTACAGCTATAGCACCAAGCGCTACACCTCCAAGCAGCAGCCCAAAGAATTTCTTCGATAGGAATCGTTGAGCAGCTATCGCCCATCCACTTTGAATTACATCAAACAAGAAAAAAGCGATCGGCGTAATTGTGAGGAAGCATAGAAATATTCCTGCCAACCTAAATTTTCGTAAAAATCGTACCGCAGACGGACCGAACAACCCTCCAAACACTCCCGACCAAAATCCATCTATCATGGTCTCGCCTCCTGTTTTTGCTCATGCGCTTGGACTGCTCCTTGGGCAGCCATCCCAGCCGCCTTGCCCGTGGCGATGGTGTTAATACGAATTACAGCACCTTCCACAGTAAAGGCGTTAGACAAAGCATTAGAGACGTTGGCCCATTGGAACATCTGCGTAGCAAACATGCCGTTGACAGCACCTACGGCCATAGAGGTGCCAAGACCCAGATATGAGAAGCGTTGATCAAACGATGACGCAAAGCTTGCATCTCCCCTATACCAGTCCCCGATCGCGCCAGCCACGGACCCACCTGTATACACACCTCCTGAAACAAGTGCTCCTGAACCCGCTGCCGCCCCCAAAGAATAGTTCGCGGTTGCAACCTGATAAGCAGCCCAAGCTTCCTGTCCCCAAGCCAATGTCGCAGGTGCTGCAGCAACCGCCACGGCGGTGCCCGCTCCCGCCACGGCCGGCGCAAAAAATAGTTGTCCATTCTGGCTGCGGACTTCATCCGCATAGACCAATCCCCACTGAGATTGATGATTCAGATAATTCTGCAGGCTGATATTTTGGTCAACTTGTAGTCCCAACTGGGCCGCCAACGGATCGGTGGCATAAGCACGCGCGGCGAGGATGTTCGCTTTGCAGGTGTCGGAGAGGCTGCCGAAACTACCACTGCAGCCACCGACAAGCAGTTTCTCTTGATCAGCCGACAGCATTTCCGCGGTGCTCTTGGCAGATTCGATGCAAACACGATCGCCTTCGCACCGATTGATCTCTTTTTGCAGATCTGTCAGCTGCTGATGCGTTAGATAGTTGTACGTCGTTCCATCCAGCGCCGTCGCCGCACCGGCACCGCCACCTACCGCGGCCCCTACCGCCGTGCTTGCCAACTGCAACATGCTGGCAAATTCCGATGATCCAGGCGTGTAGCCCTGGCTTACCAAATAGTCAGCCATTTTTTGGACCACGAGTTGATTCGCCGCCGCACCTAACGCACCACCCACCACATCGCCGCCACCTAAGGCAGCGATGCCAGCACCCACCACGCCGTGCAGAACCGTTCGCTCTGTGCTGCCTTCGGTCCAACCCATTTGTCCGGCAAGATCGCCTGCGGCGCGCATGCCAACTTGACCGGCGATGTCACTCATCTCCATTTGCTCTTGCACTTTCTGCGCATCGAAGATCGGATAGAGCGCTTGGTTGTCGAGCGTGGGGTTTCTATCAAGGCCAGCGGGGTCTGTATCGCCATCGCGCTGAATGATCGTGCCTTGCGCAATGCCTGAGTTGGTATCGCTGCTGCTATGTCCACTTTGCGGCACACCTAGCGTCGGCGCACCACTAAAGCCGCTGCCACCGTAACCGCCACCGCCCGCGCTATAGCTGGCACTGATGCCAGTGCTGCTAGCGCTGTAGTTCGCTTCGTTATGGATGCTTTCGTAGGTGAGGCTGCCGGTATCGAGCAGGTTCTTGCTCGGATCGGCAGTGCTCGCAATCACGCCGCCGATCAGATGCGTGTTGCCACCCACGATGATATCGAAGCCACCGCTGCCCGCTTGAATGCCACTGACTTCATTCACACTCTGGTAATGGCTGTTCACCTTGCTCTGGTTGTAGCTGATGCTGCCGCCACTGCCATAACCGATCACCATCTTGCCGCCGAGCTGCTGTTGCTTGCTGGCGTAGTCGTCAGTGTCCTGTTCGCTCTGAATCAGCAAGTTGCCGCCGATAGCACCGATGACGGTGTTGCCGGTGAGCTGCGCACCCTTGACCGTTGCGTCGTTGCCGGCAACCAGGGTTAGCGTGTCATTGGCGTTGATCAGGCTTTCGGCATGCGTTGTACCGTTACCGTGCGCGCTGCCTTTGCCGACCGACCCTTGGGCGTAGAAACCCACACCATCACTGCCAATCTGGATACCGACACCGCCGCTGGCGTTCTTGTTGCTACTTTGCAGGCTGTGGTTTTCCTGCTGGCTGAGGATGTTGAGGTTGTTGGCGGCAGCAAGCGCGACGTTGTTGCCGTCGATCTGGCTGCCGATGATGTTCAAGTTTCCACCGGTGGCGGCAATGGTGACGTCACCGTTGCTGCGGATATGGCTGCCATACGCCGTTTCGTCGTGCGTGGTGGTGCTGCTGCTTGCGCTGCTGACACCAAGCCCGATACGAGGAAGGGGTTCAAGTCGCCACAGGCGGTGGATATCTATAGACAAACAGGATCGTTTGAATGTGCATGACAAAATGTTCCATTTATTCTCTTATTTATATCGCGAGCCGGGGGGGCGACCCCCGACCTGCAGGCCTTTAGATTCCTAGAATGCTCGCAAAAGTCATAGCGACCTCCCGCAAAGACGAAGCCAGAAGATTTCATGCACATATACATCTCTGCAAACTCTTCTTGTGTTACAGCTTTCCCAGCCTGCCATTGCGCCGCTTGGTACGGACTTGGATAGCCACATTCAAGCATGGCTTTTTTTACGTTCAGGCTCGTAACATCTACTTTAGCCCAGCTCTCAAATTCTGGAGGAGGCGGCTGAAATGGCTCCCAACCAAGGCAACCTGAAATACATAGAGTAAGCAGTAACACTACCACTCGTACTTTCATTTGCTTCCTCCTGTAGCTTGAGCACTAGATGCCTTCTTATCAGGCGAATCAAGCCACAGTCCGCCACAAGCACTTGGGGCGGATGCCCCATAACAGTTGTGAGAGGTGTTCTTTCCACCAAGTGCCCGTAGCATTTCTTTCAACCGGCCGCTTCCATCGGGAAGCGTCCCGCCCGTGGGTGGATTGCTTCCGATAAAGAATAGCCCTCCCACTGGATCAGCAACATGATTCTCGAACATTAGCACCATGTTGCTGGGACGCGAAGGATCAGAAACACTGTTATAGCCCTGCAAGACACTTAGTAGCTTATCGGCAGCAGCAGCGTTATATGCGGGCCCAAAGAAGCTGACCGTAGTGTTTGAAAGCACCCCCTCCGATCCAGGCATCTTGGCGATGGATTTCAACGCATTGCCAACCGTCATAGAGCCTCTACTGTGACCATCAAGGTGCAAGCCCTCCTGACCATAAAGAAGCATCATCGTTTTGACCTCTTGGGTAGCATTGGTCAATCCCAAGAAGTCGTTTTCAAGATTCTTCTGGTAACCGGCGATCAGCAACTCAGAGAGGCCGTTGCTTGCCTTTGGGAATGCAATGAAATATTGAGACCCATCGCCTGCCTGGCTGTGCTGATACGCGTAATTCTCGGCCGCCAGCTCATCGTTGAAGATACCGTTGTTGGCGATGTAGATCAGTCCATCTTTGCCAGGGTTGAGATTCATCTTCTCATCTTGGGTCAAAGGGCGCCCGAGTATTGGTTTGCCTTGCCCGTCTCGCAGAAGTTCTCCATTTTCGTCACGCTGCACTTCGTAGACGTTTGATGCATCCACGAACATCTTGCGATACGTCTCATCCGTGAAATGTGTACCCACCTGATAAACCAGGCTGTTCGCCGCCTGCTCAAACTCAGCATTCGCTTGCAGCTTGCCAAGATCTGGACGCGCCAACGCCGCCTGATCATCCAAGCTGGCGTCTCTGCTTATTCCTGCAATGGCTTCTTCAACGGTCTTACCTGTTAATGCCTTTTGCGCTTGCCCATCCGTGATGACGATAGTGCCATTGGCGATGGCGCTATGCGTGGTGCTGCTGTGGTTCTCGCTGTCACCGCCGCCACCCATTAGATTGCCCACAACGGTCTTACCAATAGCGTATTTGCTTCCGCTAAGTACGCTACTGTCGCTACCAAAGCTACTGATAGACGCCTTGCCGCTACTTTCGTTTTGAATGTCCTCATAGGTGAGCGTGCCAGTGGCCAAACTATTTTTGCTGGGATCAGCACTGCTGGCGATCACGCTTCCCATCAAGTGGGTGTTGCCGCCCACCGCGATATCGAAGCCGCCGCTACCCGCACTGATGCCGCTGAGGTCTGTGACGCCAGCGTAGTGGCTGCTGGATTTGTTCTGGTTGTAGCTAAAGCTGCCACCACCACCCATGCCGATGACCATGGAGCCGCCGATCTGCTGCTGTTTGCTGGCGAAGTCATCGGTGTCTTGCTCGCTTTGGATCAACAGGTTGTTGCCGACGTTGGCAAGTACCGTGTTGCCGGTGAACTGCGCCCCCTTGATAGTGGTATCGTTACCACTGATCAGGGTGAGAGTGTCGTTCGCGTTGACGGTGCTGAGGGCGTGCGTGGTGCCATTGCCGTGCGCACTGCCTTTGCCCATGGAGCCTTCGGCGTAAAAGCCAAAACCATTGCTGCCAATCTGCAGGCCAATGCCACCGCTGGCGTTCTTGTTACTGCTTTCCAGGCTATGGTTCTCGGCCTGGCTCAGGATATTGAGATTCTTGGCGGCGGCAAGTGCCACGTTCTGACCATCGATCTGGCTGCCAATGATGTTGAGATCGCCACCGGTGGCCGCGATGGTCACATTACCGTTGCTGTGGATACGACTGCCGTAAGCGGTCTCATCATGGGTGGTTGTACTACTGCTGGCGCTGCTTGCGCCAAGGCCGATGCGCAAGCTGATGCCTTGACTGACACTGGTTCCTTCCGATGCCGCAGCACTCGCTGAGTCCTGGTAGGCGTTATACGCCTCGTAGCCGGTATACGCGGCCTGGGTTGCATACAGCGCTTTTACGCGATCGTCTTCGGTGTGATTGGCGGCCTGGGCGCGGCCATAGACACTCTGCGCAACGCCGGCCAAGCCGCCACCAAGCCCCAACGTGAGGCCAGCTTGCTGTTGCTTATAAGTCTGCGTGGTGTCCTGAGTGCCCACCGCCGCATCAATGGTCACATCCTTGCCCACGATCGCCGTACCGGTGTTGCTCAGCACATCACTACCGGTGATGTGGACGAGATTGCCGGCCGTCAACGTGACACCGCCGTTCAAGCTGCCGATCACGCTGCCTTGCGGGGTGGTGTCGGTTTCGGTGGTGCTCTGGCTCTCCTTGCTGCTACCGATCATCAAATTCAGGCCGCTGGTGAACACACCGCTGGTCTGGGTGGTTGTGTCGTGCTGCTCGCTGTGCGTGCTGGTGGCCGTGCCGATGTTGAGGTTATTACCGGCGGCCATCACGACGTCATCGTTCGCGACGATTTGCGCGGCTTGGGTGTTCACGTCGTGACCGGCCGCGACGGTGACGGCATTGCCGCTGAGCAGGCTGCCGACGGCATAGCTGTCCTGCACGGCGTCGTGCGTGGTTGTGGTGGTGCTGCTGAGCAGGCCACCGCTGTGGGTCTTGGTGTTCTGCAAGGCGCTGTGGTTTTCCTGGCCGGCGTTGAGGTTGATGTCATTGCCGGCAGCGAGGGTGATGCCGCCGTTGCTGCTGGTGATGCTCGCGGCGACGGTGGTGAGATTGCTACCGGCGCTGATCGCCACGCCGTTGGTTGCATCCAGATTGGTGCCGCGCAGGGTTTCGTCGTACTGCCCGGTGCTGACGATGGTTTTACCCTGGAACCCCTGCGTGGTTTTGCTCGTGCTGTCGGTGACCGCGTTGAGCACGATGTCGTGGCCAGCGCTGACGCCGAGCTGGTCGCCGGCCTTGATGTTTGCACCTTGGCTGATCAGGTCGTTGCCTGCCGCCAGGACGGCATTACCACCTGCTGTCACGGTGGTGACGGTGTGCGTGGTGCTGGCTTGGCCGTTGGCCTGCGTGCCGTTGCGTTCGGTATGCGTGGCAGCGTTGAGGTTGAGGTGGTTGCCGGCAATCAACTGCGCGTTGTTGCCGGCATGGATGGTGCTGGCCGTGGCGTTGAGGTCGTTGTTGGCCGCCAGGCCGAGGTTTTGGCCTGCGCTGACGTTCACCGCGTTGAGCGTGAGGTTGTTGCCCGCTTGCGCGGTGAGGTTGCCGATGGCGGTGATGTTTCCGCCGGTGGGCAGATCCAGTTTGGGCGCAGCGATCGCACCAAGGTTCAGGCCGCTCACGTTGATGTCGCCAAGGTTCGCGCTGCTGGTGAGGTTATTGCCGGCCACCAATTGCACGTTGCCGCCCTGGATGCTGCCCACGTTGAGCAGGTCCTGCGCGGTTTGCACACTCAGGTTGCCGCCGGCGGCGAGGTTGCCCGCATTGAGCAGGTTGCCGGCCTTGAGGCTCGCATCCTGGCTCGCTTGAATCGTCCCGGTGTTGGTCAGGTTGCCACTGCTGTTCAACGTGACGGTGGTGCCTTCAATCACCGCACCGCTGGCCACGCTGTTGGCGGTTTTCTGGCTCAAGTACACGACCGGCACCAGCACGGATTCGCCGTTTACCTGTCCGCTGACCAGCCACACCATGTCTTGGGTGAGGCTCGCCACTTGATCGGGGGTGAGGGCTACGCCAACGGCCAAGTTGAACTGCTGCGCTTCCTCCATGCCCGCGTCCATCAGTGCCTTGTATTGCTCCAGCGCATCGCCGTTCCCGTCGAGGAAACGGCGGCCGGTGAGGCTGGTGAGCTGGTCCATCACCAATTGGGTTTCGTAGAAGGCATCGCCCAGGCGCTTCAAGGTGAGGTCGCCATCCAGCCCCAGGTGGCTCAACAGGTAATCGCTGCCGAGGAAGCCGCTGTAGGTCGCAAAGCGCGGATCGGTTTCGACGAGGTAGGGACGGCCGCTGCCGGGGTTGAGGGTGTAGAGGCCGTTGCTGGGCAATTGCACGGGCAGCGGTCGATCGGGCGTGCCGACAAACTGGGAGCCGGGAGCAGGGCCCAGATTGCCCAGATTGCCGGGGTTGGCGTTGCCGCCGACGTTACCGGCGCCGCCACCACCCTTGCCGCTCAGGTTCAAGCCGCCGCCATTGCTGCCAAGACCCACGCCGCTGACCGGTTTGCCGTCGGCACCCACTTGCGTGTTGCTGATGTCGTGCGCGCTGATGTCCACCGCGTTGCCGGCACTCATGCGCGCATGGGCGTCGGGGCCGATGGCTTGCGTGATCCAGCTGGGGATTTGGCCATTGCCCAGCGCAATGGTGTCGGTGAAGGTCTGTTGCCCGTAGCCCATCCACGGGCCATCGATCCATTCGCGCGGGTCGTCCTGCAGTTGCTGCGTGGCGGATTGCTCGTTGAGGGTGGTGCGCACGGTACCGGTAGGCACGAAGGCAATGTTCCGCACAGTGTCCGCGCCGACGTTGCCGCCACCGTTGTGGCCATCCTGCCCGTTGATGGTCAGGTTGTTGCCGGCGGCGATGGTGGATTTGTCGTTGAGCACGGAGCCGTGGATGGTGATGTTGCCACCGGCCAGGAGACGGCTTTCGGCGCTGGTGGCGTCGATGCGGGTGATGGAGGTGAGCGTTTCGGTGTAGATGCCCTGGAACGTGTTGGGCGAGCCATCGCCGAACGGATAGCCGGCACAGCGCTGGTTGTCGGTGCTGGCGTTGAGGTTGTCGCAGAAGCGCTTGGCGATGGCGAACTCGCTGGAGTCGACGATCTGGCTGGGGTTGGCATCGTCCGGTGGCGTAATCGATCCGTGGTTGCCGGGGCCACCGTTCCACAGGTAACGCGCGAGGATATAGGTAGTGGTGTTTCGCGCCTGCTCGTCGGGCGTGAGGGTGTACACGGAGGTATCGAACACGCGTCGTTGGTTGGTGAACTGGTGGGTGGCGAGATAAATATTGCCCGCGGTTTCCATATCACCGGAAAGATTGAGGATCGACGCATTGCGCGCGCCGGATGCATCGGCGGCAATGGTGAGGTCGCCAAATGCCGAGTACAGCAAGGCATCGCGGTTGAGCACGTTGCCGGTGATGTACAGATGGACGTCGTTGACGGCGGCGATCAACGCGGTCTGGTAGGGGGTGTTGTCCGTCTGCTGCCCAAGATCGACACCATTGATGAGGTTGTTGGCGTTGATGGTGATGGCGTTGCCGATGATCGTGCCGGTGTTGGTGACATCGACGGCATTCAACGTCACCGTATCGCCTTCGAGGCGGCCGTCGTTGGTTTGTGTGCCTGCGTTGAGGGTGGTGGCGGCGCTGTTGATCAGCGCGTCGGCCTGGTTGTCGACGCTGGCGGCGTTTACCGTCAAGGCGTTGACGGCCTGCAGCGTGGCGCCGCTGGCGTTGGTGAAGGCGCCGCCGACATTGAGCGTGACATCGTGATTGGCGAACAGGGTGTTGCCGGCAAGGTTGGCGTAGTCGCCGGCCAGGCTCAGGGCGAGGTCATTGCCAGCACGCAGGCGACCGACACCGTCGAAGGCGTTGAAGCTGGCGTTGACGTTGTTATTGGATGCGATGTCGCCGCCACTGTTATGCACATTGCCAAGCAGCAGCGCGATATCACCGCCCGCACCGACGGAGCCGGCGGTGTTGTCCAAGGTGGCGCCGCTGTTGTTCCAATGGAGGTTGTTGACGCTATAAAGCGTGCCGTTCTGATTGGCGACGTAATCGCTTTGTAGCGTAAGGGTGTTGCCAGCCACCACGGTGCCGGCGGTGTTGGTGAGTTGGGCGACGTTGAGCGTTACATCGCCTTGGCCACCCAGGGTGCCGCCCGTATTGTTCACGGTGTTGCTGCTGACGAGGGTGTCGCCGTTGGCGGTGTTGGCGATGCGGCCCGATTGGTTGCTGAGCGACGCGGCGTTGAGCGTCAACGATGCGTTGCCCTGGCCGCTGCCGGCTTCCAGGCGGCCGTTGTCGTTGATCAACGTGCCGCCCACCTGGGCGTCGACGCTTCCCAGCGCTTGCAGCGCGCCAGCGTTGGTGATGTTGCCTTGCGTGATCAGTGCGAGGTCGGTACCGGCGTAGATTTGGCCGGCATTGCTGACGTCGCCCGCATTGAGCGTCACGCCATGGTTGCTGCCCAAGAAACCACTCGCGTCGTTACTGAGCAGCTGAGCGGTGATCGCCAGGTCGCCAGTCAGTGCCTTGATCTGGCCGTTACCGTTGATCAGGGCATTGGCGTCGATACGCGCATGGTTGGCTTGCAGCAGGCCGCCCTGATTGCCGAGTGTGCCGCCGAGCGAGGCTTGCAGCGTATCGGCCATCACGGTACCGCCCGCATTGCCGAAGTCGGCGCCGGTAAGCGTGGCGTTACCGGCCACACTCAGCGTGCCACCGTCGTTGTCCGTGGTGGTGCTGTCGAGCACGAGGTTGCCGTTGCCGACGATCTGGCCCTGCGCATTGGTCAACGCGCTGGTGGTAAGGGCGAGCGTGCCGGCGCCGGCGTGCTGGAGGGTGGCGTTCGTGTTGTCGAGGGTGGCAGCGGTGAGGGTGACGTTATGCGCGTTGCTGGCGAGCGTGCCGTCACGGTTGTCCAGCAGGCCGTCGATCGTGATCGAGGTGTCGCCCGTACCGGTTTGCAACAGCTGGCCGGCTTGATTGGCGAAGCTGCCAGCGTGCACGTTCAACTGGCCAGCCTGGAGCCGGCCTTGTGCATTGTTCATGGCCTGCGCCGCCTGGATGGCTAGACGGCCATTTGTGGCGAGGTCGCCGCCCGCGTGGTTGATGGCGCCCTGTGTGGCGGTGAGCGCGATATCGCCGCTCGCGCGCGTGGTGGCGCCGTGCAGGTCGAGCGCGCTGCCGCGGAACGTGAGGGCACCGGACGCGGCGTTCTGGCTGGTGGCCGTGAGCGCGCCTTGGGTGGCGACACTGAGCTGCGCGTTGCCGGTGAGGTTGCCATCCGCTTGCAGACCGGCGGCCAATGTGCCGGTGCTCGCCAGTTGGTCCGCCGTAATGGCGAGGTCGTTCTGTGCAGCCAAGGTACCGGAGCTGGTGAGCGTGCCGCCCACCTGCCATTGCGAGGCGCCACCGGCATACGTCGTGCCGCTTAGCGTGGCGCTGCCATCCACGTGCGCGGTTTGCGAGCCATCGCTACGCAGGGCGCCGCTTTGGTCGAGTTGGCCGGCGTGCAGGCTTAGCGCTTGGCCGGCGTAGATCGTGCCGCTGGACTGCAGCAAACCGATGCTGTTGAGTGAGAAATCATCCGCCGCGTACAGCGTGCCGCTGCTGTTGGTGATGCTTCCGGCACGCAAAGCCGCGTTGCTTGCGCTGATCCATTGACCCTGGGTGTTATCAAGCAGGCCACCGATCTGGGCGGTCGCCGTGCCGCTGGTCTGTACCGTGCCGTACGCATTACGCCATGCGGCGGCTTGCGCATCGAGTTGAGCGGCCTGTATGGCACCGCCCGTGTTGTCGACGGTGCCTGCGCTGCGCACGGTGAGCGATCCATTGGCGGCGAGCGTGGCATGTTGGTGATCGATATCGCCGGCGGTGCTGGTCAGCGCCATATCGCTACCAGCCTGCGTTTGGGCATTCGACAGGTCCAGCGTGCTGCCTTGCAGGGTGATGCTGCCTGCGGCGAGATTGCGGCCCGTGGCGCTGAGTTGATCGGAGGTAACCATGGCAAGCGCACCGCTGCCTTGCAGCGCGCCGTCGTTGGCGATACCTGCACCGAGCGTCCCGCTGGAGGTGAGCTGTTGTGCGCGCAGGTTGGCGTTGTTGGCGGCGGCGATGGTGCCGCTGTTGCCCAGGGTGCCTCCGGCAGTGAGGTTCACATCGCTGCCGCTGTAGAACGTACCTGCGTTGGTCAGATCGCCCGTCGTCGTGGCATCGATATGGCTTGCTTGCAGTGCGCCACTATTGCTGAGCGCACCAGTGTTGAGTGACAACGCACCGTTGCTCACCAGGGTGCCGCTGTTGTCCACGTTGCCGTTGGTTCGCACGGACAATGCGCCGCCCGATTGCAACACGCCGCTGTTGGCAAGCGAGCCGGCGTTGATCGCGAGGTTGCCGGCTGACGACGTGGTGCCGGTCAGTTGCAATTGACCCGCGCTATCGATGGTGAAGTCGCCGCTTTGCGTCGCCAACTGGCCCGCGTTGCGCACGCCGATGCCAGCCTCGGTGCCGATCAATCGAATCTTGTTGGCGTACATGCCGCCCAGCGCGGCCGCGTCCACGCCGACTGCGGGAGTGGCCCCATCACCCGCGATCGTCTGTGTGGCCAGATCCGCATAACCCACCTGATTCGCGCCGGTCACCACATTGAGATTATTGGCCCATACCTTGCCGTCGACGGCGAGGTTGCGTGCGATGAGATCCAGGCGATCAATGTTGGAGGCATTAAGGCCATCGCCATCGATGCTGATCGTGCCGCGCGTAGTGTGAAAAGCACTGAGTGAACCTTCGCCACCGAACACCGGCACACCGGTAGTCAGGGTCGCATGCGGAGTGTTGATGAAACCCGCCCCCGACACGCTGATGCCGTTCGGGTTGGCAATGATCACATCCGCGGCGTTACCGGCCACTTCCGTGTAGCCGCGCAGACGCGTGGGGTTGGTGGAGGTGACTTCGTTAACGATGATCTTCGCCGACTGGCCAGCCTGATAATTCGGATTGCCCGTGATGTAGCCTGCCAACTGGGTCTGCGACATGTTGGCCGCGTTGTTGAGAATCAGGCCCTGCTTGTCGACATTGAACTGGTGGTATTGGTTGTGCGACACGCCCGCGGCCGACGGCGCCACGATGTTGACCACTGGTGTGCCATTCGCCGCAACATCGACACCAGGATGATGCGCGCCGGCATTCGGGGCGGGAGTCACCTGTGCAGTAACCAGAACTGGTGTGTTCAACAGGGCGGTGAGTACAGCGGTGGTCAATGCATGAGGCTGCAGTTTGCGAAAAGAAGCCGGGGAAACACGACGCGGAGTCATCATCCTGTCCTTGATGAACAATCGAAACGAGTCAGGGAAATAAGGTTTTGCAACGGTAACAAGCACAACCATGCGGTTACGCACGGACGACACAAAATCAGCGAACGCCTACGTGAAAAATGAATCAAGAGCGCAAGACAAAACACGGCACATCACTCGCCTCAAAGCGCATACACCAGTTGAAACCCGGTCGCCGGCCGCGTGTTTTCCAACACCTTGCCGCCATGCATCGCCTTGCCAACGAACACATCCCAGCTCAGCTGTTTGTAGCTGCCACGCAAGCCAAAGAAGCCGCCGGCCAGCGTGGTGTTGCCGGGAATGTATGCTGTGCCGGGCCCGCTCGCGCGACCGGCATCGATGCCGGCGTACCACATAAACGGCCAGCTGCTGATCGGTTGACTGAGGGTGTTGCGCCAATACCAACCGCGCTCGGCGGCGAGGGTTTGTTCGCCATCGAAACCGCGCACGGTGTAGCGGCCACCCAGGCTGAGGTATTCCGAACCATATAGACGGCTATGGCTGTATTGCGCGTGGAATTCGCTGGTCCATTGCGCCGGCTGTCCGGCGAGCGAGAACGGTTGGTTGAGCGAGGCATCCAGTGTGGTGAGCCGGTAGCGGAAGGTGGGATCGTCGCTGGCGCGGCCGGCCGGATCGCGCTGGCCGCCGAACCACGGCACGCCGAAGCGTTCAGCCAGGCGAAGATCGAGTTGCGCGTTGCCCAGATAACGGCGGTGCGCAATGGAGGCTTCGATCGTGCTCATATGGCGGCGCTGCGAATCCAGCTCCACGTCTTCGATATAGCTGTGTGCCCAGCGCTTGCCGAGATGCACTTCGGCGGTGGTCTTGCTGTGGTGGTCGCGATGCAGCAGGCGTTGGGCGCCAAGATCAATCGATTGGGAGGTGCCTCGGCTCAGGAAGGCCTGCGCAGAACCTTCCACCGTCTGGTGATAGCGATAGCCATACGCGCCCGCCGTGAACAGCCAGTTGCCGCGCGGCACGGAGTAGTTGGCGTTGTAACCCTGCGTGCCACGGCCGTTGCCGTTGAACACGTCGTGCGTTACGCCCAGCGACAACATGTCGTTGGCGTTGAGCGGATTGTCGATGCCAAGGTTGAGGCCGGCTTGATACAGGCCGGTGGACGATGCACCGGAATCGTCTAGCGTGGCGACCACGCGCCAGGGTTTGCTGCGTTGAACGGTGATGATCAAGTCGGATTGGCCGGGGATATCCGTCGGCGCGATATCGATGGTGACGTCCTGCGACGGCACGCGTTTCATCTGCTCCAAACCCTGTTCGATGTCGCGCAGGTTGAGCAGATCGCCAGGGCGAATCGGCAATGCCCATGTCCATTCGCCGGAGGCGGTGCCATCGGCCTTGCGCACGCCGTGCACCAGGCCAGGCACCAGCGTAAGCGTAAGCACTTCTTTGGAGAGATCCTGTTTGCCAAGGCCAATGCGGGTGGTCACATAACCGCGGTCAAGAATCAGGTCACCCGCGCGGCGCACGATCATGCTGATGCCTTCCTGGCCCACGCAACGGCCCGCATAGCGATCGAGATAGCGCTGCACGAAGCCGAAGGCGTCGCTGCGTTCGCCGTTGAGGCGTATTTGCTTCAGCTCAATACACGGGAGTTCAGCGGGAAGTTCGGTGCTATGGAAATCCGTGGCAGCACGCTGGCCGATGCGCACCTCTGGCGCTTGCGTGCGCGAGGCACGTTCCTGCGCCTGTTGTTGGGTGCGCAAGCGTTGCTGTTGTTCGTCGAGTGTGAGCGGCTTTTCTTGCCCGAATGCAAGGGGCGAAAGCGTGGCGAACCCAGCGAGGGGCAGCCAAAGCCTGCGTGGTCGGTGGGGACGCGCATGGCGATCGTCCTTGATGCCTTTTGAATGCATGGCTGCCTTCCCATAAGCGCATGTCCGAGCGGGGAGTGCGATTAAAGAGGAAAGCGGCGAGGCACAGCTATGAGATAAATTCGATCTTTATGAGGTTTTTCCTACTGATCAAGTATCGCTGTCGTCACCAGCCCCGTCTGTTCGCATGCCGCAGGGCTGGTGACGACGGCGATACTTATTCAGTGTTGCCTTAATGCCGTCGCGGGGTAACCCGACCTAGGCGTGCTCTGCGTGATGGCCTCTGCGCTTCATCACCGCATGCTGCACATACCGCGCCATGCAGTATGCCGAATGCATCAGCCCCAGCTTCGCGACGCTGCGATAAATCTCCCACTGCCACGACGCTGCCCGCAACTTGTTGGCCGACAGCGATCGCTCGCGCACCAGATACCAGGCCAACGGCTCGTCCGATTCCACGCATACGGCACAGCCAGCGCGCCGCACCTGCTCCAGCCAGAACACATAATCCTCATGGCCGATGCGCTGGAAGGGTATGTCGCCAAGCCGTCGCACATACATGCCGGTCAAGTTGCCGATGAAGTTGCTGGCGAGCATGTCCCGCCACGTCACTTGTGGCGGCGGTGTCACTTTGCCCAGCACGCGGCCGTCTTCGGCGACGCGCCAATACGCGCTGTAGCTCACCAGGGCGCCGGTGCGGCGCACGCTGGCCAGTTGGCGTTCGAGCTTGGCTGGATGCCACCAATCGTCGGCGTCGAGAAACGAAATATAACGGCCGCGCGCAGCGGCGATGCCTGCGTTGCGTGCAGCGGCCACGCCACTGTTGCACGGCTGCCGCAGCACGCGCACGCGGGCATCGATGGCTGCATAGGCATCGAGCATGTCCGGCGAGCGGTCGCTTGAACCATCGTCGACGGCGATCAACTCCAGCTCGCCATGACTTTGTGCAAGCACCGAATCGATCGCGCGCCGCAGCCACGCCTCGGCGTTGTAGACCGGCATGATGACGCTGACGAGATCGCGGCTCATGCGGTTACGTCATGTGCGCTGGCGATACGCACGCCCGGGGGCGGCAGCTCGTAGTCGCGGTAGCCATGCGGATTGCCGGTCAAGCCCGCTTCCGCCGCCTTGATGATGTTGTAGACCTCGCGCGCGGTGACGTAATGCAGTACGTAGCGCTTGCCGTCGTTGTAGTTGTCCTCCAGGTAGCGGTGCATGCGGTCGGCGGCGTCGCCGAGCAGCGTATCCATGTCGCGCTCCTGCGTGCCATGCGTGTGGATCTTGACGAACACCCACTCGGGACGTCCTTCCACGTGCACCCCGGTGTTGATCCATGCGTCGACGCGATCCGGCGTAGGCGGGCAGGCGCGGCGCACGTCGGCATTCTCGATACGCGGCACGATGCCGAGGCGCCGGCTGCGCCAGTTCAATCCCAGCGGTCCCTGCACGATCATGAGATCGCCGCTGGGTTTGCCGCCGACGCGGACAAGCTCGCCGGAGTCGTGCGATTTGGGCCGCGCAGGGTCGTCCGTCGCGTAATAGATCGCGTTGATCATGCGCGTTTGCGTTTCGCTCGGCGCGGAGGGCAGGGTGAAGTCGGCGTAGCAGCCCAGTTCGCGCAGCAGGATCAGCTCGTTGTTGATGCCGCACCAGCGACCGTCCGCGCGCGAGTTGTCCAGGCACCAGTTGCCATGGATGAAGCCGAAGCGCAGTCGGCCGGTTCGGGGATCGCGCGGCAGCGCGTTGTGCCGTCCGTGCAACACGCGGTTAAAGCGGTCGATGGTGGTACGGAAGTTGTCGGGCGTGTCGTTGTCGTGATGCAGATGCACTTCGATTTCGCCGAAGCCATCCGCGCACAACGACGCCAGCTTGTCCAGGTGTTCTTCGAGGTATTCCTCTTCGGGATAAAAGAACGTGTGCTGCGGCGGCCGTCCATCGGCGTCGCGGTGCGCGCCGGCAAGCTTGCGGTAATCGCGGCACCAGCGATCCACGCGCGCACGCTGGGTGGACAGGTCGACCTTGCCCCAGGCCGGTTCAAAGTGGTCGACGAAGCAGAACATCACGTGGATCGGCTTGCCGGTCACGCGCGGACGTTTGCGCCGGATATAGCTGCCGAGCCAGATCTGCATCTGGCGCGCGCGTATCGCCAGCGTGACGGCAACGGCCAGCATCAGCAGCAGGGCAAGCGCGGCGATTAGCGCGATCGTCCACATCAGTGCGCTCCTTCGAGCATGCCGTGCTCGCCAACCGGGGCAGGGGCGCCGGGTATCAGGGTAAGCAGCTGTTCCGCGTTATTGCGCCACTGGCGCTCGCGCTGGATGTAGCGGCGCGCGGCATCGCCCACTCGCCGGTGTTCGTCGTGTTGCGCGGACAAGTCAAGCACGCGCTGCACGCACGCATCGATTTCGCCGTGCGGAAACAGCCAGCCGGTGGCGCCATCGCTAATTACTTCGGCCACCGGCGCGTAGTCGGGTGCGACCACCGCTACACCCATGCCCATCAGCTCGAACAGTTTCATCGGCGAGCCATAGTGGTTGGAATTGGGCAGCACGGCGTAATCCATGCAGGCGATCCAGCCGGCGATGTCGTCGTGCGCAACCCGGCCGGGCAGCAATACGCGGTCGGACAGGCCGCGTTCGGCGACAAGTGCACGTACGGCCGGCAAGGTCTTGCCGTCCCCGACAAACACCAGTGCCAGTTGTGGTGCTTCATGCAGGCGCGCAGCGATGGCTTCGACAAACGCATCGACACCATGCCAATGCGCGAATACGCCGATATGGCCGCAGACGATGCAGCCGTCCAGCCCGCGTTCGGCGCGCAACGCGGCAGCGTCAAAACGCGCAGGATCGAAGCGGGACAGGTCGACCGCATTGGGTGAAACCACCGATGGCGCGATCCGGCCGTAGGCAGCTTGCGCCTGGTCGCGAAAAAAGCTCGAGATAAACACCAGGCCCGTGCAATGGCGCAAACACCAGCCTTCGATGCGCCGCGCCACACCTTTCAAGCGCAACGGCCGCACGCGTTCGACCAGGGCCGAATCGTTGATCTCCAGCACCAACGGAATGCCGCGCCGCCGCGCCAGCCACACCGTTGCACACAGAAACAGCGAATAGCGTTCGTAGATCAGCTGCGGGCGTTGCCGGTGGATCGCCGCGCCCACACGAACGAGCGTGACGGCGTTGTAGGCAAGCTCGAGGCATTCGAACAGCACGCCCGGCAACCGCGTGATGGCTGCCGCGATGCGGCTGCGCTTGGAGCTGCCCTGCGTGGTCGATTCGTATTCGGGATCGGCGCCGGGAAACGACAGGATCGATACCGCATGCCCCAACGCGCGCAACGCATGCACGATGCCACGGATATGCACGCCTTCGACGTGGCGCCCGCGGGTGCGATGGTGATACAGGATGTTCATCGCGCCTCCTGCGGCAGCGCATGGAAGCTGTATCCGTCGGACAGCCATTCCGGCAGCATCACCGTCAGCGCATCGCGGGCGCGATCGCTGTCGTCGTGCATCAGCACGATGTCGCCGGGCGAGGGCGGGTCTGCGCGCAGCCGCTCGACCATCACGCGGTTGGGACGGTCCTGGTAATCCAGGCTGTCGTACGACCAGTAGACAAACGTGCGCCGCTGCACGGCGAAATAGCACAATAGGTCCGCACCGACATAGCCATGCGGCGGCCGCATGCGATGGTGGAGCCTTCCGTCGAAGGCGCGCAGCAAGGCATCGGTGCTGTTGATTTCGTCGAGCTTCTTGCGCGTGGTCATGCGCTTGAACGACCAATGGCTATAGGAGTGATTACCCACCATGTGCCCCTCGGCGATGATGCGCTCCACCAGCTTGGGGTGACGCTCGATCTTGTGACCGACCAGGAAAAAGCTCGCCTTTGCACCGTGCCTGGCGAGCAGATCCAGCAATGGCGGCGTGTAGGTGGGGTCGGGGCCGTCATCGAAGGTGAGGTAGCGGATATTGTCGCGACCGGAGCCCTTGGTTTGCACCAACACGTCCGGCAGCAGGCCCAGCCACTGGTGTTTTCTCGGTCTCATGTTCATGCGGAAACACCAGCGGGGGCGGAGGATTCGACGGCGGCGTGCAGGATGGCATCCAGCTGGCGGATGTTGTCTTCCCAGCGAAAGCCGCGTGCATGCGTGGCGATGCGCTTGTGGTTCCAGCGCCGTGCGCTGGCTTCGATGAGCGCGGTGGACAGCGCTTGCCGAGCGCGAGGCGGCACCAGCACGCCGGCGTAGTGGGGCACCACTTCCGGAATGCCGCCGACGTGACTGGCGACGATAGGCGTGCCGCAAGCCATCGCTTCGAGCACGACATTCGGCACGCCTTCGTTGTGGCTGGGAAGGCACAGCAGGTCGGCGGAACGGAACCAGTCGCCTAATTCGCCGTGGGCTACTGCGCCGGCGAATTCGACGTGATCGAGGCAGCCCAGTGTCTTGGCGCGTTCGATCAAGGCAGCGCGGGCCGCGCCCGTGCCGACATAGATCAAGCGAGCCAGGGGCTGGACGGCGAGCAGCGCCGGAAAGGCTTCGAGCAGATCGAGACAACCCTTGGACGGCTTCAAGTTGCCGACGAACAGCAGCAGCGGCGAATACGTGGAAAGCCCCAGTTTTGCGCGCGATGCGGCGCGCGTTTCGGCATGGAAGATGGAGGTGTCGACGCCGTTGTAAAGGACGTGCACATGCGAGGGTTGCGTACCCAACCCGACCGCTTTGGCCGCCAATGCCTTGCTTACCGCCACCACGCCCGCCGCGCCCTTCAGCGCCGAGCGGATCTGTGGGCGCTGCAACAGGTTATTGGCTTGCACGTTGAGGTCGCTGCCATGCACCTTCACTACATAGGGAATGCGCAGCCAACGCGCCAACCAGCCGACGGCGGCGCCGTCGGGGTAAGCCCAGCTGACCAGCATGCAGTCGTAATGGGCGCGCCGTATCTGGCGGCCACGTTGCCACAACAGCGATAGGAGCCAGCAGATGGCGTGCAGCGAGCGGCCGATGCGCGGCGGAAACACGAACACGAAATGATCGGTGCGCAGATGCTGGGCGTTCACCTCGCCACGACGCTCGCCGAGCCGTTCGCGAAAGTCGATCGCGGTGATGACGTCCACGTCATGCAGCTGCCCCAGGCGTTCGAACTGCTGGCGATTGAATGCGCCGCGCAGCGGATCCCAGGGTGTTGGAAACAGATTGGTGAGGATCAATACTTTCATTCGGTTTGGCCGTCCCTAATGCCTTGGTGAAGTTCGTCGCCGTCATAAAGCTGCGCGTAACGCATCGCCATCGTTTCCAGCGAGCCGTAGCGTTCGACCCACGCGCGTGCTGCGTGGCCCAGGCCCAGCGCATGCCGCGGGTTGCGCAAGAGCGCGAGCATTGCGTCGGCCAGCGCCGCCGGATTTCCGGCCGCCACCAGGCTACCGGTGATGCCGTTACGCACGATCTCGCCATTGCCGCCGACGTCGGTAGCGATGATGGGCAGCGCGACAGCGCTCGCTTCCAGCAAGGCCATCGAATAGCCCTCGCTCAGCGACGACAGCACGAACAGGTCCAGCCCTTGCAGCCATTCGCGCACGTCATTGCGGTCGCCGAGAAAATGCACGCAATCGCTCACGCCTTCGTCGATGGCGCTCTGCTGCAGGGAGGCGCGCAGTTCGCCGTCGCCAATCAATACGAGTGCGGTATCGGCATGTTGCTCGTGCACGCGCTTGAACGCGCGGATAAGGCCAAGCTGATCCTTGGTCCAGTTCAGGCGCCCGACCGTGCCGATGATCCGCGTCTGCTCAGGCAGGTTCAGCAGGCGCGCAACATGCCCGTGTGTTGAGGGCGAAGCGGTTTCAAACATTTCCACGCGAATGCCGTTCGGCACCACGCAAGCCTTGGCGGAGGGAATGATGCCGCGCCGGATCGCATCGCTGCGCGCCGCTTCGCACACGGTAGCCACGGTATCGGTGCGCGCCAGTGCACGCCGGTACAGCCATTCGCGCCGCCGTGCGCGATGATTGACGCCCATGCCATGGCGCGTATTGATCACGCGGCGCATCGGAAGGCCACACGTCGCCAGCACGGCCTGGTAATGCGCGACCGCGTTGTGGGTATGCAATACCTCGGTGGCATGGCTGCGTACCATCCGGCGCGCACGCGCCAGCGCCGTCAGGTCCAGGCCCTGGCGTTTTCCGCATACCTTGACGGCAATGCCCAGTTCATCCAGTTCATGCGCCAGCGAACCGGACGAATACAGACACACCACCTGGCAACGATGGCCTTGCCGATGCTGGTATTTCACCAGCTCCAGCACCATGCGCTCCAGGCCGCCGCGATCCAGGCTTTCGACGAAATGAGTAATGTTCACGGCACCAGCTCCGATACCGTGACGCGCATTTTCCCGCTGCGCGTGAGCGGAATCTCGTCGACGAAGTGGCAATGCAGTTGCACGCTGTCGCCGAGCACCTTGTCGACTTCGCGATGGATGTATTCGAGCGAGGCGTCGTCGAAACCGGCGCCGCGCACGATGGAAAGATCGAGGCGGTCGAGCCGCCGCTGCACCAGTTGGAAACGCTGCAAGCCGGGAACGTCCTTGAGCATGTGCGGAAAAAATTCGCCGGGCAAAACGTGCCCGCCCGGCGTACGAATCGCATCCAGGATGCGTCCCTCCACACGCGCCAGCAGCGGCAGGCCACGCCCGCAGCTGCAGCGTTCTTCAGATGCCGTCGCCATGTCGCCATTGGCGTAGCGCACGAACGGCATGCCGTAGTTGAAAAGATCGGTGATGACGACTTCGCCGGCATGGCCTTCGCTTGCTGCGCCATGCGCGGTACGCAGCTCCACCACCAGATGATCGCTGTTGACGTGCAGGCCATGGCGTTGCTCGCACTCGGCGCCGATCAACATGAATTCGCGACAACCATAGGTATTGAACGCGGGCGCCATGAACGCCTGCTCGATCGCCTCGCGCTGGAAGCCATGCATCGCTTCGGCACCGCCGATGATCGCCTGCGGCCGCCAGATCTTGCGGCCGCAGGCGGTGAGCCATTCGGCCAGCTGCACCAGTGGCCCGACGTAGGCGACGATGATGTCCGGCCGATAGCGATCGATCGCATCGGCGTATTCGGCCATGTTCGCCTCGGTCATCTTGAAGCTGTTGAGCACGCGGCGCGCGAACACGGTGTTATAGAGACGATCCTTGAGCTGATGCGCGCGCGTGGGATCGCCCACCGTTCCGCCCCACAGGAACAGCGTGCGGCGCCCCATGCGCGAGCCGGCCCATTCGTAGCCGCGCCACATCACGGCGGTGCGGCGGTCATTGCTTTCGCGCGTAAAGCCGAAGCGCATCGGCTCGCCGGTCGAGCCGCCGGTCGCCTTGTACAACAGGCGATCGCGCCAGGACTCGGCCTTGAGTTCGTCGAAATGCTCGCGGATGTCGGCCTTGGTCAGGATCGGCAGGGCCGCGTAGTCGTCGAGGTTGCGGATGTCCTTGGGCGTCAGCCCAAGTTCGCGCCATCGCCGGCGGTAGTAGGGCACTTCGCGGTAACAGTGTTCGAGCAAGCGCTGCAGCCGCTCCCATTGCAATGCCGCGAGCTGCTCCGGCGCCAGCCACTGGTCGCGCCGATAAGCGTCGAGATAGGCCAGCGTGCGGCGGCGGCGCAAGCCCGCCTCGTAGGCGGGAAACAGTACGCGCCGAAAGGCCGTTTCGTAGAGACCGCTCATGTGGAAACCCGCAACAGCACCGCCACCAGCACGAAGAAGCCGAAGATGCTGCCGGCAGAGGCCGAGAACCAGAACCAGACGTTGCTCCCCAGCTTGAACAGGCGCAGGCCGGGAAAGCGCTGCCGCGCACCGATGTAATAGCCCACCACCATCGCGGCCAGCAGATACATCACCACCGTGTAGCTGCGGCTCAAGAAAAACGCGGCCGAAAACAAGCCGAACAGCGACAACAGCAAGGTCAGCGCCATGCGCTGTTCGCTCTGCCATGCCTTGGCGCGCGCCGGGTCATCGAGGCCATCCGGCCTGTGGCGCAGCACGGTCAGCATCATCCAGAAGCCGTAGCCGACGAAGGCCAGCCACAGCAGGTAACCGACGAAGCCTGTCTCGGCCAGCACCAGCACGAACGAGTTGTGCGCGGTAAGGTCGTTGTATTCGGTGAAGTTGCCCGCACCGACGCCGAATACCGGATGCGACAGGAACATGTGCAGGCCTTCGTACCACGCATTCACGCGTCCGGATGCTGATTCCTCGTCCGGATCCAGGTCCTGCATGCGCGAGGACAGCAGCTTCATGCAGGCCAGGCCGACCACGCCCAGCGTGCCGGCGGTAACGAAGCCGCGTTTGTGCCAGACATACACCCCTGCCACCACCAGCACCGCGAGCAGCGCGCCGCGCGAATTGGTGAGATAGGTGCCGTAGAACAGCAATGCTGCGCATGCCAGCCAGAACAAGCGCAGCATCAAGCCGCGCAGCGTACTGAGATAGACCGACATGGGAATGGCGGTGGCGAACAGCAGGCCCAGGTCGTTCGGGTCGTTGAATATGCCGACGTATTGAATGCGCCCATCTTCGGAAATCGGCACACCCGTCCAGCCGACACCGTCCTTCGCTTGTTGCACGCCGTGCACGGCCAGCACCACCGAGCACAACACGAACACGGCCATTGCGATCGTCACGCGCCGCTGCGTGTTGCATGCCGCCGCAAACACAAAGAAGGCGATGGCGGTCGGCCCGAATTTTTCGAATTGATCCAGCGCGCCGCCGAACCAGCCGTTGACCACCACAGAAATCATCAGCACCAGTAGAAAGACGGGCAGGATGATGAATTGCGGCGCCGCGAACGTCTTGGCGTTCGACGCCAGCCAGCACAGGAAAGCCGCGACCAGCACCACCGGCAGGATCGGCACGCCGGTAAACGCGGCCATGTATTCCTGCGGTCGGATGATGGTCAGCACCAGGTAGAGCAGGATCAGCGGAAACATCAGGCGTGCACCTGCTCGCGTACCGGCTCGTGGTGGGCGCTGGGGTGATGGGCGGTGGGGTAGCTGACCAGGCTTGGCAACGCCAGCATCGCGGCAAACCAGCCCGGTCCCATCATGCGTTCGACCGGAAGGCGCAGCAGGGCATAGCGGTTGGATGCCGGGCGTGGATTGGTACCGCAGATGTAGCAGACGGCCAAATCAAAACCGGCACCGCGCGTGGCGTTCATCACGCCCTCGTCGAAGGCGCGGTCGCCACCGACGGGATAGGACATCAAGGTGGCGGGAGCGCCAAGCTCGCGATCCAGCGTTGCCTTGGATTGGCGTATTTCCTCTGCCATGAGTCCGCCGGACAGCTTGGCCAGCATGCGGTGGTAGACGCCGTGCGAGCCGATGTCGAAGCCGGCGGCGTGCATCTCGCGCACTTGGTCCCAGGTCATCGGGCGGCAATCGTCCGGCCGCACGTTGCTGGTCATCCGCCACTCCTGCTCCAGTCGCTCGATCATCGCTTCCTGCTTCATCGCGTCGATGCTTTTCATGTTCTTCAGGACGGTGCCGGCCAGCGAACGCCGCAGGCCGCGATCGTGCGGCATGGGCACGTCCATGCCGATTTCCGATAGCACCAGCCGTGGCGCATGGGTCAGCAGGATCATGTGCACCAGCCAGTCGTAGCCGAATGGTTTGCCGGTATCGATGTGGCCGGTGGAGACGAAGAACGTCGCGGGAATATCCAGCTCGCGCAGGATGGGGTAGGCGATGCGGTAGTTATCGTCGTAGCCGTCGTCGAAGGTGATCGCCACCGCATCGGCCGGTAGCGCATTGTCATCGTTCAAGGCGGCGGCGACGTCGCCCAGGCTTACCGGCGTGAAGTGCTGCTTGACGTGCAGCATCTGCGCACGGAAGCGTTCCGGGGTGGTGCTGATCAATTCCAGGTCGAAGTCAAACGTGGCCGGATCGGGCAGCGGCATTACCCGGTGATAGGCGAGGATGCGCAGGTCCCGTTGCCACCATGAGCGCATGCGTTGCAGTGAATGCAGCGCGCCGGTGCTGTAGCACAATTCCGCCACTCGCCCGCGGATGCCGGATGCCCTGCCGTGACTTTCTACGTGAGTCAGCATGGTGGAGTCCTCAGTGGTGAGTGTGGTGACGGGGCCGCGCGTTGTCATTCCGGCGGAGGCCGGAATCCAGTCTTAAGACGTTGTGCGCAGCACACATTGCGTTTTTTATGCCGGGTGCTCCGCACGTCGTATTTGCACTGGATTCCGGCCTTCGCCGGAATGACGACATGGCGGCGTGAGGTGATGACTGCTCCCTCCCCTGAGTCAGCCCCAAGCGCATGGCGAAATGACTTTGCGGCGACGTCCGCCGCTCGCCGCTCGCTTCGTTCGCACCGCACCCTCGCCCTCCCCTGCAAGCAGGGGAGGGAACTGGTTTGCGGGTGCTTGTTAGATGGATCGGTAGCGTGGAATTTCCACGCATACGTTCCAGATGCTTCATATCGGCTTCCCCCTTACCGATGCGCTCATGTCACCGACGCCCGAACAAACGCCCCAGCCGCGAGCCGAGCTTCGCAGGCGGCGGCATCTTGGGCGCACTTTCAGCCAACCCCGCCGCCAACGTGCCCAGCGTGCCGTTGGCGATATCGAGCAAGTGCAACGATATGCCGGTCTGCCGTTGCACGTGCGCCGCCATGTCCACCGCCATCAACGAATGTCCGCCGATGTCGAAGAAGTTGTCGCTGGTGCGGACGCGAGCGGCATGCAGCAGTTCTTTCCAGATGGTGGCCAGCAATTGCTCGTTGGCGGTCTTCGGTTGCGTGGCGTCGTCGAGATCGTCGCCGGCCGTGGCTTCGGCCAGCAGCGGCAGCGCGGCGATGTCCACTTCGCCGTTCGCCATCATGGGCAACGCGTCGAGCAGCACCACATGCTGCGGCACTTCGTGCGCAGGCAACGCGGCGGCCAGTTGCGCCACCAGCTGATTGCTATCGAGCGCGCGCTCGGGCGCGGCGACGGCATACGCGTCGATATGCGTGCTGCCGGCCTGATTCATGCGCGCGACGGCGATAGCCCGTTTCACGCCGGGCTGGCTGAGCAGTTCGGCTTCAATCGTTTCCAGGTCGACCTCGCGGCCGTGAATGCGCTCGCGGCGATCGGTGCGGCCCATTTCCTGCACGCTGCCGCTCACCAGCCAGCGCCCACGGCAATGGGTGCGTTGCAAGCGCATATCCGGTGATGCGGCAGAAGCCGTCGCCACGCCATCGCCATGCGCCATCGCGCGGGCGCCGAATGGCTGGCTCAGCGATGCGCCGCCGACGTGGACCTCGCCGATCGCACCAATCGGGCAGGGCTGTTGTTGATCGTCGAGAATCCACACCGCCGTGTTGCCGAGCGGCTGGCCGCTGTGCAGGCTTTCTGCCGGCCGCTCGATGCGGCCACACGTTGCAGCCGGGGCAGCGTCCGCGCAGCCCGAGACGGTCCAGATGCCGGCGCAGCGTTCGGCCAGCTTTACGGCCAATTCGGGCGTGGGCAGGCCGCCGATGCAGATGGCCTTCATCGCCGTAGGGCCGGCCCAGTCCGCGGCAAGCATCGCTTGCCACGCACCGGTTGCCGCAAACATCGCGCTGGCTTGATGGTTTTGCGCCAAACCGATCAGCGCTTCGCCGTCGCGCGCTTCGCGTGGATGGGCGAGAACCAGTTCGGCGCCGAGCGCGAGCGGCAACAGGTTTTCGATGATGGCGTCGCTGGTCGCCGCCGAGGCAGTTGCCAGGATGCGATCGTCCGCCGACAAGCCGAGCGACGCTTGCAATCCCTCCAGCACGTTGGCAATGGCGCGATGCGTAAACGCCGCGCCGCGCGGCCGGCCATCGACGCCGGGCAGGTACACAACAATCGCGACGTTGTCGTCGAGGCCCTCCGATGCCAAGCGGTTGCGATCGCTGGCGGCGCCGATGATTTCGACAGTATCCGCGTCGAACCACAAGGCTTGCGCGCGCGGCCACTGCAGCGCGCTTTCCAGCGCGCTGTCGCCCACCAGCAAGCTGATGGACGCATCGGCAATGATTTCCTTCAGGCGCGTGGATGGATCGGTGGGATCGAGCAACACGCATACGCCGCCTGCCTTGAGAATGCCCAGCATGCCGGCCAGCCGGTTGATGCCAGGTTCCGCCGCCAGGCCGATGGCCGTGCCGCTGCTTGCCCCGCGCGCACGCAGGCAATGGGCGACACGATTGGCGCGTTGCTCGATGTCGCCATAACGCGTGCCCCAGCTGCCGAAGGTCAACGCGGTTTTGTCCGGTGTGCGATCGGCTTGCCGTTCGAACATGGCCGGTACGCTATGGGGTAACGCGACAGCCATGGACGTCGCATTCCAGGCCTGCTCCTGCGCCAGCTCGGCATCGCCAATGGCGGTGAGCGAACGGATAGGTTGGCGCGGGTCTTCGCTGACGCGCGCCATCATGGCCAGGTAGCGGTCGCGCAGCAGGCGCGCCGTGTCGGCTTGCAGGATGTCGGCGTTGTAGGTGACGCCGCCGACCATGCCCTTGTTGCTCTCGAGGAACCACAGGCCGAGGTCTTCCGTGGCGCCGCTCTGGAACAGCAGGATCTGTTCGTGCGCCAAACCACCCCAGTCGACGATGCGCTGGCGTGCATCCTGGAACGAGAACAGCGCCTGGTACAACACCGCGCCACTGCCGGCGCCAACGCGCAACTCGCGTTGCAGGTATTCGAGCGGCACGTCGGGATGGCCGAAGCTTTCGATCGCCGCGCACTTCACGTGACGAACGAAATCGATGAACGGCAACGTGGTGTCGACAGTGATGTGCAGCGGCAACAGGTTGTTGAAATAACCCATTACCGATTCGACTTCGGTCTGGTTGCGCGCACGCACCGGCGTGCCGACCACCAGGTCACGCTCGCCGGCCATGCCGCTGAGCAGCACGTAATACAGCGCCAGCAAGGTCATGTTGAGCGTGGCGTCCGCCATGCGCGCGACATCGTGCATCGCCTCCACCGCTGGCTTGGGCACGCGGATCCACTCGGTGCGGCCGATGCCGGACATGCCTGGCCGCCGCGGCTGATCGGTGGGCAGGGCGCGAATATCCGCCATCTGTGCCAGCCGCTCGCGCCAGAAGGCGAGCTGCGCCTGGAACTGCGGCCCTTCCAGCCATTGCGCATGCCAGGCGGCGAAGTCGCCGTAGCTGACCGGCAACGGCGGCAACGGCGATGGCGCGTCCGCGATGAAGGCGCGGTATAGCGCCGACAGTTCGGCATACAGGATGTCGAACGACCAGCCATCCCAGATGATGTGATGGGGCATGAAGAAGAACACATGATCGTCGTCGCCAAGCCGGAACATGCGGGCGCTGAACAGCGGCGCCTGGGTGAGATCGAACGGCGTGTCGGTGAGCGCCTGCAGGCGTGCCATCAAGGCGGATTCCCGCTCGCTTTCCGGCCGCCCGGAAAGATCTTCGGCAGGAAACAGGCGCACTTCGAGATCGGGAACGACGATCTGCGCGACCTCATGGCCGTCGCGCCGGAACGCCGTGCGCAGGATCGGCTGGCGCTGGATCAAGGCCTGCCATGCAAGCTGGAAGGCGGTCTCGTCGAGATGGCCGCGCAGGCGATGCGCGGAGGGCGCGTTGTAGGTCACCCGGCCGGGTTGCAGTTCTTCCAATGACCACAGGCGATGCTGCATCAAGGAGAGGGGGGCGCGGCTTTGATCCGCGCGCCGTGCGATCGGCTGCGTGGCGGGAGCGGCGCCGCTGGCTGTTTGTGCACGGATCGCCGCGGCAAGCTCGGCGATGGTCGGCGCATCGAACAAGGTGCGGAACGACAAGGTGATGCCGAATTCGCGGTTCAATCGCGCAGTGAGTTGCGCCGCCAGCAGGGAGTGGCCGCCGAGGGCAAAGAAGTCGTCGCGCACGTCGAGATCCGGCAACGACAACACGCTTTCCATCGCCGCCGCCACGCGGCGCTCATCGTCGTCGCGCGGGGCGATGCGCGCGGTTTCCGCGGCGACCGAATGGATTTGCGGCGCTGGGAGTGCCTTGCGATCGGTCTTGCCGTTCGGCAGCAGCGGAATCGCATCGAGCGGAATGATGTGCTGCGGCAGCATGTAGTCCGGCAGGCGCTGCTTGAGCGCATCGCGCAGCGCCGCTTCATCGAAGCTGGCTTGCTCGCGCATCACCACGTAAGCGACGAGACGCACATCGCCCGGGCGATCCTCGCGCGCCGTCACCACTGCGCGATCGACCTCCGGCACGTCGGCCAGCACCGCTTCGATCTCGCCCAGTTCGATGCGATAGCCGCGCACCTTTACCTGGAAATCCAGTCGACCCAGGTGTTCGAGCATGCCGTTGGCCAGCCAGCGGCCGCGATCGCCGGTGCGGTACATGCGTGCGTCGCTGCGACCGGCAAACGGATCGGGCAGGAAGCGTTCGGCATCCAGTTCCGGGCGATTCAAATAACCCAGCGTGACGCCGGCACCGGCGATATGGATTTCGCCCGGAACGCCAAGCGGGCAGGGTGCGCGCCGTTCGTCCAGGATGTGCACCTGGGTATTGGCGACCGGACGCCCGATAAAGATGCCGGCGCGCGGATGTTCCACTCGCCAATAAGTGGAATAGACGGTGGTTTCGGTGGGGCCGTAGCCGTTCCACACCTCGCTGCAACGCTGCAGCAGCGCCTCGGCCAGATCGACCGCCAACGGCTCGCCGCCCGAAACGGCACGAAAATGTTCGCGGCCCTGCCAGCCGGCCTCGATCAGGATGCGCCAGCCGGAAGGCGTGGCCTGCATCATGGTCGCGCCGCTTTGCTCCACCAGCTTGCGCAAGGCGGCGCCGTCGCGCACGTCGTCACGATCGGCAATGATCACTTCGGCGCCGACGCTCAACGGCAGCATCAGTTCCATGAAGGCGATGTCGAACGACAGCGTCGTGACGGCCACCAGCCGATCGTCTTCCGCGATGCCCGGCACGCGTTGCATGCTGGTGAGGAAATTCGAGGTGGTGCGATGGGGAACGCGCACGCCCTTCGGCCGGCCGGTAGAGCCGGAGGTGTAGATCACGTAGGCCACGGAATCGGGCGTCGCTGCCATATCGTCGCGCGGCAGGCGCGTGGCGAACGCCAGTTCGATCGCCGCGGTATCGCGCGTCAGCGACAGCACGTGCGATGGCGGAAATGCCAACGCCGGTGGCGCGGCATCGTCGACGATCAGCATCGCCAGGGCCGCATCTCCGGCCATGAAAGCCAGGCGGTCGGCGGGAAACTGCGGGTCGAGCGGCACGTAGCCGGCGCCGCTCTTGAGCACGGCGAGCACCGCCGCCAGCATGTCCGCGTTGCGCGCCAGCGCAATGCCAACCAGTTTGCCCCGACCGATGCCGCGATCGCGCAGCACGTGCGCGAGCTGGTTGGCGCGGGCCTCCAGCTGGGCATAGCTCAAATGTCTTGCGCCATGGCGTACCGCGGCATTGTGCGGAACGCGCTCCACCTGTCGTTCGAAATATTCGTGCGCGAGCTGTTGTTCCGGATACGGCGTGCTTGCCGGTTGCAAGGCCGCGATGTCGCGCTGTGCAGCCTCCGATAGCAGGCCGAGTTCATGCACGGCCGTCTCAGGGGTTGCCACGGCGCTGCGCAGCAAGATTTCGTAAGCGTCGAGCCAGCAACGAATCGTTTCACCGCGGAACAGGTCGCTGTTGTATTGGCATTCCAACCGCAAGCCGTCACCGACCTGCACGGCATTTACGAACAACTCGAAATTCTCGAACGCACGCGCGTTGCCGGAAAATTCAAAGCTGAGGCCAGGGAAGGAAACCGTACGTTCGTCCAGCGCCTGATCGAGGTTGAACAGCACGCTGACCAGCGGCAAGCGGCCGGGATCGCGCGGCATCGCCAGGCGCGCAAGCAGGCTGCCGAGCGTGTATTGCCGATGTTCGAACGCATCGAGCAGGTCGCCGCGCAATTGATCGAGCACCGTGGCGAACGGCGCTTGCGGATCGATCGCCGTGCGCAATGGCAGCACGTTGACGCAATGGCCGACGAGGTTGTGCTGTCCATCGACCGCTTGCCCTGCGCTCGGGATGCCGACGACCACATCGTCCTGGCCGGTCAGGCGATGCAGCAGGGTGCTGAACGCAGCCAGCAGGGTTGCGTAAAAACTCGCGCCGCGTTTGGCACCCATGCGCTTGATGTCAGCGATCAGCGCGCCATCGAGCGTGCGATCCTCGCGTTGCGAGGCGAAGCTGCGATGGCGGCGGCGAGCGCTGTCGGTGGGAAGATCCAGCGATGGCAGTTCGCCACGGAAGCGGCTCAACCAATACTGTTCGTCGGCATGGCCGCTATCGGTTTGCGTGCGTGCCATTTCAGCGCTGGCATAGTCCGCAAACGCATCGGCCGGTGCTGGACCATCGCCTTGACCCAACTGCTGCGCGTACAGCGCGGCGAGGTCGCGCACGATCACGCCGAACGACCAACCGTCGCAGACGATGTGATGCGCCGTAAAGATCAGCAGGTGCTCTTGCGCGGCCAGCCGCAGCAGTTGCGCACGCACCAGCGGGCCATGCTCCAGGTCGAACGGTGTGCTGACCGCCGCGCTGAGCGCTTCGGCAATGTTTCCGTCGCGGTCGGTCTCGGTCAAGCCGGACAGATCGTGGACGATGCAGTCCAGTGCCACATCGGTGGCGATGCAAAGCTCGTTGCCGTCCGCGCTCAAGGTGGAGCGCAAGGCTTCATGCCGGTCGACCACGCCTTGCAGCGCCGCCTGCAGCGCGGCCGCGTCCAGCTCGCCGGACAGGCGTATCGACACCGATTCGTTATAGGCGAGCGAAGCCTCCTGTTCGAGCTTCGCAGCCAGCCATATTTCACGCTGCGACGCCGTCGCGGGTACGACGCGCGCAAGCGCGGCTTCGGCAAACGGATCGTAGTCGACGGCGGTGGCAACGATACTTGCATCATGGGTGTTCATGGCGTGCTGCCTCATGCGCTCAACTTCATGTACTTGCCGGGTGCATCGGGGTTGGGCACGAACCAGGTCGGCCTGCCTTCCTCATCCTTGCCCAGGCGCGCACCGGCGACGGGTGGCTTGGCGGCATCCAGCGGAAGCACTTCGATCTTTTTGCGTCGTGGCAGGAACTCGGCTTCCTGCAGTTCGAGCACGGAATCCTTGAAGGCCTTGGCGATCGCTGCGAAATCCTCTTCGCCATGCGCGGTGGTGAAGAAGCAGGGGAAGTTGTCCAGGATATGGATGCCGCGGCTGCGCATCATCGCGAACAGCAGATCCTGCAGCGGGTGGTCTTCCAGGAAGTTGGTCTTCCACACGGATGCAAAGTGCGTCACCTTGATTGGCGCGCCCTTTTCCGCGCAGAAAGCGTTCAGTTCATCGGCTAGCGACGCCGTGCGCGCGTTGAGACGCTCCTGCAACGCAGCACCCGCTGTCTTCAAGTGATCGAGCACCGCATGCGCAGCGGCCAGCGCAAGCGGATGGCGCACGAAGGTGCCGGCGAAGTAGGTGACGCCAACCGTCGGAATCGACGCATCCCCGAACTGCCAGCCGCCGCCATCGAGCGCGTCCATGTATTTGCGCTTGCCCGCAATGACTCCGATCGGAAAACCGCCACCGACGACCTTGCCGTAGGAGGCGAGGTCCGCATCGATACCAAGCACTGCCTGCGCACCACGCGGATGCGAGCGGAAGCCGGTGACCACTTCGTCGAAGATCAGCAAGGCGCCGGCATCGCTGGTGATGGCGCGCAGTTCCTGCAGGAATTCGCGCGGCTGGAAATCAGGGCGGCGGCTCTGCACCGGCTCGACCAGCACGGCCGCGATCGAGGATGCGCGCTCGCGGATGATCGCCAGCGATTCGGGTGTACCGTAGTCGAGCACCAGCACGTGCTCGGCGGTGTTGCGCAGAATGCCCGGCGCTGCCGGCACCGAGCGCAGCTTCTTGGTGCCGCGCACGATCACTTCATCGAAGATGCCGTGATACGAGCCGGTAAAGATCACCAGCGTGTCGCGGCCGGTAACGGTGCGCGCCACGCGCACGGTGCCCATCACCGCTTCGGAGCCGGTGTTGCACAGCGCGGCGCGGTCGAAACCGGTGAGCTCGCAGATCTGCTTGGCGACCACGCCGGCCAGCGGATGCTGCGGGCCGATTTCGTAGCCCAGCTCGAGTTGCTTGCGCACGGCGTCCAGCACGAAATCCGGCTGCCAGCCGAACAGGTTCATGCCGAAGCCGTTCAGTGCATCCACATATTCGTTGCCATCCAGGTCCCACACCTTCGAGCCTTTGGAGCGATCGATCACGATCTGGTAGATGATTTCCTTCAGCAGCGGCCGGAAGCCGTTCACCACGCGCGGATCGGCCAGGTGCGGACGATGTTTCTGCGTGTACGCTTTCGACTGCTGCGTGCGCTCGATATAGCGGCGCATGAAGGCATCCAGGCGAACGCGCTGGCGGCCGGTCAGCTCGGTGGAACCGGAGTGGATGCGTGCGATCGCGCCGAAGGCCTTCTTGACGTCGTAGGTGGTGTGCGCGAGTGCGGCCTCTTCGTCGGGCGGCGTATCGACTGCCTGCACCCCTGGCCGCGTCTCGACCGGCGGTGTTGGCGGTGCAGCCACGCTTGCCACCGGTAGGATGGCCGGCGCTGCGTTGCCCGCATTGGCAAGTAACGCCAATTGCTGCTGCATGATCAGCATCTGCTGCTGGATCACGTCCTGGATCAATCCACCACTGGTTGGCAGGGACATGACGGCTACCTGATTTGTCGTTGCGGCCGGTGCGGCAGGCGCGGTGGCGGCGGCTGCATCCACGGCGGTGGTGGCTGCTGCGGCTTCGGGCGGCAGCAAGCGGTCGATATGCTGGGCGAGGCTTGCGAACGAGGAATGTGCTTCCATCAATTCGCGGAAGGTAATCTTCAATGCGAAGGTCTTCTGCAACTGCAACGCCACCTGCGTCAGCGACAGGGAGTCGAGCCCGAGTTCCACGAAATGCGTGGCCGGATCGACGTCGTCGAATTCGGCGCCGGCGACGTCTTCGAACAGCGCGCGGAGCTGCGCGACCAGGCGGGTGGCGCGTGCGGACGTGGTGGATGGGGCCATGGTGGCCTCCGGATTGGTGTTGAGGGGCATGGCGGCTGCCACGGCGGGTTCGGATCGCACGGGCAGCGCGACCACGTTCGATATCGCTGCCGCCGGTGGTGCGTCGGTAGCGCGGGGCACATCGATCCAATGCCGCTTGCGCTCGAACGGATAGGTCGGCAGGCGCACGCGCTGCTTGCGTTGCCGGCGGTCCAGTTGCTCGACGGATATCGCTACGCCACATGACCAGCATTGGCCCACCGCATCGAGCCAGGTGGCGCGTTCGTTCGATGGGCTATCGGCCAGCGAGGCCAGCACGATGCGGCCTCGGCTTTGCGCATGCTGGCGTGCCAGCAGGCTGAGCGTGGTGCGCGGTCCCACTTCGAGCAATGCGTATTGCGAGTCGGCCAGCAAGGTTTGCAGCGCGGTCGAAAAACGCATGGTGCCGCGCAGATGCCGCGTCCAATAAGCGGCGGATGTAGCCTCGTCGTCGTTCAACATGTTGCCGGTCAACGTTGAAGCAATGGGTATGCGCGGTGCGGACAATGCGATCTGTTCGACGGCCTGCCGGAACGGCGCCAGCGCCGGATCCATCATCGACGAGTGGAACGCGTGCGAGGTGTGCAGCAGGCGGCACGCGATACCAGCTTGCTCAAGCTCGGCCTGGAAGGCCTGGACCAGCGATGTTTCGCCGGACACCACGCAGGCATTGGGTGCGTTTTCGGCGGCGAGCGACAACGTGGCAGGCAGGCGTGTTGCCAGGTGCGCGGCGTCCATGCGCACGGACAACATGGAACCGGCGGGCAGCGCCTGCATCAAGCTTCCACGCCGGGCGACGAGTCGTGCACCGTCGGCAAGGCTCATTACGTCGGCGATCACCGCGGCGACGAATTCGCCGATGCTATGGCCGATCATCGCTACGGGCACTACGCCATAACTCATCCACAAGCGTGCGAGCGCGTATTCCATCGCGAAGATGGCCGGCTGCGTGAGTCCGGTGGCGCGCAGCGCTTCGGCATCGTCGGCAAACAGGCGTTCGCGCAGGTCGAAGCCAAGCTCATCGCGCAGGATCTCCGCGCAGGCGTCGATCGCCGTGGCGAACGCGGGTTCTGTTGCATACAGTTCGCGCCCCATGCTGGCGTATTGCGAGCCCTGGCCGGGGAACATGAAGACCATGCCGGGTGGTGGATTGAGCGCGGTCTTGGCGGGCGATAACGTCAGGTCCAGCAGGCGCTTGGCAGCGTCGTCGATGCTGTCGGCAACGATGTGTGTGCGATGCGCGAAGAGCTTGCGTCCTTTGCATAGTGTCCAGGCGATATCGGCCAATTGGGCATTCGATGGCGATGTCGGGGTTCGCGTGGGCTCGCCCCGACCTACGTGTTTGGCGAGGTGTGCGCGTAGTTGCTCCACTGCGTGGCCAAGCGCTGCATCGCTGCGTGCGGAAAGCAGCAATAGTTGCGGGCCGTCGGCGGCGTCGGAAGGTTCGCGTTGCGGCGGTTCCTCAAGCACGACGTGTGCATTCGTGCCACCCACGCCGAAGGAACTCACGCTCGCGCGCAGCGGACCGCCGTCGAACGTCCAGGCGCGCAACGTGTCGTTGACGAAGAACGGCGAGTTGCCGAGATCGAGCTTGGGATTGCTGGCGCGGAAGTGCAGCGACGGCGGCAGGCGACGTTCGGCCAGCGACAGTGCGGTCTTGATCACACCGGCCGCGCCGGCGGCCATCACCAGATGGCCGACGTTGCTTTTCACCGAACCGATCGCGCAGACGCCGCGCTCGCTGGTGCTCTGGCGAAACACCTGGGTCAATCCTTCGATCTCGATCGGGTCACCCAATGGCGTGGCGGTGCCGTGGGTTTCCACATAGGAAATCGAATTCGCCTCGACACCGGCGTTATCCAGCGCCATCGTGATCACGGCCGCTTGCCCGGCACTGCTGGGCGCGGTGAAGCTGGCCTTGGCGCCGCCATCGTTGTTCACCGCGACGCCGCGGATCACGGCGTAGATGGGATCACCATCGTGCAACGCATCGGCGAGGCGCTTCAGCAACACCACCGCGGCGCCATCGCTGAATACCGTGCCGCGCGCATCCGCGTCGAAGCTGCGCGTGTGTCCATCCGGCGACAGCATCGAACCTTCCTGCGAGACATAGCCACTGCGCGGCGGGCAGGCGATGGACGACCCGCCGGCCAGCGCCATGCCGCAATGGCCAGCACGCAAGGCGTCGAAAGCCTGGCACAGCGCGACCAGCGAGGTCGAGCATGCGGTGTTCATGCTGATCGCGGGACCGGTAAGGTTGAGCTTGTGCGCGATGCGTGTGGCCAGGTAATCCTTTTCGTTGGCCAACATCACCTGGAACGCACCCAGCTTGTCGACCAGGTCGGGCCGGGTGCTGATATGGCGCTGGAAATACGTGGCGTTATGCATGCCGCCGAAGACACCCACCGGCACGTCATGCTCGTCCGGCACGTAGCCGCCGCGCTCCAGGCATTCCCAGCACAACTCCAGGAAGATACGCTGCTGCGGGTCCATCAATTCCGCTTCGCGCGGCGACATGCCAAAAAAGGCCGCGTCAAAATTTTCTACGCCGTCGATGATGCCGCGCGCGGACACGTAGGCCGGATCCTTGCGTTGCTCGGCGGGAATGCTCGGATCAAGTTCGTCCGCGCTGAAAAACGTAATCGACTCGCGACCGGCGCAAAGGTTGTCCCAGAACGTCTCCACGTCGTTCGCCCCAGGAAAGCGGCCAGCCATGGCGATGATGGCGATGGGTTCGTCCATGCTGGACGAGCGATGATGCGACAAGCGCGAAGCCAGCGCGGCGCGTGCATCGCCATGCTCGATCATCGCAGCGAGAGCGGCAGGTGTAGGCGTGCCAAAGAAGGCCGCGATGGTGGGCAGGCTCGTTGCCAGCTCGCCATGGATGCGCGTCACGGTACGCACGGCCAGCAGCGAGTTGCCGCCAAGGTCGAAGAAGTGATCGTTGCGGCCCACTTGATCCAGGCCGAGCACGTCGGCGAACAGTTCGCACAAGCGCTGTTCGGTTTTTCCGATCGGCGGCACGTAGACGCCGGCCAGTTCGGAACGGTGGTTGTCCGGCGCGGGCAGGGCACGGCGATCGAGTTTGCCGTTGGCCGTGACAGGCAGCGCATCCATCGCGATGTAGATGGATGGCAGCATGAAATCCGGCAGCACGTGCGCCAAGCGGTCGCGCAAGGTACGGGCGTTGACCGATGCATCGTCGGCCACGTAATACGCCACCAATCGCTTGAATCCCGGCCGGTCTTCGCGAGCCAGCACGGCGCATGCGCGCAGGCCGGGCTGAAGTTGCAAAACCGCCTCGATTTCGCCGATCTCGATGCGGTAGCCGCGGATCTTCATCTGCCCATCGGCACGGCCGACGAACTCGATCGTGCCTTGTGGCAACCAGCGCACCAGATCGCCGGTGCGGTACAGGCGTTCGCCGGCTTCAAGCGGATGCGTAACGAAGCGCTCGGCCGTCAGCTCGGGCCGCGCCAGGTAGCCACGCGCCAGGCCGGCGCCGCCGATATACAGCTCGCCGATCACGCCGGTAGGCACCGCCTCGCCACGGCTGTTCAACACGTACAGCGTGGTGTCGGTGATCGGGCTGCCGATCGGAATCGAGCGCACGTCCGCCGCGATATCGCGTGGAATGCGATAAGTGGCAGCGAACGTGGTGCATTCGGTCGGGCCGTAGCCGTTGATGATGGTGACGTTGGGCAATGCCGCATAGGCCTTGCGCACGTGCGCGACCGACAGCGCTTCGCCGCCGATCAATAGTTGCTGCAGGCCGCGCAGCTTCTGCGCGTTTTCATCGACGATAGCATTGAACAGTGCCGCCGTCAGCCATGCGATGCGCGCGCCGTGGCGCTCGATCGCATCTTCCAGCCCGCAGCCGGTGGGAATGCGTTCGCCGTGCACGATGCAGGTGCCGCCATTGAGCAGGGCACCCCAGATTTCCAGGGTGGATGCATCGAAACCGAGCGGTGCGGCGTGCAACAGGCGTGGTTGGTTGCCGAGGTCGACATAGGTGACGTCACGCACCAAGCGAATGATGGACCGATGCGTGATCTCCACCCCTTTTGGCGTGCCGGTGGAGCCGGACGTATACATCACGTAGGCGAGAGCGCTGCCGTCGACGGCAGGCGGCTGATACGCGGATGCATCGCGCTCCAGCGATGCGAGTTGCACGACCGGCAGCTGCACGTCGGGCAATGCGGGAACATCCGCGCCGGCAATGATCAACGCAGCACGCGCATCGTTGATCACAAAGGCAAGGCGTTCCGTCGGATAGCCCGGATCCAGCGGCAGATAGGCCGCGCCCGCCTTGAGAATGCCCAGGATGGCAACCAGCGCTTCCGGTGAGCGCTCAAGCAATAGCGCAACCGGCGCACCGGCTTCGACCCCCGCGGCCATCAATCCCGCGGCGATGCGATCGGAACGCGCATCGAGTTCGGCGTAGGAAAGCCTGAGATCCAGTGCTTCGATCGCCGATGAACCGGCATGCTGGCGGGCCTGCTCCTTGAACAAGCCATGCACGGTGTCCGTTGCGCGGCGCGATACGGCCGTGGCATTCCATTCGACCAGCATGCGCTGGCGTTCGGCCGGATCGCAGATGTCGAACGATGCCAGGTCGGCATCATCGGATGCACACAACCAGGCCAGCGCACGCATGACGCCGGCGGCGAGCAAGTCGATCGCGGCAGCACTCCATGGCGCGCGAAAGGCCACCTCGATCCGTGCGGGTGAGGTTTGCACGCACCAGTGGCTGTCGCTGGCGCCGCCATCGCACGAGGACTCGGAATCGGGCGAAGGAAGCTCGCCGCTGATGATCCATGCACTGCGGACACTGGCCGGCATCGCCTTGCCAAGCGACGAACAGAACGCCCACAGCCATGCATACCGCCCACCGGTGCGCGGGACTTCCATCGATCGCTGCCTTGCTACGCCGCCCTCGGCGTAGCTGGCTGCTACGACTCGCGTACCCGCGAATCGGGATTCGGCCAGCGCCAATGCAGCACAGAGCATCTGCGTATCGCTAACACCATGCTGTTGCTCTGCGTTGCTCAAGGCGGCGACGAATGCTTCGTCGAGCGCGTATTCGCACCGCATCCAGCCGCTTGCGCAAGCACCCGCCAAAACACCGGCCTGCACGGGCAATACGTCCAGCAACACGCTACCTTCCGCCGCGCCATCCTGGGGCCTGGCTATGCCTATGTTCATGAGGTTTCCGTCCTCCCCGCAGGTGGTGTTGCGTTACGTGATCATTCGGTCAGTCGGCCAATGCATAGGCGCTTTGATGCGCCAGCGATGGACAGGCCGGCAGATGGCTGCCGGTGCCGTGCGCGGCGACCATCACGGACGCGGCGGCATAGGTCAGCGTGTCGAGCAGTGGCAGCTTGCCCACCGGCACCGGCGTGATGCCTTTGCGAGAGAGCAGGTCGTTCACCACATGCCGCATGGCGTTGCGCCGCGTCGCCGCCGTGCTGTAGGTGAAGCTGATAGTGATGGATGGCTCATCGCCCGTTTCGACCATGTGCGGGCAGGTGATGGGCATATAGACGCCCATGCCGGGGCCGACGATGAAAACATGCGCGCGTTCGCGAAACGCTTCGCTCCACTTCACCAGTCCAAGATCATGCCGCGCGTGGAAAACGTCGCGGGCGTGTTCGCTGCACACCTCGGTGTCCTCGGCATCCCACACGTACACTTTCTTGGTGCCGCGAACCTGCAGCAGGATGCCGTGATTGCGATCGATATGAAACGGCGTGGTGGTGTGCGGCGAGGCGACGAAAATCCATCCGGCGCGGTAATGCATGCCAGGATCCTTGCGCTCGATCAACGGCTGGATTGGGTCCATCGCCATGTCGACCAGGCTGCGGTAGGTCGGGTCGTCCTGCACGTGGCGCAACAGCATCCATGCCTTGGCGTCGTTGATGCCCTGCAACGTATCGGCAGCGGATTTTCGATTGGGGTACAGACGGCCGACGTCATCGAAATTGGCGTCGGCGCCGGCGTCGTTGTTGAACGTAAACAGCCGCGTGCTGCCCTGGAAACGCTTGCCCAGCGCCACCAGCTGGTCGGGTTGCAACAGGGGATGCTCGGATAGGCGATGACGCACGGGCTGGATGCGCCATGGGTCGAAGGTGTCCCAATCCAGATCGATAAGTGCCGCCGCGCGGTTGTTCATGATTGAGCCCTCCCGTCATGCAAAAGTTGGTGCAGGGCGTAAACGTTCATTTGCGCCGACACATCACTTGCGTCGCGTTCGCCACGACGTCTTGCTGACCATCTCAGGTTTTGTTGCAACCACTGACGCGGATACGTCAGTCCCCCAACTTATCGATGCATCGCCCCTGGCAATGCATCGCCTCGCACTTCATCTGGACTGGAACGCCAGCAACCACAAAATGGCGCCTTGGGCCGGGGCGCCTTGCCAGCTGACGTTGTACCTGCCTGCCGCAGCGACCTGCTTATAGGCCACCGCGCATTGCACGCCGCTGTTGTCGGGAAGCTTCAAATAGCTGTCGATAACCGTGAATCCGTTATTGGGTACGGCGGACATGCGTTTTACGCCACCATCGCCCCACCACACGGCAATCAGCGTGGCAGGGCCGCTGGTAGTGACGGTGCCGCTGCTCATGGTCGTGCCGGTGGGTGCGTAGGTCTGGCTGACGTCCTTGAGCACGCCCGCATCTTTGATCTCGATGAACGGCACGGATATTTCGCCGGCCGCATTGCCGTTCTTGATGAAACTGACGGTGTGGCCGGGGCCGCCTTTGGCTGCGAGCGCCACATAGGCCTTGACGTTGAAGCGGTCGCCGTAGCCGTTGCCGAACGGCACGTCGTTGCCCAGTTGCTTCCAGCGGTTGCCGTAGTTGTCGATCGGATCCAGCGCGTTGCTCGAATAGCCGCCGTTGAAGACGATCAACGAACTGCCATGTTGCTGTGTTGTGATCGGATCGGTAATGACCGGGTTGGTGCCGAGGCCTTCGGACTGGGTTTGCAGCGTATGCGCGCCCAATGAGACGGTTGGAACGCCCGGTGCCCCCTGAGCTGGCACGCAACCTGCTACAGCGACGCAAAGCACACCGGCCGCGGTACGGCGGCAACAGGCGGCAAGATAGTCGCGACAGCCTTGCACGGGATTCCCCTCCCCTAGGGCGTGTGATCAATTTTGAGAACTAGATCACACTAAGTCAAGCTGAAAATATGCTTGCGAAGATCTTCACACTGCGCGAGGCTAGCGTTGTTCCTCCGCAGCCGCCCGGGTGGCCAGGCGTGCGGGAGCGGCACCATGCAACAGGGGAAACAAGCATGGCCAACGAGATCGATTTTCTTGAGTTGTATCGGCAGCTCAGGGTGAGCCCCGATTGCAGCGTGGACGAATTCAAGCGCGCCTACCGCCGCTGCGTATCCACCCTGCATCCGGACCGTACACTCCCGGGACATGAGGGATATAAGAACTCGCGCAGCGGGCAGCGCTTGCAGCAGCTCAATGTGCAATACGACGCGGCGATGGAATTCCTGCGGCTTCATGGGCGCCTGCCTGGCGCGCCGCCGCCTGCGTTCGTTGCCTCGCAGCGAGTGAACCCGCCGCGCCCGACGCCGGCGCCGTCATTTTCACCGCCGCGTACGTCGCGGCGCCCGCACATGAAATGGTTGATTTTGGTGGCGCTGCTTGCCACCGGCATTCTGTTCTGGGGCGCATCCGCGGTGACGCCCTCATCGGACGGCGGCAACGACAGCACCAGCCACGACAGCGACACCGCGCCCACCGACGCACCGGCTGCACCGATGTTGACCCTGGGTATGTCGCCGGAAAACGTACGCGCCATCGAAGGCAGACCTGTCGAGATTCGTGATGACCTGTGGGAGTACGGACCATCGTGGGTGCGGTTCGACCACGGTTCGGTGGTCGATTGGTACAGCTCGCCATTGCATTCGCTGAAAACGGCTCAAACACGGCCACCCGGCGCGCGCAATTGATGTGGTTTGATTGCCTTCGGCCCGCGTAAATCCCATCGCCGTCATTCCTGCTTTCGCTGGAATGACGTCGTTTTAGCTTTCCCGCAAGAACAGCGAAAAATTTCCCCGGACAGCAGTGCGCTTCCGCGGGAATGACGGCCATACGTAGGTCCTTGATGCTACCGTGCGCCGCGGCTGAACAGCACCACCTCCACGGTCTCGATCAGGATCAGCATGTCGAACAGCAAATTCTGGTTCTTTACGTAAAACAGGTCGTATTTGAGTTTTTCGGCGGCGTCCTCTTCCGACGCGCCGTACGGATAGCTCAATTGCGCCCAGCCGGCGAGCCCGGGTTTCAAGCAATGACGCAAGCTGTAGAACGGAATCTTGGTGGCGAGGTCGGCAACGAACTGCGGCCGTTCCGGACGCGGACCGACAATGCTCATGTCGCTCTTGAGCACGTTCCATAGCTGCGGCAATTCGTCGAACCGCAATTTGCGGCAAATGCGGCCCACGCGCGTGACGCGATCGTCTTGCCTGCTGGCCCAGCGCGCGACGCCGTCGCGTTCGGCATCGGTGCGCATGCTGCGGAATTTGAGCAGCCAGAACGTCTGGCCGTTTTCGCCGACACGTTCCTGCCGATACAGGATGGGCTGGCCGGGGCCGGATTCGAGCCGGATGGCCAATGCCACCAGCAGCATCAATGGCCAGCACAGCAGCAACAAGGCGGCGGCGGCCATCACGTCGAAACAGCGCTTGGTCACGCGGCGCAGCGGCGTGGCATGGAAGCCACCCGAAAACACCAGCCACGACGGCTCCAGCGACAGCAGTTGCACGCGGCCGGATTCGCGCTCGAAGAAGGTGGTCAGATCGGTGATCATCACGCCGGCCTGCCGGCATTCCAGCAAGCCATCCATCGGCAACCTGCCGCGGCGGTCGTCGACGCTTACGACGATCTCATCGATTTGCTCGCGCTTGGCCAGCATCGGCAACGGCACGTCCGGCACAATCAGTTTGTCGGCAGGAATGGCGACGTTTTCGCCGGGGCAGGGGAGATAGCCGACCACCGTGAAACCGCGGCGATCCGAGCGCCGGCGCATGCGGTTGTGAATCTGCGCGGCGCGTTGGCCAGTGCCGAGAATCAAGACGCGCGGCTTGAACGATTCGATGTCCACCACGCGCATGAACAACAAGCGAAACACCATCACCGCCAGGAAGCCCATCACCAGCGCCATGCTCAACACGCCACGCCCGACATACGCCTGCGGCACCAGGTAATAACCGACGATCAGCAACAGGCCGCCGATAACGAAGGCGACTGCCTGGCGCGCCACCGCACCTTGCCAGGTCGTGCGCAGATGCGTGCGGTATTCGCCGAGCGCCACCATGCCCAACATGATGACCACCGCAAAGATCACGGACCGCAACAGCAAGTGGTGCGATACATCGACCAGCTCGTCGGCATTGCGCAAATAGCGCAGCTGCATGGCCAGGTAAAGCGAGGACGCCAGCAAGGCCAATTCGGCAATGCCGAATAGCATCAACCAACGCACCGTTTGACGCCGAAGAAAGCGAAGCATCCCAGCTACCCCTAAACGCTGTTTTCCCCTTGAGGAGGCTGAAACTACGCTATTTTTTTTTCGGTGTCGATGCTGATTTTCAGCCGTATGGAAGGTGTTGCAGGCGCGAAACGGGGGTGTTGTTACACGGGTGATACAGGGGTGAGAAAGTGCTTAAAGAGTACGTGAGGGTAGTTATTGAGGGGTGGAACGAGGTACATCCCATCACCATAAACTCCAGCCCGTCATTCCGGCGAAGGCCGGAATCCAGTCCAAGTACGTCGTGCGAAGCACTCAACATAAAAATGTCGTGTCCTTCGGACGCATATTTAAACTGGATTCCGGCCTTCGCCGGAATGACGGGCAAGAGCGTGGCTTACACCGCCTCCGACACAGCGGACGCACGCATCGCCGCACGCAACTGATCGGCAAGCCGCAGAGCCAGCGCAACGATCGTAAAAGTCGGAAACGCCCAACCACCGGTGGGAAATACTGAACTCCCGGCGACATGCAGGTTTTCCACGCCATGCACGCGGCAGTGCGGATCGACGACGCCGCGCCGTGGATCGTCAGACATGCGCGTCGTGCCCAGGTGGTGTGCGGTGGTGTGGACTTCGGCGGTGGCGTTGTCGTCGCCGCTCAACCATGCGGCAGGCCGGTAAGTACCACCGCAAGCGCTGGCAAGCTCGTTGCCGAACAACGCCGCCGCGGTGCGGTAGGTGTGGCGATCGAGCGCGGTGAGCCGCCAATCCACGCAGACCTTCGGCAAACCCAATGCATCGCGCTCATGGGCGAGCGTTATGCGGCTATCGGGATTGGGAGCTTGTTCGAAATACCCCATCAGTTCGACGCGGTTGCTGCGCACGGTCGGCTTGTTGCGCAGCTTTTGCAGGAACGCCTTGGCGATATCCGTGGAGCCAAGCCCGACGCGCAGCGCCAGCATCGCAATAGGGTCGTTGCGCGCACGCGCGTCATCATCGTTGGCGGGCGCGTTTCTCAGCGCAGCGCAAAGACGTGCTTCCAGCAATGCATTTTCCTCCTGCACGGATGGCCGCAATGCGGCACGGAAATCGCGCAGGGAGCGAATGCCTTGCGGGACGGAGCCTTCGACGGCAAACGGATGGACGCGTCCATTCAAGATGCGCTGCGTTTCCTGGAACGCATGCGACAAACCAATTTCCGGGAACGCGGGCGCGGGGCCTTTGCCGAGATTGCGATCGTAAGGGCGCGTCAGCCGTTCCGGCGTTTCGGCAGTGATCGTGCCCATGTTGCCGCAGGGATGATCCATGAAATAACGGCCGACCAGATCATGCTGGTTGCCCAGGCCATGCGGCAAGACGGAGTTCGATAGCAACAGCAGACGCGCATTTTCGATGCCGCCGCAAGCCAGCACGTAATGCTGCGCGCGCACGACGCCCTTGCGTCCATGGACGGTGCCAATGCGCGCATGGCGGACGGAAGCGCCACTGGCCGAGGCATGCAGCTCAAGCAGGTTGGCATGCAGCAAGACAGTGATATTCGGCGCTTTTTCCAGCTCGGCGCGATACGCCTTGCCGAACAGGATCGGGCTGCGCGCAAAGATGTAGTTGACCAGCTTGTCGGCGTCGAACGGCAGCGGCGCGCGTGCGAGCGGCGTCAGGAAGGCGCCGTCGCCGAGATAGTGCGCCTCGACCTGGCAATATTCGCGCGCGCGTTCGTAATAAGGCTTCAGATCGTCGTAGGCGATGGGCCAGCCGCTATCCGGGACCCAATCGCGTTCGGCCATGTCGCGGCTGCCCAACGGAATGCAGCCGCCACCCCATAAATTGCAGCTGCCGCCAAAGACGCGCATGCGCGAGGTGCCTGCATCCAGCCGCGGAGTACCAATGGACATGCCTTCGTAAAGCGCCTGGCTTTGTTCTTCGCCGGTGGCGCCGCCGCCTTCGATCAGGCAGACGGAGATCGGCGTGCCGATGAAACGCCGTGCGATGGCAATGCCGGCAGCGCCTGCGCCGATGATGCAGAGATCCGCATCCAGGTCGGATGCGGAAGAACTATCCAGGTAATCAATGATCACGTCGCCCCCAAGGCTCTTTGCGTGCGCAAGTCGCAGCGAGCTGCCTAAGCTACTCGCGGTAGTAGTCCCTGTACCAGCTTACGAAGTTCGCGATGCCCGTGGCCACGGAAATTCTGGGCGCATAACCGACGGACTGTATCAGTTCCGTTACATCCGCTTCGGTATCGGGCACGTCGCCAGCTTGCAACGGCAGCATTTCCATCTTTGCCTTGCGGCCCAGGCACTGCTCGAGCACCTCGATGTACTGAAGCAGTTCCACCGGTTGTTCGTTGCCGATGTTGTAGAGCCGGTACGGCGCGACGCCACTGCTGGCCGGATCAGGCGCGGCGCTGTTCCATTCGGCGTTTTTTCCAGGCGCGCGATCCAGCGTGCGCACGACGCCTTCGACAATATCGTCCACATAGGTAAAGCTGCGCTTGTGCTTGCCATGGTTGAACACCTTGATGGGCTCGCCGGCAAGAATCGCCTTGGTGAACAGGAACAGCGCCATGTCCGGGCGACCCCACGGCCCGTACACTGTAAAGAAGCGCAACCCGGTGCTAGGAATGCCGTACAGGTGCGCATAGCTATGCGCCATCTGCTCGTTGGCCTTTTTGGTGGCGGCATAGAGGGTGAGCGGATGTTCGGCCGATTGATGCTCGGAGAAGGGCATCGCGGTATTGGCGCCGTAGACCGAACTGGTCGATGCAAACACCAGGTGTTCGACAGAATGCTGGCGGCAGCCTTCGAGGATATGCAGAAATCCGGTGACGTTGCTGGAGACGTAGGCGTATGGGTTTTCAGCGGCATAACGCACGCCTGCTTGCGCAGCGAGATTGATGACGCGTTGTGGCTTGTGCGTGGCGAAGGTCTGTTCGACGGCGTTGCGATCGGCAAGGTCGGCATGGACGTGCGTGTAGTGCGGGTGGTCGATGAAGCGCGCCAGGCGCGCCTTCTTCAAGCGGACATCGTAGTAATCGTTGAGGCTGTCGAAACCGATGACCTCGTCGCCCCGTTCGAGCAATTTGAGCGCTACATGCGAACCGATAAAGCCGGCGGTGCCGGTGACGAGCACTTTCATGGCGTGACATCCTGGATGTCTGGGTGAGCTTCGTAGGCTGGGATGAAATCCCAGCTTTTGTCAGCATGGCGATGCCGGGATTTCATCCCAGCCTACAGCCGTCCATCAACGGCTTCACGCGGCAGCACGTACTTCACGTCATAAATCACCGACGTCGGCTTGCCGAAGGCACGTATGCCTTCCGCCCCCAACGCCACGAACTCCCGATGCCCGACTGCGATGATCACCGCATCGTAGTCACCATTCTGCGGCAGCTTCACCGGGGTAATCGCATATTCGTGCTCGGCTTCGGTAGCGCTCACCCACGGATCGTGCACGTCGACCTGCGCGTTGTAACCACACAGCGCCTTGAGGATATCCACCACGCGCGTGTTGCGCAGGTCGGGACAGTTTTCCTTGAACGCCAGGCCCAGCACCAGGATGCGCGCATTCACCGGATTGATGCCTTTGCGCACCATCAAGCGGATCACTTCGCTGGCGACATAAGGGCCCATGCTGTCGTTGGTGCGCCGACCGGCAAGAATGACATCCGGGTGATGCCCGACTTCTTGCGCCTTGTGCGTGAGGTAATACGGATCGACACTGATGCAATGCCCGCCGACCAGGCCGGGCCGGAAGGGGAGGAAGTTCCACTTGGTGCCGGCTGCCTGCAGCACTTCCAAAGTGTCGATGCCGAGCTTGTTGAACAGGATCGCCAGGTCGTTGACCAGCGCGATATTGAGGTCGCGCTGGGTGTTTTCGATCACCTTGGCCGCTTCGGCCACCTTCAGCGAACTGACCTTGTGTGTGCCGGCGGTGATCACCGATCCATACAGGCTGTCGACAAAATCCGCGGTTTCCGGCGTCGAGCCGGATGTGACCTTGAGAATGCTGGTGACGCGATGCTGCTTGTCGCCGGGATTGATGCGTTCGGGACTGTAGCCGGCAAAAAAGTCGCGGTTGTAGACAAGGCCCGACTCGCGTTCGAGGATGGGAATGCAGATTTCCTCGGTGCAGCCCGGATATACGGTCGATTCGTAGACCACCACGTCGCCCACCGACAGCACCTTGCCCAAGGCTTCGCTCGCCTTGATCAAGGGCGTCAGGTCAGGGCGCTTGGCATTGTCGATCGGCGTCGGCACGGTGACGATGTACGTGTTGCGATCGGCCAGTTCGGCGATATCCGCACTGAACCGCAACCGCGTGGCCTCGGCCAGTTCGGCGGCGCTTACCTCCAGCGTGCTGTCGTGGCCGGCACGCAACTCATCGATGCGTCCTTTCTTGATGTCGAAACCGATCGTGTCGTAGTGCTTGCCAAACTCCACGGCCAACGGCAGGCCTACATAGCCAAGCCCGATGATGGCGAGCCTGGTGTTCTCCAGCTTCCGCATACGTCTCCCCTGATCGTGAGTACTTCCTGGTAAGAAATGGATCGGCCAGCCAGCACGCGCAGTTGACACCAGCCGCGAATCATCTGCAACTGGGCCACCGTAGCGTGGCGCTGGCGTCCCGCAGGTTGGGGCGAAATTCCAGCTCTTTCAGCTCCCCGTGCGGAATTTCATTCCCGCCTGCCGAGTGCCTCAGGTCGCCGGCTGTACCACAGGTGTTACACAACCTTGCCCCGGCCCGACTGCAACAACAACGTGATCGCGCGTTTCCACCCGCCGCGCGTAGCAATGGCCCAGCGAATCGCTGAAGCGATATGACTGCTGTCCATGTTGTCCGCGCGAGCCGGTAATGCCTGTGCCGCCGGCGTTGAAGTCGGTGTTGCTGTGGCTGGTGAGGTGGTTGTCCAACGTGGACCAGAAGCTCACGCGGCCATTTTCGGTCTGCTGGACCTTGCTCAGGTAGCCCTGCTGCAGCGTGATGTCCGCGGTGAAGTCACCGCTTGGGTGCACCTGCTTGCGGATATCGATGAGCAGGGGATAGTCGAGGTGGTGTGTCTGTTGCACCGTGCCGGCATCGGTGATGGTGCGCACGTCATCGGTCACTTGCGTGTGCATGGCGATGCGCTGCTTGTAGATGTCCTTCGATAGATGATCGAAGCTCTGGCGATTGGCGAAATCCGCGTGTTGCTCGACACGGGTGACGACCTTGCCGCGCGCGGTTTGCAGTTCGCCCGCGATCACGTAATGGCCGTTTTGCAAGGTATCGACCTGGCCTTGCAGCGTGCCGCCGGTACCGTTTTTGAAATGACGCCGCACTTGCGGCGGCTGCCCATCCTGCGTGGCAAGCGTGTTTTGCGTGAGCTTGCCGGTGAGCACGTCGCGACCGTGGTCGCGCCACGCCAGCAGGTTGGCGGCGAGGCTGAAGAAGTCGTGGGCGCCCAGCACGCGCACGGCCACGGTGTGCGGCTTGCCGTCGTCCAACAGGGCGGCAAAAGGCGTGAGTTCCACGCGGTACGGCGTGAAGTTGAGGGTCTGGATGTCTGTCGTGGGCCGCCACAAGTTGGGATCGACGCCGCCGGTGTAGGTCCATGGGTAGACCGGTGCGAGGCCCGCCGCCTGGCCGTCGATGCTCACGGCCACCTCGCGGAAGTTGCCGCCGGGGCACTGTTCCAGCGGGTCGCCCGCGTTCGGAGGCCCCAACGAGAATTCGCGCGTGGGCTCCGCATCGGCATCATCGATGCACATGTACCACTGCTCGTCCACCGCCTGGCTTTGCGCGATCAGGTCAAGCGCCACGCGCTCGACGTTGCGCGGCAGCGTGAGCGTGCGCGAAAGCGCTTCCTTGCTGTCCTGCACGTCCACCGGATGCCCGTTGCTGTCGCCGACCAGGCCGATGACGAGATCGGCGGCCGGCGCAGCCTTGCTCTCCGTCGTGGCCGGATAGAACACCAGTTTCGCGCTGCCATGGATCACGCCGGTGCGCGTGGCGTCTACCCAATTGTTGAGGATGGTCTGGCCGTGCCCGGCCGCATGAAGCAGGCTGGCGTAATCGGTCACGTCGCGCTCGACGTGCCAATGCGGACCGACCTTGGCGCTTGGTTCCTGGGTGGTGCCGTAGAAAAGATTGACACCCTTGAGCCACAGGCTGACCGTACGGTCGTACTGCCGCCCGGCCGTCACCGAGAAATCCGCCTCCAGCACCACTTTCGACCACGGTCCTGCACATGGCGCGGGCGGCGTGTACGTCCACTCGCGGGGCTTTGCGGCGCGCGAGGTTGCATCGCCGTGATCATCGAACGCGACGTCGGTATACAGGCTGGCGACGCAAGGTGAGCCAGCAGGGCGCGGCACCGGCATATCGGCATTGGCCACGCCACGATCGCCCACGGCGGGGGAGGCTTGTGCAATGGCGAGCGCGCTCGGCAGGAAGGCTGCAAGGGCGAGGCCGGGGCGAATCAGGTAGTGCATGTGGATCATCCTGCGGTGGCTTGGCTTATAAGCATGCACACGATGGCGTGTTCTGGCGAGTTTCGCCAAATACAATGCTTATTCGCCGGGACGACGTACTGTGGGAAATATGAGACGTGCCGGCAGCTACATACTTTCCTCGACAGCAAAGAAAAAAACACAGCAACCCTACCAGGCACTCGAAGAAAGCCATGAACGCACAACTATTGGAACGCAACGAATTGTTCGAAGAAGACTTCTCAGGCCTGGACCTGGCCGACACCGTACTGGAAGAAAAATCTTTCGACAGACGGGGCTGGTGACGACGGCGATACTTATTCAGTGTTGCCTTAAAAGTTACCGGTGCCGTGTTCGAGGAGTGCAAGCTATTGGACGTGGACTGGACCCGAGCCGACTGGCCGCGCTATGCCGCGCCGGGAAAGCTGGCGTTCCGAAAGTCTCTTTTGGACTACTGCAATTTCTTCCGCCTCTCGTTTCCCGAACTGGCGATGGAAGAAAAAGAGAAAAATTTTTCGGGCAGCCGGTCGAATTCCGCGCCTGCCGTTCGTCGTTCCAATGAAGATCGGGCAGCCAGCCCGATGGAAGACCCATCCGGAGAGGACCATGCCGCAATATCTGATTTCCACCTATATTCCCGCGGACTTCGATCCATCGCTCGTCACCGAAGAGACCATCCAGTCCATCCATGCGCTCAACCGGGAAATGATCGCGGCGGGCGTCAGGAAGTTTGCATGCGGCTTGAGCCCGAAGGCCGTGACCGTGAAGTCGCAAGGCGGTGGCGAGGTGATCGTCACGGATGGGCCGTACCTGGAGGCGAAGGAGTACGTAGGCGGCCTTTCGATCCTGGAAACCGACAACCTGGGCGAGGTGTTGGCATGGGTGCGCAAAGGCGCCCAGGCGCTGCCGGGTGTAGTCGAAGTGCGTGAGATTTTCTTCAACCCGGCCCCCGCAGAGGACTGAGCAGCCATGCGTAACAACAACACGATCGGCGCCTTCCTGATGAAATGCTCCGCCTTGCTTGTCGGGCTTGGCGTGGTTCATCACGCAATGGCACAAGATGCCGCCAACCCGTATCCGAAGATGGGCGCCGTCGATCAATACCTGATGCCGGATCGGAATGCGGAGATCGCCTTGGCGCGCAGTGCGGCGCCCGCATCCATCTCGCGAGATGCGACGGTGCTGGTGCTGGGGCGCAAGGGTTACGAGAAGGCGGTCGAAGGCAAGAACGGATTCGTATGCGTGGTGGGCAGAAGCTGGACGGGACCGTTTGACTGGCCCGAATTCTGGAATCCGAAAATACGGGCCGCCGATTGCCTGAACCCGCAAGCTGCGCGTTCGATCGTGCCTGTCTTCTATCTGCGCGCCAAGCTGGCGATGGCGGGGCGTTCCAAGGCGCAGATGCTGGCAGCCGTCAAGGCCGCCTATGCGGATAAACAATTGCCGGCCCTCGAAAACGGCGCGATGGATTACATGATGTCGAAGTCGTCGTATCTGACCGACGAGGGGATGCACAACATGCCGCATCTGATGTTCGATACGCAGGTCAAGGACAGCAAGGATTGGGGATCCGGCGCCGAGGGTTCACCGGTGATGTCCAGTCCCTACTGGTTCATCACGCCGCAGGCAGCCACCCAGGCGAACGGATTGCCGCCGATTCTCGTATTCCTGGTTGCGGCGCCGACCTGGTCCGACGGAACACCCGTGGACATGCATCATTGATACGCGATCTTGCGGCGCGGGGATGCCTCGGCAATGCCCGCGCCGTCACGATTGCGTCGCGCCACCTGCAATTCTCTTATGACTACGCGCAACGCTACGGCCCAAGGCGGTGGCGCTTTTCGAGATAGCGCACGAGGGCGCGTTCCTGTCTGTCGCCACGCAAGCTCGCGAACGCTTGCGCAGTGAGACGGCCATCGAGCCAGTCGTTGATCACCTGCGGATCGATATAGGAAGAGCGGCACACGGCTGGTGTATTGCCCATGGCCTCGGCGACCTCCTTGATCACGCCGGTGACCACGCGTGTACGTGCACGCAAACCACCCGTTTCCGGCAACGGACGTTTCGCCAACAGCCTGGCGGCAAGCAGGGTCGCGCCCCAGGTGCGAAAGGTCTTCGCCGTGAAGCATTCGTCATCAGCAGAACCTGCGGCTTCCCGCAAGTATTGATTCACTTCAGTGGAATCCACCGGTTGGCGAACGCCATCGTCATCCAGATACTGGAACAGCTTTTGCCCCGGTAGCTTGTGGATACGGCGGATGATCCTGGCCAGGCGCCGGTCGTCCAGCTCCACGTCGCGCTCGACACCGCTCTTGCCCTTGAACACGAACCGCAGCCGGCCCCGTTCATGCTTGAGATGGCGGGAACGCAGGGTCGTCAATCCATAACTGCCGTTCTCTCGCACGTAGTTTTCGTTGCCGACGCGGATCAAGGTTTTGTCCAACAGCGCGACGATCGTCGCCACCACTTTGGCCTGGCAAAGTCCCGGCAACGCCAAGTCGCTGCGCACCTTGCGGCGAATGGCCGGCAATGCCCGGCCGAACGAAACCAGGTTGGCGAATTTGCCCGCATCGCGAAATTGCCGCCAACCGGGGTGATAGCGATATTGCTTGCGACCGCGATCATCGCGGCCAGTGGCTTGCAGATGGCCGTGCGGATCCACGCAGATCCATACGTCCTTGTAGGCCGGCGGTATGGCCAGGCTGCGAATGCGCTGCAGGATGCGCCGATCCGTGACCGGACGCCCGGTGCGATGGCGATACGCAAAGCCCTTGCCGCAGCGCACACGCCGGATGCCCGGCTCCCGGTCGCTTACGTACACCAGGCCTCGCGCACGAATGCGCTTCTTTAAAACAGTCGATGCCGATACCGCCATCGCGTTGCCGTCGATCTAGCCAAGCAGAATGGAAAGACATTGATCAGCAGTCGGCGTTGACAGGATGTGACGAGTGCATGGCGGCAACGTTCGGCCCGGTTTGGGGGACAGCGCGTGCAGTGTTTTGGAGCTGACCATCACAGCTGCTTGATGCCTTTCCCTTTGCGCCAACGTCATCCCATGGACGTTGATGCGTAGGCAGGACGAAAGCCCAGTTCGTTGCTCGGGAACATGCCATTCGCTGCAGCAGTGCGGCCGCTTACTGCACGCCGGCCTTCCGTTCCAGGAGCCGGGTCAAGCGTGCACGAACGAGGCGAAGATGGAGGATGGGATAGAGATTGAACACTGCCTGGATCAGCACGAACAGCAGCGCCTCGGCAAAAAGACCGCGAAATGCGATGTAGGCGATATATGGCGTAAACAGCACGGCTGCCCAGAAGTGAATGGTCTCCGCGGACTCCGCCTTTCGAAGCAGGGCGGGAAAGTCCTGTCTTGGGCTCGTGAGATAAACGGAGTGGTTGAGATAACGAAGCGGGGTATTCCGAAGGAAGCTGCCAAAGCTTCGAATACCCCATCGATCCGCGGCACCTGCGGCGGTGGCATTTGAATCGACGGCCCTCAGGCCGGCGGGCATGCGGAACAGGAACTGTGGTTCTGCCGATTTGGCCGTGCCCATGAAGTAGAACATGCAGAAGAGTCCGAGCCAGGGCGAGCCAATACCCTCAACCCTGACCCAGATGAGGGTGCAGAGGCAGAAAAAAGCCCCGACCACGACCGCCTTGCCAATACCGAGCCATAGCCTCACCACCGCCGCTCCCATGCATGGTCCTGCCGATAGGTATGCCTGACAGCGCTGCCCGTGACAACGAAAAAGCCCCGGCAGAGCCGGGGCTTTTGACACATCCTGTGAGTGATGCCCCACTCGTCGGATCGCGACTTCCTTGCCGCTCCTGACATCCGTGTCACCAGCCGAACGTCGGCGGGACTTACGGGACATGGCGCCATTCTCTGTCAGGAAAGAGAGTTGGGCTATCAGGCTGTTTCGTCTTCTTCTGTAGGCGAATTCCTACAAAGGCGGTCCATTCGCCTGTCAGGCCTGACGGATACGGCGGATTGCCGGTAAACCGTCGCCTCGGCTTTCTCCCCAGGACGGGCATATCCATGCGGCCGGCCGTTTGTGCAGGATTCGGCAGATGGGTCAGGCAAGTACTACAAGACGCCTGAAGGGAAGCGGCGCAGAATCCATGGCTCATTGTGCAAAGCTTGCGCGCCAAGGCGGGGACCATTCATGGCGTTTTTTGTCAAACCGGGCCGGCTTGCGTCGGGTGTCGCATGCCTGGTCGCTACCGCGATTCCTGTCAGCCTTCTTGCTGCCGACACCGCTACCGAACCGATGGCGCCTCAGGCAACGGTGACGACGCTGACCAAGCCGGGTTTCTTCACCGAGCCGGGTATCGCGATCAGCCCGCTGGATCCCGACAAGGTCACGGCGATCTACCAGGACAACGTCCATGTCGCTTTCAGCAACGACGCTGGCGTCCATTGGAATGACGTACCCAGGGTGGCGCCACCGGAGTGGCGGGTGTCGGGAGACGTTTCGGTCACCTACGACACCAATGGCCATGCCATCGCCAGCTATATGGCTTTCAATAAGCTGGGTACGGAAGATTATTGGGCGCACAACGCACCCGCCGGCGGCCTCTACATCCGCCGTTCGCTGGAGGGTGGCAAGACGTGGGAGAGCCAGGCGCATGCAGTCATCGAGCATCTCGGCGACCATCCGCCACCGCTATGGGAAGACAAGCCGTTCATCGTCGCGGACCAGAGTCACGGCCCGCATGCCGGGAATCTTTACGTGGGATGGACGCGCTGGACTTTGACCGGATCGGAAATCCTGCTGAGCCGTTCCACGGACGATGGCTTGAGCTGGTCCACGCCGATGGAAATCGATGCGCATCCTGGCTTGCCGCGCGATGCCACCGGCGCCAACGAAGGATTCTGGGGCGTAGTGGGCCCGGATGGAACCTTTTACGCGGTGTGGGCGGATACCAGGCACATCGCCTTCACGCTGTCGAAGGACGGTGGCCGCAGCTTCTCCAAAGCGCGTGACGTCATTTCCACCGCGCCCATCATGTACGGCATTGCGGACCTGGACCGCGCCAATGGGTTTCCGCAACTTGCGATCGACCCGCGTGCCACGGCCGGCGCACCGCGTGGAAGGTTGTATGTGGCGTGGGCCGACTATCGAAATGGCGGTATAGATGTCTTTCTTTCCACCTCCGTCGACGACGGCAATCACTGGACGCCGGCGGTACGCGTCAATGACGATCCCTTGAACAATGGTGCCGATCATTTCTTTCCGGCGTTGGCGGTGGATGCGGTGACCGGCGATGTGTATGTGTCTTTCTACGATCGCCGCGCCGATCCCCGCAATCGTGCCGCCACTGTGACGCTGGCCCGCTCGACGGATCACGGCAATACATTCGTCAACTACGCGTGGACGAAGCAGCCTTTCACGATGCGTAACGTTTTCATGGGCGACTACAGTGGCCTGGCAGTGCATGGCGGTCATGTCTATGGCGTCTGGACGGAGCATGTCCAGACGCCACCAATGGAAGGCAAAGCGGGGCCGGGAGAGCGGCGGCGCGACAACAACACCGTTGTCAACGTGGGGACGGCGACGTTTCGCTAAGATCGGACTTTGCCAGTCGCAAAAGTGTTTCAGCCGCCAGATGCGATCGTGGCGAGCGTCGCCTCGCCATTCTCGCCCGCTATAAAAAACACGCCGTTGCTCAACACACCGGTTGTGATTGACGCTTGCGCCTTATAGGCCTTCAAAAGGAAACACAGGCCGCGGCCTCGCGTTCTTGATCGCATCGACAGCCGATGCGATGCCACCCGTCGCGTCCTGCGAATCAAACACCGGCATGGCGATATCAAACATGATCTGGTCGGTCGCCGCGATGCCGCCGTTCGCCCATGCGCGCAGCAAAAGCTTATGCGCCGCGAACGCCCGCGTCGGCCCTTTCGCAAGCTTGTTCGCGAAGGCGCGCGAGTGCGCGAGCAAGTGGTCGTCCGCAACGAGCTTGTTGATGACGCCCGCGCGCTCCATGGCCGCGGCGGAAACCTGCTCGGAGGTGAGCGCCCATTCCGCTGCGCGCGCACGGCCGGCGCGCTCAGCAACACGGTAGATGCCGCCAAGCAAGGTCACGATGCCGAGCGTCTGTTCGGGATGGCCGAAGCGGGCTGTTTCCGACGCGAAGATGACGTCCGCGCGCAGGGCAAGTTCAAGGCCGCCTCCGAAGCAAAGCCCTTGTACGGCCGCTACGACGGGGAGGGGGAGTTGTTCGAACCGGTTGAATACTTCCATGTAGCGTTCGAAGGTTGCCCGCAGTTCGGAGCGACTGCGTTCCGGCCACGGCAAGATGTCGCCACCGAAGCTGAAGTCGGTGCCAGACGCGCACAAGAGCACGGCCCGGCTGTCGCTGCTTGCGATGTGCGCGATGGCGGCAGCAAGCTCTTCGACCATCTGGTCGCCGATGCGGTTTTGCGGCGCGTTATGCAGCGTGATGGTCGCCACGCGTTGGTCGATGGTGCAGGTGAGATGGGACATGGCACGTATCCTGAGTTGTCGGTGTGGCGATCACTGCGCCGGCACGGGAACGATCGCCGAAATGCGCCAGCCTTCGGCGGTGCGGATAGCGAATTCGTTGACCAGAAACGAATAGGTCGTTCCCGCCTGGCCCGCGGCACCGACGGTGATGCGTGTGGGTGCATAGATATGGGCGGTATCCGGTCCGAGCGGCAGAACACGGATCGCGTCTTCTTCGGGCTCGAAGCGCCAGGTTCCCGCGAAGACCGTGCGGAAATGATCGACCACTGCGTCGCGTCCCCAAAAACGATAGGCACGCGCCACGAAGTTCACCGGGTCGGGTTGTCCCGGCGGGGTGTTGGCAAGCACGGACTTGATCACTTCGATGTCATGCGCGGTTTCGCCCGCGGCCTGGCGTAGAAAAAGATCGCGGATCTCTTCGATGTCCGCAGCGCTGATTGTGTTCGCGTTCTGTTCGTTGATCACGATGGATGCTCCTGTAGATGGGATTGACCGGGCAAGGCTGTAACTGTTCTGGCTATGCGGATTCGTTGCCGAGATGCTCGGCAAACCATGCGGTCGCAGCAGCTTCGGCCAGGGCAAACTGGCTGCGATACGGATCGAAGTGGCCGCCGGGTACCAGCACCAGCCGCTTGGGCTCAAGTGCGCGTTCGTACGCGGCGAGGGCAAGGTCGGTAAGCGTCACCTTGTCGTCTCGTGCAACGACGAGCAGCAAGGGAGTTGGCGATACGCGGGCAATCCACGCGCCGGGTTCGTACGTGCGCGCCGCTCGCGTCGAGCGAAGCGTGATGGTGTTTTCCCACAATCCGGCTCGAATCGGTTGCAGGTAAAAATCGATGGCGTCCTGCGAACGATAAGCGGCCGAAATGCCCGGATCAGCGCTTACCACCGCTTGGCGGCCCGGCGCGGCGCCGTGCAGTTGCGCTCTTTCATCCTCGTTGAAGGCGTTCTCCAATGCCGGTAGCGCATCGGGCGATATACGGCGCTTGCCTTGTTCGTAACCGCTGATGGTCGGCACCTGCGCGACCACGCAGCGCAAGCGGCGATCGGTAGCGCCAAGCACGATCGCATGGCCACCTGCATAGCTAGTTCCCCATAGGCCGATGCGGGCCGGATCGACCTCGGGACGGCTTTCCAGATAAGAGATCGCACGACGCCAATCGGCAATCTGCCGCCAGGGATCGATGTCACCGCGCGGCTCGCCACCGCTGCCGCCGAAATTGCGGTGGTCGTGGACCAGCACCACGAATCCCGCGGCGGCGAACGCCTGCGCGAAACGGATAAGGCCATGCTCCATCGTGCCGGCGAAGCCATGGGCCATGGTGATGGCCGGCCTGGGACCGGCGCCTGCCGGCAGGAACAGGCGCGCGCCGAGTTCAATATCGCCGTCCGCCGGGATGCGGACATCCATCGTGCTGACCATAAATCCTCCTCTGACCCATGTTTGCCTTGACGAATGTCCCGGCCTGGAAAATAATATGACCAGTCGTCTTAAATTAGTCAATGAAAAAAATGAAAGCTGGATCACCCGCCCGCCGAGGGCCAAAACCCAAACTGGATACCCGCGACAACCTGATTCGCGCGGGCCTGAAGACAATCCATGCCGGTGGATTCACGGCGACCGGCATCCAGGACATCGTGGATATCGCCGACGTGCCGAAGGGTTCGTTCTACAACCACTTCGCCAGCAAGGAGACATTCGGCGCGGAGGTCATCGACACCTACTCAACGCTCGGCCAGCAACGCCTGCGCACGTTCCTTTGCGATCCGGGCATGCCGCCGCTCGCCCGGCTGCAAGCTTATTTCGACGACCGGATCGAAGCCTTTGCCGCCAATGCCTATGCCCGTGGCTGCCTGATGGGCAATTTCAGCGCCGAAGCCGCCGATCACAGCGCAGTGATACGAGAACACCTGGTCACGCAATGGGATGCCTGGAGCGGCATCTTCGAAAGTTGCATCGCCCAAGCGCAGCGCGAGGGAGCTATCGACGACCGCAGGTCTGCGGCGTTGCTGGCCCGCTTCATGTTCAACAGCTGGGAAGGTGCGCTGCTGCGCATGCGCGTGGAAAAAAACGGCGCTGCCCTTGCCGAATTCAAGGACGTCATTTTCGGAATGGTTCTGGCGCCGCGGCAGCAGGCGTGAGCCTTGAGGCAACACTGATCAAGTATCGCCGTCGTCACCAGCCCTGTCTGTTCGCAGGCCACAGGGCCGTCGGCGAAGGCAGACGGGTTGTCTGTCGAGACGGCGGACCTGCGGCATGCGGACACAAATGCAGAGATAAAATCAGCTCACCGGTGTTCTCTGGAGTTTAGTGATGACGACGGCAGAAGCAGCCGCGCCGGACAGCACTGCAGCACGGACCGCCTTGTGGCGTGCCCTCCACGTCAACATCGATCCAGCGCCGCATGTGCTTGAGGATGAGGTCGGCTTGAAGTTGCTCGCGCCAGGTGACGACTGGCTGGCGCGTGGTGACATGAATCCGCAGTTCACACGGCCTTTCCGCGCCTCCGTCGTCGCCCGGTCCCGTTTCATCGAAGACTTGATAGCGCAACAGCTCGCGCACGGCGTTTCCCAGTACGTCATTCTCGGCGCCGGCCTGGACAGCTTTGCGCAGCGCTGGCCGGAGCTCGCATCGCGCCTGACTGTATTTGAAATCGATCAGCCGGGAGCGCAGGCGTGGAAGCGTCAACGCCTGATCGACATGGGCTTTGGCTTGCCGGATTGGCTGCGTCTGGTGCCCGTCGACTTCGAGGCATCGGACTCCTGGTGGTCCAAACTTGTTGCGGCCGGTTTCGATCCAGCGCAACCAGCCGTCGTGGCCTCGATGGGGGTGAGCATGTATCTGACCGGCGAGGCAAACCGTGCCACATTGCGGCAAATTTCGTCGCTCGCTCGCGGCTCAATCTTCGCCATGAGCTTTCTTGTGCCGATAGAGCTGGCCGACCCTGCCATGAGACCAGGCTTGGAAATGGCAGTCGCAGCTGCGCACAAAAGCGGCACGCCGTTCGTGTCTTTCTACACGCCAGGAGAAATCACCTCGCTCGCCTTGGCGTCGGGCTTTGGCGAAGCCGAACATGTGTCGGGAGACCAGTTGGCGCAACGCTACTTCTCGCAGCGGCATGACGGCCTGCGCCCACCGAACAATGCCGAAGAACTTCTTGTTGCGCGGGTATAGATGCGCTTGCAAGCGCCAGGCGAAAACCAGTGCGGGGAGCATCAAGGCTGCACCTCGCAAGGGGCGCCTGTGTTCAGTCGATCGAGATCGCCCTTTGGCGCTTTACGCGCCGCGCCGCTTGCTCAGTGCGCTGGTTGAGTGCCATGCCTGGTCCTGAAGTAGGCCAGAGCATCCCTAGGGATGGATGGCAGCTATCGCGTTCAGCAAGTCATGCATGCCAAAGGGTTTTTCGAGGCAAGGAAGATCTTGGTAAGCGGCGGGAATTTGATCGCAGGCCAGTCCGGTGATCAGGAGCGTCGTGGTGGAGAGCTCTCGTAACCGGTTTACGATCGGATAGGCTGGGCCACTGGGCAGCATGACGTCGATGAGCGCCACGTCAGGAACCAAGCCACGGTCCAGCCATGTGAATGCCGCGGGGACGTCGTACGCATGACCGACCACGACGATCCCCGAACTTGCCAACACGTCCATCAAGGTGGACGCGACCATGGGCTGATCTTCAACCACAAAGGCTTTCAACGGCTGGGAGTCGCTGGACACTCAAGTTCGCACGCATTTGAAAGAGCAAGGATAGCGATGCCGAAGTTAACGAAAGGTCCACGCGCTGCTCACGTTCGAGCGAACCTCGTCCGACTTGGCATATTCCTTATTGCTGAGGGCTGCTGCCGGAAGCCTGCTGTCCACCTATCGGTGGTTTTTGGCTGTCCGCAAGGTTGGACGGCCAATCAGCCGGTTCGTCTGCCTCGTGGATCGGCAGCAGGCGGCTGTCAAAGGTGCGCCACGCGCCATCGGTACCCTGGATTTTGATCACCGCGTCGCTTGCGCCGCGGCGCGCGGCCTCGCGGCATTCCTGCAAGGCATACGCCAACGCTTCTTGGCGAGAGGGAAAGCGATGGGTGTGGTGATCTTCCACGACCACCGCCGTCGGCGCCGATAGCTTGGGGGCGAGCTGGGGAATGCAAAACATGGGCGGGACAAACCATGAGGTTGCTGGCGACTGTGCAATGGCGCGCGTCGGCGGCGTGTGCAATGACAGTCGATGGCACATGGTTGCCACGGACGCGTTTATCCTGTGGCAGCTTTCATGCGCAACGCGTCAAACGCACGCAGGTACACAGGCGCTGGGCTGCTGATCGTCGTTCAATGTCGCGTGCAAGCATTGCGCTTTGACATAGACGGCGGGCAGGGCGGTCGCCATCGCAGGCGCCGCCCTCCATCATCGGTTGCTTGTTGCTGCCGGGTGGTTCAGTTTTCGAGCACGCGCAGATCGATGGAATTCGCCATCGCCTGGTATCCGGCGTCGTTGGGATGCAAATGATCGCCGCTGTCGTAGGCGGGCAACAAGGCAGTGGGATTGGATGGATCGCGCACGACCTGGTCGAAATCAAGTACGCCGTCGGCGCCGTTTGCCGAGCGCACGAACGCGTTCACGGCCTCGCGCTTCATTTCCCCTGCGGGGTCGTAATACGAGGCGCCGTTGTATGGAGTTATGGTGCCCAGGTAGATCTTGATCCCGTTGGCTTTCGCCTGGGCGATGGTCGCCTGCATGGCCGCGATGATCTGGTCGGCGGAAACGTTTTGCTGCGGAATTTCCTCGCCAATGCCAATGTCGTTGATGCCCAGCAGGATCATGACGTGGGTCGCGCCCGAAACGCCGGCAACATCATGGGCGAATCGAGTCACGCCGGCGGGACCTACGCCGTCGTAGATCCAGCGATTGCCGGCGATGGCGGCATTGACCACGCTCACGCGACCGAGGTCTTCCGCATCGGACTGCACGCGATTGTCCAGGTAGTTGGGCCAGCGGTGGTTGGCATCGATGGTCGAACCGTATCCGTCGGTGATCGAGTCGCCGAACGCCACGACCACTTTGTATGGATGCGCCCACTGGTCGGTGCCGTTGGCAGAGGAGCCGACTGTCGATGCGTCAACCTCGCTGAGCCAGTAGTACATGGTGGTTGCCGTGGCATTGGCCATGACCGCGGCGCCGGCCTGGTCGCCCGGTGACAGGTAATTGGTTTGCATGCCTATCGTGTGGGTGGTGACGACGGGCGTGTTCTGCGGCACGTACAGGCTGATTGCCAGATCCGATTGCGTCGGCACCTGCAGGTAGACCGGATCGCTCCACCGTTCTTCGCCGGGCGCGAGCGTTACGGTGTGGTTGCCGGCGAACCGGAGCCTGCGATCCGTGGCCGGATCGATGCCGCCGTTGCCGGTGCTGCGTGCAAGGTGGGCTTCGGCGAACGTCACTGGCGTGGTTCCGAAGAAGTTGGACAGCTTGACGCGGATCAGGCTGCCGCCATGCGATGTGTGGACAATCTGGCGGACCGACTGATCGGAGATGGCCTGCGGTGGAACGGTGATGCCAGGGTAAAGGATGTTGTAATTCTGCGGCGCCGCGTACCAGGTGGCGAACCATGGCGGCTGATTGCAGGCTGCCGATAAAAGCACGACCAACGCCATTACGGCGAGGGCTTTTCCGAGCAAAGAAAAGGTGCGGGTGCCTCTCTGGAATACGCGCGTACTCATAACCGTTTCTCCTTGGTGGTGGGCTGCACGTGGGTTACGGAGGGTGGTTCGGTTCAGGAGCGTGTGCAGAAAGCAGCAAGCCACCCGGGCGGGCGGACACGTGAATACGTTCTTGGGTACGTGTGGGGAGCGGGCGTTCTGTTGCTGGCGTGCGATGAATTCGTATGACAGGTGATGCCGAGGCGTTATCAGCGCGCCCCGATTTCGATGACACGATAGCGATCGTTTTTCGCCGCGAAGAGCAGGGTGAAGAATTATGTGTAGCGACGCGGCAGTACCCCTGCACCGGCACCGCAAAACCATTGCTTCATAACCGGCCGCGGCACCGCATCGTCATAACATCGGCTTCGACTGGAAAGGTCCAATTGACCAAAAAACCGGAAGGCCAATGAATGTCTCGATTCATTGATGTGGTCCCCGGGTGAAGGCCACTGCTGTCCGGGGAAAATGAAGTTCTCCACAAACGCGCGGGCATGACACCCCGCATCGAAAATTTTCCATGGAAATTCAGTGCTCTCAACTCGTCATTCCAGCTTCCGCTCGCTGCTGTCCGGCAAGGAATTCGCGTGTCCCATGTACGTCTGCGCAACCCATACGGCCGTCAATCCCGCGAAAGCGCACTGCTGTCCGGGAAAATTTTTCGCTGTTCTTGCGGGAAAGCTAAAACGACGTCATTCCAGCGAAAGCTGGAATCCAGTGCCTTTGCAGATTTTCAAGTCGCTGGATTCCAGCTTTCGCTGGAATGACGAGCTGATGGCACTGAATTCCCATGGAAAATTTTCGATGCGGGGTGTCATGCCCGCGCATTTCTGAAGAACTTCATTTTCCCCGGACAGCAGTGCGCGAAAGCGGGAATGACGGCCCCAAGGAATACGGCGATTTTGAGCCTGCCCTCGATAGAAGAGCCCTAAATTGCGTCATATCGCGCTGGGCACTAATGAGCTTTCGCTGGAACGACGTCGTTTAGCTTTCGCGCAAGAACGGCGGAAAATTCCACCGGACAGCAGTGGAGTGCAAGCGCAGGCCCGTTTCAGCGCTTCAGACAATCAGTTTTCGGTACTGGATGAAAGGCGAGCGACTGGCAATGCGGTCATACAGCTGCATGGCGTTATGGTTGGATTCGTGCGTCTGCCAGTACACCCGGGATATCCCGCGGCGTTTTGCCTGCTCATAGACATGCTCGATCAGCGCGCGGCCAATGCCGCCGCCACGCGCATCTTCCTCAACAAAAAGATCTTGGAGATAGCAGTCGTCGCTCGTCGTCCAGGTCGATCGATGGTGGATGAAATGCACCAGCCCCAATGCGCGATCGCTCATCACGGCAAGTGCCGCGTGCATCGGTTCGACCGGCTCCAGGAAGCGTTCCCAGGTCTGGCGCGTCACCGGCTCCGGGATATCCACGTCATAAAAGCGCTGATACCGTTTCCAAAGCAACACCCACGCGCCGAAATCGCTGGCATCGATGGCCTTGATTTGGACGTGTCTCATATTGTCCCGACGAATGTCGCCGGTGCGGCGATCCTGTTCGTGGATTTCGAAACGTCGCCGCTGTCGCCAGTCATGAAAGCCTTGCCATGATCGCGGGGTCGATCAGCGCGAGCGCTTCGTTTCTCGCCAGCACCGCTTTGTCCTTGTCGAGAAACGCAGTCGCCTGCACTGACAGGAATTGCACCGTTTTCAGCCCGATGCTCGCCAGCACGACCGACAAGTACGTCGTAAGGAAATCAGGCTGGTTGGCACGCTCACCAGTAAAGACGCCACCGGAAGCGATGCCGATAAACACCGGGCGATCCCGAAGCATCCCCATCTTTCCAGCCGGTGTCGACTTGAACGTCCGACCGGCGCGAAGGAGCTGGTCGATCCACGCCTTGAGCACCGACGGAACAGTCAGGTTGTTCATGGGCGTCCCGATGACGATGACATCGGCCGCCTCGACTTCCTGGATGAGCGCCTCGGAAAGCTCAAGCGCTCCCTTCAGCGGAGCTGCCAGGGTGGCTGGGGACGACAACGTCATCGCATACTCGGGTGATGCGTGTGGCAGGGGAGCAACGGCAAAGTCCCGCCGGCTGATACTCGCTTCGGGCGCAATCTCCAGGATTTTTTCAACGATTCCCGCCGAAAGCTGGCGGCTGTGTGATGCCGGGCGCGGGCTGCAATCAATGTGGAGGATATTCAAGCGAAGGACCCTATCCATTGCCAGTGAGTGTGGCGAGGGCTAGATCGACCCTGCCGGTTCAACCGGCGGAAAGTCTTTCTCCGGATCGAACACGTTATTGAAGAAGTTCGTCAGCGAGTACATGGCGACCAGTGCGACGATCTCGATGATGTTGGCCTCTGTGTAACCAGCATCGCGGACGGCTTTCAGATCGACGTCACTGACTTGACCACGGGTTTCGATGACTCGGCGCGCAAACTGGAGGGCCGCGTCCCGCTTCGGGTCGGCGGCGTGGCCTTTCCGCGCAAGCGTGATTTCATCGGCGGGCAGCTTGGCCATGTGCTTGGCCGTAAAGCTGTGGACCGTCAGGCAATAATTACAGCCATTCACTTCAGAGACGGCCAGGCCAATGCTGTCGCGCGTCTTTACGTCGAGCGCCTTGCTCAAGGCGCCGAGCAGGGTAGCCCAGGCGTTGAATGCTATCGGGCTTTGCGCGAAGGCCGCCATCATGTTCGGGGTAAACCCGATGTTCCTGGTAAACGCATCAAGCGTCGGTTTCGAATCCGCCGGCACCTGTTCTGGCGTCGGCAATGCAGTTCTCGTCATCGCGATTTCCTCACTATGTGATCTAAGCGATTTCAAACAAAATCCAGCACGTCATCCACGGGACGGCGCGGCTTCTGTGGCCAATTGCCAGGACGTTCCGCGCCGATGGCCAACAGCATGATCGGCACTTCGTCACTGCCCAGCCCGAATTGCTGGTGCACCGCTTCGGCATCGAAGCCGATCATCGGTGTCGATCCCAGGCCCAATGAACGGGCTGCATAGATCATGGCGGCCGCACCGAAGGTGCCGGTCCGGACTGCTTCGTCTCGCTGGCGCTGCGGGTACGCCATGTACAGGTCGCGCGCGGGGATTTCCCATTCCGGCACCATCTTTTCCGGCATGATGCCGGCTTTCACCAGTGGCGCCAGGCGATCTGGTATCACGCTGGAGTCGGCCAATTGGCCGCAAACGATGAAGGTGACGGCCGCCTCGGTGACCGCAGGCTGGTTCCAGGCAATGGGGCTTAGTCGTGCCTTGGCCTCCGGCGTGCGTACGGCGATGAAGCGCCAGTTTTGCAGGTGGAAGGATGTCGGTGCGCTGGTGCCGATGCGCACCAGATCGCGAATCTGCTCGTCGCTCAAGGTCGCGGACGGATCGTAATACTTCGCAGCACTGCGGCTCAGGATGCATTCGATGACGGTGTTGCTCATGGGGTGCCTATATGTGGAAGGTTGTGGAACGGCGTTGCACTCACCGGTGCTTCGGGTGATGAACGCTTGGATGAATCTGTCGCATCGATTCCGGCACGCAGCGCTGTCGCATCAAGCCGGTAGATGACGGCGGCGGGCAGGGCAGATCCCGGCCACGCTGGCTAGTTCTCACGGACAAACGCGGATGACGATCTTTCCCTTGGGCCGTTCGGTCAGATTGAAGGCAGCGATTGCATCGTCGAGGGTCGAGATATGGCCGATGTTCGTGCGCAGCCGCCCGTCACGAACGCGGTGGACGATCTGGCTAAGTTGTGCGCGATCAGACTCGACAACGAAGTCAATCGTCCGGCCGTCAACGGGCCGCGCCTCGATCGGTCCGGCGATAGTCACCAGCGTCCCCCTGCTGCGAATCACACCGACAGAACGCTTCGCGATGTCGCCGCCGAGAACATCGAACACCAGATCGACCTGGCCGATATCTTCCAGAATGTCGTTGTCGAGATCGACGAACTCCTGTGCACCGAATTGGAGTGCGGCCTGGCGAGCTGCGGCGCGCCCCGTGCCGATGACGTATGCCCCTGCCTCGCGGGCGAGCTGGGTTGCCATCGAACCGACTACACCGGCTGCGCCATGCACGAGGACGGTCTGCCCGGCACAAAGGCGCCCGTGCTCGAACAGGCCCTGCCATGCCGTCAGGCCGGGCATCGCGAGGGCGGCGCCCACGGTGAAGTCGACGTCCCCGGGAAGTGGGGCAAGGTTGCGTGCTTCGACTGCCACGTACTCCGCAAGCGTTCCGTCGCGCGTCCAGTCGGTCAGGCCGAACACCCGCTGCCCTACCGACAATCCCGTTGTCCCGTAACCGAGAGCGGTGACCACGCCAGCCAGCTCATGGCCGGGAATCGACGGAGTCCGGTCACGATCCAGGCGATCGGTCCAGGTCGGGGGCCAAGTCAGCTCGTCGGCGGTGAATCCCGACGCGTGAACCTGCACGATGACATCGTTTATCGCCGCCTTTGGCTGGGGGCGTTCCACCAATTGCATGCCGGCCGTTCCTGCAGCCTGGTCTGTTACCACGATTGCTTTCATAGGAACCATCTCCCGTGTCAGCTCAGCGGACGCCAGCAGCGCTGGAAAGCTTCTCTTGGAAGGGAAAGCACGTCGTTCGAGTCGAGAGCATGCTGCGCCATGATAGGTGCATTGATAAGAACCAAAAAGACGATTTGTCGATGTACCATGAAGCATGGGGTACGAGCTGCGCATCAGGATCGACCGGTCCGCCAAAACCACTTTGGCAGAGCAGATTTGCCGAGGTGTCATCGCCTCGATCAGGAGCGGCGTACTTGGGCCGGGAGCGAGGCTGCCTTCATGGATAACGCTGGCTGCGCAGCTAGGCGTGGCCAGGGGCACGGTGAAGGCCGCCTACGATCGCTTGGTCGACGAGCAGATCGTGGTTTCTTCGCGCTCGGGCGGCACCCGCGTGGCCAGACGTCCCGCCATCGCCAACCAGGCACGTTCCTCGCAGCAAATAGACCCGCCGCCTGCGCTATACGATCACTTGCTTGCAGGTCCTGGCATTTTTCGGATGGGGGTGCCCCCGCCGGACGGACTGCCTGCAAGCGTGCTGGCACGCTTGCGTGCGAAGGCTGCGCGCATGGAAGTGGATGCGCCTGCGGTTTATCCCGATCCCCGTGGCGAAGCCGAACTGCGGCGCGCTGTCGCCGCGCACGTTGCGCTTGCGCGTGGTATCGAGTGCCATCCATCCCAGGTCTTCGTCACCGCTGGTTTCGCCGGCGCCCTGGGCATAACCCTGCGCGTAGTCGATGCGAAAGGCCATCAGGCGTGGGTGGAAGACCCCGGTTTTTTCCAGAGTCGAAGGGCACTGGAGTTCGCCGGGCTCATCCCTGTCGGCATTCCGGTAGACAAGGAAGGCATGGATGTTCTTCGTGGCATGGAGCTATCGCCTGGCGCTGCCTTGGCAATGGTGACGGCAGGGCAACAGGCCCCTCTCGGCGGGACGCTATCGCTCAACCGGCGGCACGAGTTGATGGCATGGGCGGCGCGTACCGGGGCATGGATTATCGAGGACGACTACCTCGGTGAACTCCAGCTCACCCGGCGGGCCGCCCCGGCACTGGCGTCCTTGGACCGAGGTGGGCAGGTGATCCACATCGGCTCCTTCAGCAAGACCATCAGTCCCGCGCTCAGGCTTGGCTTCATCGTGGCTCCTCCTGCGTTGGTGTCCCGGTTTGCCGAAGCTGCGCTTTTTTTTGGATCGGCACCAAGCCCCGGCATACAACTGGCAACTGCATGGTTCATGCAGGAAGGGCACTACATGAGGCACCTGGGCAGGTTGAAGCGGATCTGTGTCGCGCGAGGCGAGATGCTTGGCACCATCCTGGCGAAGCTTGGATATGACGCGCACATCGGTGGCTTGGCCGTCGTCATGCGCCTGCCCTCCGGCGTATCCGACACGATGGTGTGCCGAAAAGCGATTGAGCTGGGCATGGCGCCATCGCCGCTATCGACGTGGTTCGTTCCAGGCACGCATCCCGAGTCGGGATTGCTGCTCGGCCTTGCAACAGTCAGCGAGGAGCAGATTCCAGCGGCCTGCAAACAGCTGCATGCATTGATCCGCGCATCCGCGTAGCGCGTTGGCATGGTCACGGCGTGTCCTCAATAGGGAAGCGCACAAGCTCTCCTTGGAGTGCTGAGCCAAGACTCATCAAGCAACGCGAATCCTGGTACAGCGAAGATCGTCAATCTTGGTGCTTTTTTGGTGGCCTTGTCTGGTGGAACATCGCCGCTGGAGTTAGGAGCCATCAATGAATAGCAAGAGCCTTCGTTCGTGCTTGCTTGGTGTCGCGATATCGCTCTTGGCGACGGCGACCTTTTCGCACGAGCCGGCTGAGTCAGTCGTCCCGAATTTTTCGCATACGATCACCAACGTTCCGGGCAAATCTCTCGTTGCCGTCGAGGTGACGTACCCGCCAGGCGCTGCGTCCCCGCCACACCGCCACGCGAAGTCGGCATTCATTTATGCCTATGTCGTTTCGGGGGCGATCGAAAGCCAGGTAGACGACCAGCCGGCGCGGATCTACACGGCAGGGCAGTCGTTCCACGAGGAGCCCGGTGCGGTCCATCGCATCAGCCGCAATGCAAGCAAGAGTGATCCGGCGAAGCTGCTCGCCGTGTTCGTCGTCGACAGCGATGACGCGCCGCTGACTGTCCCTCAAAAATAAGCTTTCCGCGCTTGCGCATCGACTTCGCCAAGGCGTCGTCTGCACGTATCGGAATATCGTTCAACCTAGAACAATGCAGCCTGCGAAGGCTGCAGGCTCCCGATGCAAGGAGAACCACATGGAACAATCCCCGCAGATTGGCGACAGGATCTCCGATAAATCAGCGCCACCCGACGAAGCCGCCGTGCGTCACTGGATCGGGCTAGAGGCGTTCGCGCATTGGGCCAAGCTGCAGGACTGGATAGAGGCATGCTATCCAGGTGTTTTTTCGCCGGATTGGCTCTATGGCGGCAAGCGGCGCGGCTGGTCTTTGCGCTACAAGAAGAACAAGGCGTTCTGCACGCTCTTGCCGGAATATCGGCGGCTCTCCGTCCTCGTTGTCCTGGGCGGAACGGAACGAGAGAAGTTTGAGGACAGGCGTTATGCGTGGCGCCCGCCATTGATCAAGCACTATGACGAAGCCCCGAGCTATCCTGACGGGAAATGGCTGACCATGGCGATTTCGTCCGCAGCTGATCGTCGTGATGTGATGGAGCTCCTGGCCATGAAACGTCCTCCGCGGCCACCGCATTGAGTGTCATGCAATTCCTCCAACTTTTTGTACGTGCACGCTCGGGCGACGATCATGCACGTCGGCTGGCTGAGCCAGCTTTTGCAAATGATCACGCTTGCTGGCCAATGGGAGGTTGGCTGCCTCATGAATGGCCTCCCCGGCATGGTCCTTTTCAGCATTTATTGAGCAAAAGCAGTCTCGACATGGGTGTCGGCCGGGCCTAACGTGGCGGCCTGTCAAACCAGCTGGGCCCTGGTGGGCAGCTCGGCGCAAACCGAGGGTGCTGAAGAATGGCATCTGATGCGAACGTGAGAGCAAAGCCCGAAGCTAACCAGGAAAGCTCTAGCATGGTCGGGCTTTGTTTACGATCCCATCAGCCAGGAAAAAAACAGTGACGCTCAACCATCCCATTTTTACGCGCTGGCCCGCGCAGCATCCTGACCGGCTCCAGCTCTTTTCGCTGCCGACCCCGAACGGGGTGAAGATCGGCATCATGCTTGAGGAAACGGGGCTCGCCTATGAACCGCACCGGATCGACATCATGGCGAACGAGAACCGTGATCCCGCCTTCATCGCACTCAACCCGAATGGCAAGATTCCAGCAATTTACGACCCCGAAGGGCCGGGCGGCCGGCCGCTGGCGTTGTGGGAATCAGGGGCGATCCTGATCTATCTCGCCGAGAAAAGCGGGCAGTTGCTCTCGACCGATCCCGGTACGCGGTACGAAACGATCCAGTGGCTGATGTGGCAGATGGGAGGCGTCGGGCCAATGTTCGGCCAAGTGGGCTTCTTCAACAAATTTGCCGGTAAGGCGTATGAGGACAAGCGGCCGCTGGAACGCTACGCGACCGAATCGGCAAGACTGCTTGGCGTTCTCGACCAACGCCTTGCAGGCCGGGACTGGGTGATGGGAGCGGACTACAGCATCGCCGACGTTTCACTGATCGGCTGGGTGCGCAATCTGATTGGCTTTTACGAAGCGCGTGAACTTGTCGGGTTCGATCGTTTTCTCCACGTACGCACGTGGCTAGACCGCGCGCTTTCGCGTCCGGCGGTCCAGCGCGGGCTGCTGGTGACGGCGGACAGCTGAGGAAAGTAACAAGCGGCACAAGCGGGACGCGGAGGCGCCGAAAGCTGCCACGAACACAACCGGGCTCAAAGACGCGTGGCATGTTCGCTGCCATGTTGCACGTCATGTTTCTCACGACGTCTTCGCGCTGCAATCAACGTGCGCTAGCCGTACCACGCATCCCTATGCATGTCGGTCTCCCAGCAAGGGGTGCGTGGCAGTACTGCCGATGAACTCCGGCGTTCCGGTTAGCACGCCCTGGAAGTCGATCAGAGGTTCGCCCACCTGCAGTCCCTGGTTGTCGATGCGAAGCTCCCGGATGGTTTCTTCATGCTTTCCACTCCGGTTCTTGATCACGGAAATGGCTTTTCGGATACGGCCCCCCGCCTCAAAGAATCGAAAGAGCACCACCGCATCCGCAATGTAAGAAACATTGATTTGCCCCGTATCCATGGGGCCCACCAATCCGAACATGGGATTGATGAGGAAGGTGGTAACGCCTGATTGATTCAGAATGGCCAGCAATTCATGCATTTGCAGCAACAGCTGTTTTTCCTCCGGCATGGCCGTCAGGTAACCGTTGAGGCTGTCGATCACCACGATCTTGCATGCCTTCCCCTGCACGGCCTGGCTGACGTGCCAGGCAAATTCGCCGGGCGACATCTCCGCCGGATCAACCTGCAAAACAGTCAGACAGCCGGCTTGGACATAAGGCTCCAGATCGATGCCCATGCTCTGCGCGCGGTTGAATAACGTACCGATGCGCTCATCGAACTCATATAAATAGCAGCATTCTCCGCGCGCGCATGCGGCGGCGATGTATTGAAGCGCCAGGGTGGTTTTGCCGGTGCCGGCAGGCCCCGTGAGCAGGGTGCTGGTTCCCCGACGAATGCCACCTCCGACCAGCGCATCGAGCTGAGTGATGCCGCTCGGGACCGGATCGTTGGAAAACGCGACATGATGTTGGGAAGCAATAAGGCGAGGATAAACCTCGACCCCGCCGGTTTGAATATTCACATCATGATAGCCGCGGATGAAGGTCGCGCCGCGCAGCTTTTGCACCTGCAGTCGCCGGCGTGCAGCGCCAAATTCCAAGGTGAAGCGTTCGAGCGAGATGACCCCGTGACTGAGGCTGTGCAGCTGGGTATCGTGCGCCGAGTGCCCGCCTGTCAGGTCATCTGTCAGTAGCACCGTGATGTGGCGAGGGGAGAAGTATTGCTTCAGGGCCAAGACTTGCCGTCGGTAGCGCAAGGGGTCCTGGGCAAGCAAGCGTAGCTCGGACAGGCTGTCAAACACCACGCGCCGAGGCGCGATGTGCTCGATCTTTTCCTGGATCAGCCGGATCGTTTCACCCAGCTCGACTTCCCAGGAATGAAGCACGGACTGGTTGCGGTCGTTGCCCAGTACGGTTTCCACCGAAGACAGATCGAACAGTTCGATGCCTTCCAGGTTCCATCCGTGCGACGCGGCCACCTCGACCAGTTCTTCTGCGGTCTCCGACAGGGTGATGTAGAGGCATCGCTCGCCGTGGCGCACTCCGTCCAACAAAAACTGTAACGACAACGTGGTCTTGCCAGAGCCTGGCTGCCCTTCCAGAAGGTAGAGATGCCCCGGCGGAAAGCCACCATGGAGAACGACATCCAAACCGGAATTGCCGGTGCTGCTACGTGCGGACGAAAACATGAGCCGCCTCAGCCGAACTCAGTTGGGAAAAGCAATGGTTGTGATGCCGTCAGTGGAGAGGGTGTGAACGCGCTGGATGAGGCTGCGGAGACCGGCTGTGTGCACACAGGGCTGCTGCAGTTTTGATGGATTGATCAGAGCATCCCTGAAGTTGATTGCTCAAAAGCGGTAACCAGGGGGGGCTTCTATGGACGAATAGCGACAAGCGCTCTAAGAGACCTATGCCTGAGAACGGAGATTCCGGAATTTGCCAACCCGTCCATCATATGCCCGGGCTTACCTTCAACATCCGATGCTCCCAACGGCTGATCAGGTTCGCCGGTCACAGGCATTCGCACGCATAAAAAGAGCGCTCATCGCACCGTTGTTGGAGGTCGCGCACTCGCCGGCGAGTGAGGTGTGGAAATATGCCTGCTACAAAACATGCCTGCTACAAAACGCTCAAAACATCGATCGGGCAACCAGCAATCAATATCTTTTCTTTATGGTCGACAAATCAGCGCGCACCGGGGAGCGCCCGGCAGGTGCTGGCTCGCGCTTGTACGCAGACGTCTTTGAATATCGAACTGCTTCCGTATTGGCCGTTCCGTTCGTGGGCAGCACATCGGATGCGTAGACACTATGAATCTGCGCCGCAGACAGCGGCTCATTATTACGGGACATATCGACCTACCTGAAAAGAGTGTCGCAAGTGCGAGGCGACGCCGGAGGGGACCCTGTCCGCCAACAAAGCAGGGTAAGGCTCATACGCGATTGCGAACGACCGCAGCTGAGATGCCGGGCCTGATGTGCCCCTTGACATGCAGCCATCATGCACTGCCCCGGCTTGAATAGCAATTTGAGATTACGCGATCCATGTAAAACGACTGCGGCCCATAAAGGCAGCATGTTCACCCCGCGCGTTTACCTTCACCTAACGCCTTGGCGCGCAGGATGGTTTGATGCCGGGCCAACGACAGGTCCGCCATCTCAGCCTGCGGACAATAGATGTCGCCTCTGAGCCGTGGGGCTTGTGCATGTTGCAAGGCCTCATTTTTACGCTGATCACAGCGTTCAATCCCTTATCGAGGCTGATCGATATGCCCCCGCATCGTTCCGAACTTCTCTCGATGGCCCAGATTCGCGATATCTACGCCGCCAAGGCGAACAGTCGAGAAGTGACAGCTTCCAATGCTGAGAACGTGCGCTATTGGAAGACTTCTTTCTCGGGACGTGATCCAGGCCACCCGGGCTCTCCGCCGCCTCCGCCACCCCCTGCGCCCAAAAAGGGGCGCCGCTAGTACCCTCGCCGATGGCCACGCACCTACGAAACCACTTCACCTTCACGGACGATGCGCGCTTCTCGCTTGGGGAGGATCCCGATGTGCAGCAGATTGGCGCCATTCCTTATACGGAAGGAATGCCGGTACCCAGTCAAGGCGATCTCGTGCAGGTATCCATCAACGGAAAATCGCGGCAATTTGTCGTTGTCTTGCGACAATTCATTTATGAAGGCGATAGCGACATAAGCATCCGTTACGTTTTGGATACGATACGGTAGCCAGCAAGGGGCGACCCGTTTTCCGGCGCCGCCTGCCAATGAGGCGCTGCATGCCCTCTCCATGGGAGTTCTCCCAGCGATTGCACTTTGGATCAATCACCTTTATTGTGCGCAAGCTGAGTTTCAAGGGTCACCGTGAATTGTGGCCTGATGCTGTAGATTGCAGTTTTCCTACACCGTTGCACCCGCTTCCTCCTTGCGACCAGCTTTTTCGCCGCTATGCGGCTTTTACTCGTTCCATGGAGAAATAAACATGTCCCAAGCAGAAACCGGTACTGTGAAGTGGTTCAACGATGCCAAGGGTTTTGGCTTCATCAGTCGAGACAATGGCGGTGACGATCTATTCGTGCACTTCCGTTCGATCCAGTCTTCAGGCTTCAAGAGCCTGGCCGAGGGGCAGAAGGTGTCCTTCGCCGTGACCCAGGGCCAGAAGGGTCTGCAGGCGGAACAAGTACAGGTGATCTAAGGGCCTTGCCCGCACGTAAAGAACCCGGCTCTAGGCCGGGTTTTTTTTGGCCCAACGCATGGGTCGCCCAGGTACTCCTTTTGAAGCTATCGAGGGCAGGGTGAGTGTCCGCCTCGCCAACCGGTCATTGAGCATAAGAATGCTGGTCAGCCACGGATGCAAAGAGGTATTAGGATTTATAACTGGAAATCGAGGAATTTATCGCCACAAGAGCATCGATTCATGACCGACAAGCCAACTCCTGAAAACGTCGTGCTTTGGCAAAGGCGCTTGGCTTCCCAGGCCAACAACCGAGCGTGGACACTCGCGGAAATGCTTCACCGCTCGCGTGAAGAAGATGAAGAGATGCTGGATGCCGCACACGCAGCGATGTATTTCTGGAGAATGGTTGGCGAACCAGGCAATCATGCTCATGCTGCGCAACTGCTTGCTCACGTGTATGCACTGCTTAAACTCCCTGGACCGGCAGCACACTATTTAAGCAAGGCATTGCCATACTTCGAACAACACGACTGCGCTCCCTGGGAAATGGCGTTTGCCCATGCCGTAGCAGCCAATGTCGCCTGTGCAGAGGGCAATACACTGGCGCATGCCAAGCGATACGTGGAGGCACGGGAAGCCGCCACGCACATAACCAGCCAGGAGACGCGTGACATGTTCGCTGCCACGCTGCGCGTCATACCTGCCCCCAATCTCTGAAGCAATACAAGCGAAGCGTTTTCTGGCGACAATCATCACAAGGCGGGAATCACAAACACATGCCACTTGAATACATCAATCCAGCGGATTTACCGGTCCCGGAAACCTACACCCAGGTCGTGGTGGGGACGGGCAGCAAGCTGGTATTTATTTCTGGCCAGGAACCCGAGGACATCCATGGCAAGCTCGTGGGTCGTGGCGATCTTGCAGCCCAGGCACGCCAGGTGTACGCCAACCTCGGCCGCGCCCTTGCTGCTGCCGGCGCCGGGCCTGAGCATGTCGCAAGAATCACCATCTACGTCGTCAACTACGACCGCGACCAATGTTTGCCGATTATTGAAGAGGCCCGGAAAACGCTGTTCGGAGATCACAGGCCTGCCGACGTGGTGCTGGGTGTCGCGTCGTTGTCCCCTGGCTACCTGGTCGAGGTCGATGCGATTGCCGTGCTCGATTGACTGGACGTCGCGGTAATTAGCTGTTTGAGTGCCCAGCGAAAATTTTCCCCGGCCAACCCACAGGCTTGGCTGGGAAAATAGCTCGCTGCATCTGGGCAACGTCACGATCATGCACATGTTCGTTGTAAGCAATATATGCGGCGATTTGAATCGCCCCCTCACATTTGAATCAAGTAACATTCTGCCTCGAAAGGTAATATCTTGCCTCGAAAGACAGTTTCACTGGCAAAGGAGATGGGGCTTGTGAAGGAAAGGAAGATAATTAACTTTGATGGGAGGTGCCTTCAAGATACAGGCTACCGGTCTAGTGGCATCGGAAAGTACGCGGAGTGGCTGTTCATAAAGCTTTTAGCGTCTCCGCAATTTCTTGTTAAGTTCGCGGCTCATCAGGAAGACCAATATGTCGCAAGCCTGCTCAAGAAAGTGGAGTTTGAAACAATTCCGTTCTGCGAGATGCGTTCGGGAATCTATTTCAATCCTTCGCTTATGACGCACAACAGCGAACCTTTGGATCTTGCGAGTGCGCGGGGGTTGACGAGAGTCGGAGTGGTGCACGATCTGATACCGCTTCGGCGTCCAGACGAGAGCAGCGAATACGACTTGAGTCTGTTCAAAACCATGCTCGGCAAGAGCGCTGAACTTGATGTCATAGTTGCAAATTCGCTTTGCACTATGAGGGATTATCGAGCGTGGCGTAAAGCGGATGTATCGCTGTTCGTTCTTCATCCTGAGTCACGATTCGCTGCTTGTGGGCCTGACGTCTCCCATGCGAAAAAGGCCGTCCAGGCGATCCTGAAAATCGATTCGCCCTACGTCTTTTTCGCTGTCGCGGACCATCCAAGAAAAAATATCGAACTCGCGGCGAGGGCCGCTCCCGCCCTACAGGAACTGGGATTTGCCACAGTCGTTGGAGGAGGGATTTCGGCCACCACCATCGAGCGTCTGAGTCAGTCGTATGACCTCTCCACAATTACGTTTACGCCGCGACTATCGGACCCGGACCTTGTATCCGTATACGTGGCCGCAGAGGCTGTTGTCATTCCTTCGTTTGATGAAGGCTTTTCACTTCCCGTTTTTGAAGCGGTCAACTTGGGTTGCCGGGTACTTGTCTCGGATATAGATGCGCATCGAGAGCAAGTGCTAGACTCAAAGCACTTCTTCAAGCCGGATGATCTCGGCGATTTTCTTGAATCATTTCATGCGACATCTTCTTGTGAAAGCACGAATCATGTGTTGTTTGACCATACTAAAGAGCTAGCAAGTTTTCTCAATCGACTAGACGATTGTTCGTCCTGAGAGAGGAGCACATGTCTTCTGACTCGAACCCGATATCACTGCCAGCAAGCCGGCTCGAACATGTATTTGGGGAAATATACCGTCGAGGTTTATGGGGATCCAACTCCGAGAGTTCGTATTATTCGGGCGTAGGCTCCCACAAGCCAACGATTGTAGACCCTTACGTGGAAGCGGTCCGATCCTTCGTTTCAAACGTCCTGCGGGACGCGCATGCCGTCGACCTCGGGTGTGGTGATTTCAACGTTGGCAGCAAAATTTGCGACCTTTTTAGACAAACGATAGCCTGTGACATCGTTAGCGAGTTGCTGCATCAAAACAAGGCAAGGTTTACAGATCTGTCGGTCGAATTCGTCAAGTTAGACATAGTCCACGATAGGCTTCCTGACGGTCGAGTGGCGTTTTTACGACAGGTTCTTCAACATCTGAGCAATGGTTCCATTATTAGAGTTGTTGATAAACTCTATTCGTATCAGTACATAATCATTACTGAACATGTCCCTTTCGATCCGTCTTTTAAACCTAATTTAGACAAGTCTGACGGCGTCGATATCAGGCCTGATCATGGAAGTGGAGTAGTCCTGACTAGAGCACCCTTCTTCCTTAAAATACAGTCGGAGAAAATGCTGTGCGAGGTAGCCGACGGGATCGGCCTGATTAGGACAATTGCGTATAAATTGTGGTGACTTTGGCCTTTGTCGAATCCTCGTGATGTTGATCCAGACATGGCACCCACTGCCGCTGATTCCTGGCGAACAGATCGATACTAGTTGGTTGATCGACTTCATGTCCGACGTCCTATGGGATGTATGTCACTTGCGCACCACCTTCAATGTCATCGACGATTCCAGGCGCGAGGCGGCTGCTGTCGAACTCGTTCATCAGCGGCGAGGAGCAGTCCGCGAGAAGGCGCGGCGAAGTTTGTTTGCGCATACCGAAGGCTGCTATAACCGGCGGCGGATCCACTCCGCACTCGGATACAGGGCTAAGGAGCGGGCTGAACGACAAATGGCCTAAATCTCTGTGCGCGAAAACAGGGCACCATCAACCATGCTGCAAGAAGAAGGATCTGTCGCGATGAAAGCTAGGAGCTCGACGCAATCTCTGGCGAAAAAGTGCAGCTCACCCACCCACTTTGCAAGTCCGGCCGCGATTCGAGAACATCAATCACTTATCGTCTTTTCCACGCTTGGAACATTTGGTGACGTCCTTCCTTTCATCTTGTTGGGCCGACACCTTCGGCAGCGAGGTCATCGCATAGTATTTCTCGCGAACTCAAATCATGAGAAGTTTGTTAGATCGCATAATTTTGAGTTTATTGCTATTTGCGATGCGGAAGACCCTTCGTCGGGGGTTGATCCTGATACATTCATGGTGAGAGAGGCTATTCCCGCCTTTCGACGCACCGTTGAGGAAATCGGCGTTCTAGCAGCTGAGTTTTCCAACATCATGATTGTGAACCGGGCAGGTAACTGGGGAGGAATCTTCGCCAGTGAGCTCTACCAGCTACCTCATATTTCGGTCATGTTACAACCTGGGGCTGTGTCGCCCGGGGGCCAACCCATCAGCCGTCGCATATTTAGTGCTACCAACGACTTTCGACGGGCTATCGGGCTGCCGTTACTCAGAAAAAGGCGAGTTGTCGATCGTGCGCGTGCATTTATTTCGCTTTTTCCCGATTGGTTTGGTTTCCCCGAGAGCGGACTCGCTGAAGCGGGTAGCTGTGTTGGTTTTCCGTTTGCACCCGAGCCTCCCGCCACCTTGCCTCCTGCAGTGCAAGCTTTAGTCTCGGAACGGGGGCGCCTTGTGGTCTTCACTGCAGGCACCAACATGCCGGGTACGAACTTCTTTGAACTGGCGGGGCAATTCTCCGCGCGGACTGGATTACCTGTAGTGGCGTTGGGGCATGAAGGCGAGACGCGCAAGGTGGCTGGCGTCTTGGCTTCCTCGTTTGTAGATCACGCTAGTTTGTTCAGGTTCGCCAGGGTAGTTGTGCACAATGGAGGGATTGGCGTCACGGCACAGGCAATGCGGGCAGGTGTGCCGCAGATCGTGGTTCCCTATGTGTGGGACCAGCCGCATAACGCGAAACGTGTCGAAGAGCTCGGAATTGGCAGGACAATATTACCCGCTGATTTATCGTGCGAACGAGTGATCGAGGTGTATGGCCAGATTGAAGCGCTCAAACGTAAGCCTCGAGAGGATGCTGCCCGAGCGGTACGGCGCGCGGACGCCATTACTGAGGCGAGCGAGTTGATCGAGCGTCATACAGAGCTACGCATCGACCTCGGAACACCCGATGACGCTTTATTGGACGTGACCTGGCGTACGCCTGGCATATCGGCGCAATGCATCATTGGACACACGTCGCCTACAGTAGCCGCACAAGTCCCTGATGATGACGATCACACCGTACCTGCAATAAGCTGATACTTCATGGAGCTTGAAGATTAATATCATCATAATCGATAGCTCGCTGGCCGCTTCCTATCACAGGGGGCATCCCGAGCACTTTGTGAGTGGCTTTGTGGAGAGCTGCGCCAGCAGAGGGTATCAAGCGAAAGTCATCTGTCATCAAAACCATTTTGGAGCCTTCTCCTGTGCTGCTCCCGTCATCCCCGCGTTGTCTGCCTCGCTTCATGAGCGGTGGTCAAGCGACTCCTACGATGGCGCACTAGACGATTTCCAGACATTCGAGAACCGTTTTCTGGAAGATTTGCTGGCCAGCGGAGAGTCTGTATGTCCTGGTGATTTGGTCTTTTTACCCACTGCGAGCGCCCGGGAACTTGCGGGGTTGGGAAAGTGGCTATATCACCTTGAGACATCGGTTCGGGTTGCGGCCATCTTCCACTGGGGTAGTGCCCATGCGTTAGAACCCGGGTCGCTGGATGCAGCTCTGATGCGCCGGGCCAGTCGACGCATAGCCACTGCGAGCCCGTTAAACGTTTGGTATCGCGCAACAAGGAACGAGTTAGCGCGCGCATTGTCTGGCCCCTTGGGTCAGCAGGTCGATCTGGTTACGTCTTTGACCTTTTTCGGCACCGCATCCAGCGAGGCTCGTAAAAATAAACTGAAGAGGATTGGCATTCTAGGAGGCGCTCGGCGTGAAAAGGGCGAGGACATTGTTCCGGATCTCATAAGGCTGAGTACTGCCGTTCATCAAGACATCGAATTTGTCGTGCAGGATCATCGTTTGTCCCGCGACGACCCATCAGGGCTCGCAATGGAATCCCCAAGAGTAACGCTGCTGAGAGGGTGGCTCGACGAAGATGAAATGCATAGAGTTTGCGGGACGCTCGATTTGGCTGTGTTGCCTTACGAACGCCAGTTTTATAGTCAGGCAGTATCCGGAGTCTTCACCCTCATGACCGCTTTTGGAGTGCCTTGCATCGTTCCTTCCGAGACGTGGATGAGCAGTCGTATCGAAGAAGGTGAAGCTGCGGGCGTTGTTTATCGAGGCGATAGTGCAGAAGCAGTCAATATTGCCGTGGGGGAGGCTATGAATAAGCTCGATCAGTTGAAAGGGCTGTCCATGGGAAAAGCGCAACTATGGAGATCCAGGTATTCGCCTGAGAGTTGGATAGGTGACCTTCTCAAGGAAAAGGCGTAGCTGTTCTTGTCTTAAGGCAACACTGATCAAGTATCGCCGTCGTCACCAGCCCTGTCTGTTCGCAG